>DATLBQ010000364.1:0-12602 GCA_035526805.1 Pyrinomonadaceae bacterium
CATCCAGCATTTCATCGAAGCTGTCTATAACCGGAAGCGACTTCACTCAGCCATCGGCTACCTGCCACCGGCTGAGTTTGAAGCCTCGCTTTCAACAACCTTATGTCTTAACTAACTTTGTCATTTCAGGGGTGCACTACAAGCTTCCAAGCAGGATTGCAGCTTCTAGTTTGAAGTCTCGAGGTCGGGAAGGCGGGCTTGCCCCCTCTCTTGCTGACTAAAATTGTTCGGCTCTTTGTCACGTTGTCACTACTCCCCACTTCGTTTATCGTCAGCAGAATCGAAATCAATTCCCTTTCATCGAGGCCACAATGAAGTTACTAACACTACTTTTGGTTACCTGCGCGCTTCTGGTTGTTTCCATCAACTCAGTTCACGCGCAGGAACCAAAAACTCCCGCCGATCTACACAAATTAGCCGCCGACTATTACAACTGGCGCAATCAAAACTTTCCCGTCGCCTCGAGTGATGCGGGACTGCACACCTGGGACAACAAGCTGACGGACTATGCGCTCTCTGCCGTGTTGATGCGCCGGCTGCAAGTAAAAGAAGTGCTTGCAAAAGTGCGCGCCATGCCTACTGCAAACTGGAGCAAAGACGATCGCATCGACTGGTTGCTGTTTCGGTCGCAACTTGATGGCATCGATTTCTTCAATCGCGTGATTGATTTTGAGGCGAGTGATCCTCAAGTGTACGTCAATGAGTGCAGCAACGGCATTTTCTCGCTGCTTAAGAAAGAATACGACACGCCGCGGAACCGCGCGCTTTCCGCCACCGCGCGTCTCAAACAGATGCCCTTCCTTATTGAACAAGGGAAAGGCAACTTAAGTAAGCCGGTGCAGCTGTATGCAAAACTCGCGATCGACTCGGCACGATCAATTGACAGTCTCTTCAATGACAGCCTGATGACGCTCGCAAAAGATTTGACGCCGGCGGAGCGAAACGATCTGGTAAAGGCGCGCGACGCAGCGCTCGCGTCAATTCATGGGTTTGCGGATTGGCTGGAGAAGCGTCTACCCGGAATGGTTCCGTTCAAAGCCATGGGCGAAGAGAACTACAACTATATTTTGAAAAACATTTACCTCCTTCCGCTCGACGCCACGGAAGTTGACATGCTGGGCCGGGCCGAGCTGGGCCGTTATCGCGCGCTCGAATCATGGTTACCTGATCCTTCGCTCGCCGATCCCAATCCGGCACGCAGCCAGAACATTCCGAAAGATCAGGAAGCGTTTCTGAAAGCTTACGAAAGCCGCCAGACTGAAATGATCAACTTCCTGAATACGAATCGTCTCATCACCCTGCCGTCTTACCTTGGTCGGTTTGAAATCCGTCAACTCCCCGAAGCTTTCAAGCCTACCAGTCCTGGAGGCTTTATGAATCCGCCCGGTGTTTATGACAAAGATTCGAGCGGTTTCTATTTCATTCCCACTTACAACGCGCAGTCGAAAAATTTCTATATTCGCGCCGCCATAGAAGATCCCCGACCGATACTGGGCCACGAGGGTATTCCCGGCCACTTCCTGCAACTCTCCATCGCGAATCATCTGCCGAATGAAATTCGCCGCCAGCACGGCGATGGCGTGTTCGTCGAAGGCTGGGCGCTTTATGGCGAGGAGATGCTGATGCGCACCGGTCTCTATCCCAACAATTCACCCGGACAAGGACAGGTGCTCAGATTGTCACGCTATCGTGCCGCACGCATCGGCGTTGACGTCAATCTGCACACTGGTCGTTGGACGTTTGATCAGGCCGTGAACTATTTCATGGAGGCCGGCGGGTTGGACCGCGAATCAGCCACGGGCGAAGCGGCAGGCGCGGCGGCAAGTCCCACGCAGAAGATCACCTACATGGTCGGCAAGTGGCAGATCATGCGGCTGCTGGGCAAGTACCGCGATAAGCAGGGCGCAAACTTTCGCCTGGGCCAGTTTCACGACGATTTAATTAAGAATGGCAGCCTGCCGCTTTCGATTGTTGAGTGGATTTTGCTGGACGATTCGTCCTCGCTGGATCAAGCGTTGAAGTGAAGCTCGCATCAGAGCGAGAAGGACGCTCAAACTTATGCCTGTGGTCAAGAGGCTATCAACCTTAGCCCTAACGCTTTTGCTCATTCAATCGCTGGCGTTGGCTGACGGCTCAATACGCGAATACCGCCGCGCTCACGAGCACGAGATCTTAAAAGAATTCCTGGAGTTGCTGGCCATCCCGAACGTTGCCAGCGATCGCGAAAACATCCGCCGCAATGCCGCCGCTATCGTTGCGATGATGCAGCGGAGAAAACTTCAGCCAAGGTTGCTTGAAGCCTCAGATCCTGCCGCGCCGCCCGCCGTTTATGGTGAGTGGAAAACACCTGGTGCCACTCGCACGCTGGTCTTCTACGCGCACTACGATGGTCAACCGACTGACCCGCGCCAGTGGACCGGAAGCTTGCCATGGCAACCGGTGCTGCGCACGGCTGCGTTGGAAGCAGGCGGAAAACTCCTGCCGGTGCCGAAAGAAAATGAGGCCATCAATCCGGAATGGCGTCTCTATGCTCGTTCAGCCGCGGATGACAAAGCCGGGGTGATGGGGATACTGACTGCGTTTGACGCGTTGATTGCTTCAGGCGTGAAACCAACTTCCAACCTTAAGTTTTTCTTTGACGGAGAAGAAGAGGCTGGCTCCCCGCATCTGGCTGAAATACTTCGAACGAACAAGCAACTGCTGCAGAGTGATGCATGGATGATCTGCGACGGACCGGTCCATCAATCCGGCCGTAAACAAGTGGTCTTTGGCGTACGGGGCGATACGAATGTAGACGTAACGGTTTATGGCGCCAAGCGCCCTCTGCACAGCGGCCACTATGGAAACTGGGCGCCAAACCCTGCGCTGACCCTCGCGAGGTTGCTCGGGACGATGAAGGACGAATCCGGCCGCGTGAAGATTGCCGGGTGGTACGACAACGTCGAGCCGCTCGGCGAAGCTGAACGTCAGGCCATCGCCGACGCGCCACAATACGATGACACGCTGCGAACTCAACTGGGACTGGCGCGCACGGAAGGGCCTGGCAAGAGTTTGCTGGAATTAATTAACGAGCCTTCGCTAAACATCAATGGCATGAGCAGCGGTGACGTAGGGGCTCTCGCTCGCAACATTATACCTACGACAGCATCAGCAGTTCTTGATTTGCGATTGGTGAAAGGCAATGACCACCGGCGGCAGGTTCAACGACTTATAGATCACATTCAGAAGCAGGGCTTTTACGTAATCGAACGAGATCCTACCGACGAAGAACGTCAACGCCATCACCTGATCGCTCGCGTAACGAAGCGTTCAGGTGGTTACAATGCCGAACGCACGCGGATGGATCTGCCGATCTCGCTCGCAGTGATCGCTGCCGTCCAATCAAGCTCCGCGGATATGATTGTCAGGTTGCCGACTGCGGGAGGAAGCCTTCCTCTTTCGATTATCACCGACAACCTGACTACCGTGACCATGACTGTCCCGATCGTAAACTACGACAATAACCAGCACGCTGAGAACGAGAACCTGCGTTTACAGAACTTGTGGGACGGAATCGAGACTATGGCCGCCATCATGACGATGAAATAAGGAAAAAGGAAAAGAGGGGAAGGGGTAAAGGGGAAGGGGTAACGGGGAAGGGGTAACCGGGAAGGGGTAAACGAGAAGGGGCAAAGGGTAAGGAACGAAACGCCCATCCTTTCGCGCTTCACCTTTAACCTGTCGCTTTTACCCTTTCCCCTTTCCCCTTTTCCCCCTTTCCCCCTTCCCCTTTTACCCCCCTCACCTCTTCTGTTGGGGCGAACACTGGACGGTTGGCATCAGGAATTTCTTGATCTGACAGACTACTGCGTCCGGCTCTTCTTCCTGAGGAATGTGTCCGGCGAAGTTTATGAGGTGCATCGTCGAATTCGGAATGGCCTTATGCAATCTCTCACCGATAAGTCGCGGCAAAACTCGATCGTCTTCTCCCCAAAGAATAAGAGTCGGCACTGAAATAGTCGGGTATTTGTCAATCCACTCGTGAATATCGTCTGGGATCGCTTGTTTCCCGAGTTCCAATAGCGCGTGGCGGCCACCGCGATCTGATATCGGCTTCGCGTATGCCTTTACCTGTTTCTTAGTAATCTTGAAGGGGTCGTAATAAGACTTGTGCAGCACGATTAGAATTTGCAGTTTTGGAGGTAGCAAATGAACTGCCAACCAGCCGAGCACAGGAGTTCTAAGAAGCTTTAGAAAGTCGGGCAGGTGATCGGGATAACCGCCTGAATCGATCAATACAAGTTTCGCCAGACGCGACTGAGGCTGTTCGAGGAGGTTGATAGCAAGGAGAATTGAGACGGCGCCCCCATATGAATTGCCCACCAGAATCAGCTTCCGCAAATTTTTCTCGACAATGAACTCATGAACGAGCTTGCCCTGTTCGATGATTGAATAGTTGTCGTCGTTTGGTTTCGGTGATTGTCCCTGGCCCAGCAAGTCGATGAGGATCACCTGATACTGTCCCCGGAGCGGTGCAATCATATAGCGCCAGGAATAGGTGCTGCCGCCGAGCCCATGCAAAAAAAGAATGGGGTCTCCGCTTCCATACATTTCGCAGTGAAGACCTGTTCGGCTGGTGCAGGAAGGCGGAGTCGGCGCGGCTCGGTTCTTTCTGCCCTGCCCATTGCCACTGGTGATTAGCAACAAGCTCAGAAAAGTCAGAAAGAGAACGCGCGGTAAACAGATCCGGAAGCGACGCATCATCAGTCCATCTCGTTTAACTTTGGTAGTGACCTGGTTTGAAATTCTCTGTGCGTCCCTTGCACAGAGAATCGGAAAACAGGCCAGGTTAATTTTCAAAGCGTTCGTGTTTTCAATCCGGCATGATAATAGTATTGGCTGTTGACGTCATTAAAATAGCGTTACTCCTGAGGAGTTGGCGGGTAAACTAATTGAATGTTTGAGATCGAAACAAAGAATCTGAGTAAGAACTTTGGCGGGCTGGTGGCAGTCAATAATCTCAACCTGCAGATCCGCAAGGGAACAATCTTCGGATTTCTGGGGCCGAACGGGGCAGGCAAATCAACAACCGTCAAGATGTTCACGGGTCTGTTACAGCCGACCTCAGGCGAAGCCACCACATTGCTGCTTGCTTAGTAACACAAAGGTTATTCAGATGATCAAGGGAAGTGAGAAACGGAAAGCGGATCATCCTATCGATGATATTTTCCTGGACCGCTGGTCACCACGCGCGATGACTGGGGAGTCGATTTCTGAGGAAGATTTGATGGTGCTGTTTGAAGCTGCGCGCTGGGCCCCTTCCTCTTATAACAACCAGCCGTGGCGTTTCTTGTATGCGCGACGCGGTTCTGAACACTGGCAAACGTTTTTTGATCTAATGGTAGAGTTCAATCAAAGTTGGGCGAAAAACGCAGCTGTGCTCGTGCTCTTCATTTCGCGCACTCATTTCGATTTTAATGGTCAGCCGTCGGTGACCCACTCTTTTGACACGGGTGCTGCCTGGGAAAACCTGGCGCTACAAGGTTGGCTAAAAGGTCTTGTCGTGCACGGCATGCAGGGGTTTGACCACGAACGCGCGCGCACGGCACTGAATATTCCGGAAGGGTTCGCGGTCGAAGCGATGGCTGCTATCGGTAGGTCCGCAGATCCAGAAACGCTTCCGGGAGGATTGCGCGAGAAGGAAGCGCCGAGCAACCGGCGTAAACTTGAACTGACGATCTGTGAAGGACCATTCTGTTTTTAGCCACTTGCTCCCGCTGACTTGATGCGTCTGTAATGAATTTAGAAATCATTCGCTGATGATGGTTCACGGAGATGTCCTCTCTTTGTAAGTCGGTGACAAAAGACACGTCGGGCAACAGGGCAATTGCGGCTCGAGGCTGGTTAGCTGTAGAGTCTTTTTCATTCAATAATCGACAGAGCGCAGCGCAGGGTGGTGTCTTAATTTGATTTCGTGCCCTTTTTCTACTGGACAAACGAACCACGAAATCACACGAAAACCTTCGAAAAATAAGTTATGAATATTTCGTGTGTGTTAGTGGAAACGACTTTCTCGCCCGTTTTAGACATTCCCAGGCTCAGGCCAGACGAAAACAGTTGCTGAGGAGAACTATGACAAGCCCCACTCGCATACTAATGCAAACCACAATTCCTTTTGCCGAAGACGACTGGCACATCGGCCGGTTTTCGTTGTTGCGGGATGAGCTGGCCTCCCTGAAAGACGAGTCGGGAAAGACTTTATACGAAGTGACAACGCGCGATCGCGAGACCGATGCAGCCGGCAATGATCCTCTCCTTAGCTCGCTTGATAAGACGGATTTTCAGGAACTCTGGCTGTTTGCGATTGATCAGGGAGATGGTCTGACCGTGACCGACTGTCAGGGAATTACGCGCTTCCGGCAGCGAGGCGGCGGAATCATGGCAACTCGCGATCATCAGGATCTAGGCACTTCCTTGTGCACCCTGGGCGGCATTGGCCGTGCCCATTTCTTCCATTCGAAACATCCGGAGCCTGATCCATCCAGACATGTTCCGGACGATCCCTACACGACGTCGATCTCGTGGCCCAACTATCATTCGGGCGCCAATGGTGACTATCAGAAAATAACGGTGGGGGTTGAACATGAGCTGTTGCGTAATCCCGCTTCGCCCGGCGGACTGATTGAGTTTTTTCCTGCCCATCCACACGAGGGAGCAGTCGGCGTACCGGAAGGCGAAGAGGATGCGCGTGTGATTGCCACCGGCAAAAGCGAGGTAACCGGTCGCAAGTTTAATCTGGTCGTCGCCTTCGAGAGTTCAGTCGACAATCACGGTAACCAACTCGGGCGTGGCATCGCCGAATCAAGCTTTCATCACTTTGTAGACTACAACTGGAATACCGATATGGGCTGTCCGAGTTTTCTGGCTGAGCCGCCGGGCGACGGTTACAAGCGAAACCCGCAAGCGCTCCAGGACATTAAGCGATATGTGGGCAATGCGGCCCGTTGGTTGGCAGGCAACTAGGGATGGAGCACAGCGGCAACACGGGATTTATTGCGAAGATAACGTTCACGGTGCAGTATTGGATAACCAGGGTAATCAAAGAGAATGCTATGAGAGTCTTGATATTTTTCACATTAGCCATGACAGCTCTGACTCCGCCATTGCGGGCGCAGAAAAATGCTCCGCAAAAGTTCAACGATGCGATCAAGAGATCTGAATCTACGGCGGAGGTGATTACGAAGCTGGCTGAACTCCCGCAGAACAGCATACCAAGGGAGCTTGTCGACAAAGCAGAAGCCATCGGGGTTTTTCCCTGCAAGAAAACAGACTTGCTAATTGAGCACGCGGTAATCTGTCCGGGCGTAATAAGCCGTCATCTTCAAAACGGATGGAGCTTACCAGCTTTCTACAGGTTCGGAGGCGGGGGATTCGGTCGGCCCGATCCGGCATTGCGCGAATCCGCAGTAATGATTCTGCTTTTTATGGACAAAGAATCTATCGAGTGGTTGGGAAAGGCGCTCGGGCTGAATGATGAAAGGCAAGCGCAGGCTGGCCCGTTGGGATCAATAACCAGTGACCAACTGGCTGAACTGGCCAACGTGCACCTTATTGCGTATGCCATTCGCAAGGACGGAATAAGAGGCGAGAATCTCAAAGACGGTTTCTGGAAACGGAGTGGCCTCGGCCAGGATAATAATATCAACCATGGTCTCTACGGTATTAAGGGACACGAAGTTCTCGCGGGGAAAGCAATAGCTGCTGCTTCGATTCCGCCCGGCATTTCAGCATTCCAACACGCACTTGAGAAATACTACAGTCGATAAAGCCAACGGTCATTTCCACGTCTTCGGCGACTCAGAAAGCAGCGCCGCGCCTGAGCCTCTCGTGTATTCGATTGCCTGTAAGCGCCAACGACGCGACATGCAAGTTTGTATTCGGCGCCGATGTTTTTGTCAGACTGATGATTCTCCCGATCATGTCTAGCCACAACTTCCGAATCTGTTTACTTGTTTTATTCGCCGCGTCGCCCTCCTTTTGTTTTGCGCAAGAAAATAATTCGGCCCCTTCCTGCACCGAAAAGGTCCACGCCGCGTTAAAGCCTTTGCCGCAACTCGTCTACGATTGCCCGGAGGGCTTGAATGACTCCGACGATAGCATCCTGAAACTACCAGCACGCTTTGAGGGTCTGAGAAACGTCGTAGCAGAGTTGCAATCGTTCACCAATCCAGCCTGGTGGCAAGCAACTGTTTCCGACCTAAGCTTTTGTGATCTGCACGGTACGACTGGAAATCTTTCAACGGCAGAAAAAGACAAGCTAGGTTCCGGTGATTATCAATATCGACTTTTTGGCGACAATCGTTTTCGGCTGGTGCTCGTTTTCGATCCCTGTTATCAAGTCGGTTACAATGGCAGCAACTTGTTTCTAGTCTACCGTCCGCATGAAAAGATTTTCATCAGCCAGCTCATGAATGGCTTCTACACCCGCGTCGAAAACTCAATACATATGGTTGTGGGTTGGCATGGCGGCAAGCCAATTATTGAAGTCAGTACTGGCAACAATATGCCTCCCACCCTTGTTAACTACTACTTCACTATCGATCCGAAATCGAGTCTGGCAGTTCCGGCGAAACTGTTTAAGGAAGGCAAAACGATTACGAACAAAGTTCATTCGGCAATGTTGCTGGAGGATCCCGCCGGTTCTGCCAACGTACTCAGAGTCATCAAGGCCAGGCGCCTCGTGAAGAGCTTTAGCGCTTTTGAAGCGGACGAGCACGGAAAAATTGGCGGTCTCGGACAAAAATTGCGCCGAGTGATTTACCGCTGGAATGGCCGCTTTTACACGCGTTCAAATCGATGAAGCCATTTGGCGTTGTTCTTCCTCACGCGTATCATTTAACGCGATGGAGCGACTTCTAAAAGATTCTTACGGCCGAGCGATACGCGACCTGCGCGTGTCTCTAACCGACCGCTGCAATTTTCGCTGTTTCTATTGCCTGCCGCATGGCGAGCCGCCGATAGCGCCAAAAGAACAGATGCTTTCTTACGAGGAGATTGAGTACGTCTGCGAGATCTTCGTCTCGCTCGGTATCGAAAAGATTCGTTTGACCGGCGGCGAGCCGATGATGCGACGCGATATCGAAACGATCATTCGCAAACTCTCACTGCTCAAACCAAAAGGACTTCAGGATCTGGCTCTTACGACCAACGGTTACTTCCTGCCCGATCGCGCGCAGGGATTGAAAGATGCCGGACTCGATCGCATCACGATCAGCGTTGACAGTCTGAAGCCCGAAACCTTTAAGCAGATGACGGGAGTTGACGTGTTAGATCGCGTGCTCGCCGGAATTGCTGCGGCGAAAGAGTCAGGCCTGCAGCCAATCAAAATCAACGCAGTCATCGTACGCGGTCACAACGAAGACGAGGTTGCTGACTTCGCAGCCTTCGCCCGCGAACATGATGTGAAGATGCGCTTCATCGAGTTCATGCCGTTGGATTCGGGTCACGATTGGTCGCGCGACGACGTTGTGTCGGGTCGCGAAATTCGTGAACGGATTGAAAAAAAGTTTCCCTTAATCCCAATCGATATCGATCGCGGCTCGGAAACTTCTTCCCGTTACCGTTTTGCTGACGGAGCTCCCGGTGAGATCGGGATCATCGCACCGGTAACAGAACCTTTCTGCGGCGCCTGTTCGAGAATTCGCCTGACTGCCGACGGTCAAATTCGCACCTGTCTCTTCTCCACCGTCGAACATTCACTGCGCGACGTAGTACGCACCGGCGCCACTCGCGCTGAAATTGTCGATTTCATCGAAAGCGTGGTAATGAAGAAAGAGCCGCGCCACTACATCAACGATCCGCAGTTCGTCGCACCGTCGCGCTCGATGAGTTTTATTGGCGGCTGAGGTAATTTTCATAAGACTAGAAAGCGATTTTAAGCAATGCCACGCCGATTGATTTTTTCGCTCATTCTCCTTCTAACAACCTTCGCAGGTACGAACGCACAAGCTCCTGCCGGACGGCCCAAACCCGATGTTCCACCTACAGGCGCGCGTTCGTCTACGCTACGAATCGAACTGCCCACGCCAATCGCCGAAACGCCCGTGCCCATGGTTGGGAGTGAGCGCGGCAGTATGCAAACCCTCAGCTTTGTGACGCCCGATGCGAACTTTGAACGCGCTGTCGTTAAGGATGCGGCATTTTCCGCGGAGTCAGTTACCGAACATATTCAGACGCTCGCCGACGGCAACCGATTCACGCGGAAATCTATCGCGCACATCTATCGCGACGCCGCCGGTCGGACCCGGCGTGAACATGAAATGACGCGCAGAGGCTCGATATCCGCGAGCGGCGAAGCACCTCGCTTGCTGGTTATCAATGACCCGATTGGCCGGGTGCGCTACGTGATTGAGACGCAGGCAGGGACTGCGCGCAAAACCGAACTTCCGCCGCCGCAGGTAATGGAGGCTTTCTCGAAGGCACGCGGCGATAATGCGCCTTTCAGCGTACTTATGCCCACCAGTGCGGCGCGCCGCCGGATGAGTGAACCTGAGGGCGGTCAGCCACCGACCAGGCCGGTTAAGGAAAAATTGCCCGCGCAGGTGATCGAAGGAGTGCTGGCGGAAGGAACTCGAACAACGCTGACCATCCCGGCAGGTGAGTTTGATAATGAGCAACCGCTGACTATTTCCCACGAAGAATGGTATGCGCCGGAAATGCACATGATCGTGTTGATGAAGCACAACGATCCACGTTTCGGTGAAACTACATTCCGGCTTACCAATATCAACCGCAGCGAGCCTGCTGCTGATCTCCTCCAACTCCCGCCCGGCTATCGCGTAGTTGAAGATCGACCGCGCGAACTGCGAGGGCGGGGAACCGCCAATTATGCGCAGGCCCTTGCCATAATTCTCCCACACGAAACGGATGAAAATCACACTAGATTGCTGCGCACCAGGACGGTCCACGAAAAGAACACTAAACGCGGGTTAGAGTTGGTTGGTGTCGTCTCGTGGACCGTGCTTTATCAAGCTTAAGCTACGGCTGCGTTTCCCGACCCGCCGGCTTTCATCGCTTTGATGTCGTCCAGCAACACTCGCTCGTGACCTTCGGGGTTTACCTTCTCGTAAACCTTTCGCAACTTGCCTTCGGGATCGATTACGAATGAAGTGCGATTCCAGTACATCGTGCCTTTGTAGTCGCTTTGACCCACACCCGCCGCGTTCAGCAGCTCATGATTCGGATCGGCGAGCAAGTCGATGGTAAAAGCAAACTTGTTACAGAAGTCTTTGTGCGAAGCCACATCATCCGCGCTTACGCCCACCACCGCGATTCCGGCATCGTCAAATTCCTGCTTCGACGCCGTGAAAGATTTGCCTTGTATGGTGCAACCCGGCGTATCGTCCTTCGGGTAAACGTAAAGCACCAGCCACTTGCCGGCGAAGTCATCAAGCTTCACATTCTTGCCATCCTGGTTCTGTAAACTAAATTCGGGAAAACGCGTACCTATTTCTGCTGCCATGGTCTTTTCCTCTCAGTCGAACAGAATAAAGATTTCTGGTTTGGTGTCACTAGGAAGCGATTGTTGCATGGCAACCGCGCAGTTTGCACGCGTCTATGGAAAAGTTCGGGCAGGGTCAAACACTATTGAATCGGAAGCCCACCTTTCGCGGACGTCTTAGGTCTTGGAAAGAAAAACGCCAAGTGTGACAGCCGCCGGGCAATTGAGTATTCCGTTGACCTTCCACTTACCGTGGTAACCTTGACCCGAAAATGTTGATTCTGCCTCATCCATCTCCGCGTCGCTTTCTAAAGGCTTGTAGCCTGCTGCAGGTAGCTTGCTCTGAAAGAAAACGACAGTATCTTTGAACTGCATAGGAGCAAAACCGCTAACGATAATCGCCCCGCTCACCCCGCGCTGATGCGAGGTGATGACCGTTCCCGGTGGTAAAGGAAAGTTACTCGGAAAGTCAGGAGGCAGGCCCACTGATGACCCGGCCCCGGCGCATGGGGGCAAGCTCGGTCCAGGCGTAACGACTGACGGAGCCTTAGAACCACCGCAACCGGCGTTCACGCTTGCCAAGGTTGCCATCAACACTGTGGCCAGCCAGCGAGGCAAAATTCGCTGAAACGAGGATTGGAGGCCGGCAATTTCACCGGCCTTTCTCCTATTATCGTTACTTGTGGACCTGGATGTTTCCACGGATGAGCTTCCCGCTCTTCGCGTAACCCGGCGGAACGATTGAGATCGAGAAGGTATCGTTAGTTCCCGGCTCGCCGTTGTCAACCACATCGACTATGAACGTGCCACTGACACCATTATTCACGCCCTCACCCTCAATCCTAGCGCTCGTGCCCGAACATTCGACCTTGTTAAGTTTTGTGGAGCGGAAGTTTATCGCGGCACCCTCACGGTAATCGAGTTTCCCCTTAAGATCAGCGTGTGCATTCACGGTGAACATAGCGTCGGTACCTGTGCCCGCAATCGCTCCGCCACCAGTAACGTGGCACGGTCCGGCTGGAGGCTCGGCAACTTTGCGCAGCGGGTAATCGAAGGCACGCGTCGAATCAAGGTCAGCGTAAATGTCCGTGACGGCATTATTCCTCCCGCCGGACAAAGCTGT
>DATLBQ010000365.1:0-7321 GCA_035526805.1 Pyrinomonadaceae bacterium
GAGCGCACGATTACCGCTCGTTTTGTAGGACAGACTTTCCTGTCTGTGCGTTCGAGATCGCGATACAAACGACAGGCATCTGTCCTACGCGGGAAGAGCGTTCAAAAGCTCATCGATTTCTGCGTGCGTATTGTAGAAATGTGGCGAAATCCGCAGCCGATCGCCTCGCGGTGCGGTAACTATATTTCTTTTCTTTAAGTGGGCGTACAGTTCAATTGAGGTGAGACCAGCGGTGTGTTGAATGCTAACGATTTGAGATTTTTCGCCGGCGAGCCGGGAACTGATCACTCGATAGTTTCTCTGCCGCAATTGGTTACAGAGGTAGTCAGTGAGTTGTTCCAAATGCGCCTGGATGCGAGGGACGCCAACGTCCTGTAAAAGTTTAAGGCTGGCATGTAAGCCATGGATAAGAGAGACCGGAGTGGTTCCGGTTTCCCAAGCAAGTGTGCCCCGATTCCAACCTTGTTGATAGTTCCCATAATCGTCGGGGTTGGGAACGCTCGTCCATCCCACCAGCGTCGGCTGAATACGCTCACGCGCGCGCGCAGAAAGATACAGCAGTCCGACACCTTCCGGCGTGAGCAGCCACTTATGACAGGCCGCTGCTGCCACGTCGATCAACTCGGCTTCGACGTCAATCGGAATCACTCCCAACGCCTGAATCACATCCACAACCATAAGCGCATCATGAGCGCGTGCGGCGCGGCCAATACGTTCGAGGTCTGCACGAAACCCTGACGCATATTGCACCTGGCTGATGGCGACGATTCTCGTGCGGTTATCGATAAGTCGGATCAGTTCCTCAATTTCGATGCGACCATCACGCTCTTCACAAAGGCGGACTTCCACACCCAGAGCATCTCGAATGCGTAACCAGGGATAAAGATTTGAAGGAAACTCGCGAGCGAATGTTACGAGGTTGTCACCCGGCTGCCAGTCGAGACCATTCGCCACGGTCGACAGTCCATCAGAGGTATTCCGCATGAAGGCGATTTGTTCCGGATGCGCTCCGATCATTTCTGCCAAGAGCGCACGCGAGTTTTCTTTGACGGCGAGCCACTGGCGGAAGTTTACTGACCCATTTTCCGAAACGTCAGCGAGCTGGGAATGAATAGCGTCGATCGTTGGAATGGGAGGCGCCGAAACGGCAGCGTGATTCAAATAAATAGCACGCGAGGTAACCGGGAACAGCGCGCGAAGCTCGTCATTCATGGCTGTAATTTTTGGAGTGTGCTGACAGGTCAGCGCACCCCAAAAGTCAGGGCGCAAACGCGTGGCCGTAGAATTCCTTGTAAAGCCAACCCAGGACGCGCGCCTCAGCGGTGCAGAGTGTTTCCAGCCAGCAGTTCAGTAAAAAGTCGCGACGCCCACGCATGGAGGGAATCTTTTCAGCCTCCTTCACCACCGAGCCGCCCCCCTGAAGATCGAGCTTGTAAGCATCCGCAGCGGCCTCGGTCGCTTTCGACGCGGAGTCGAGCGCATTGAGCAGCTGGCTGATCCAGGAGTGAAGCGCGCGTTCGGAGCTATTCTCGGCCAGCGCCTGAATTATTCCGATAGCCAGCCGGTCCTGGGCCTGCTTGAAATCAAATACAGCTTCACCCTGGCTGCGGCTCTGTTCCTGTTTCCAATGAAACACTTCTTCGACATTCGGGTGTTTGATAATGGCGACGCGCTGATCGAAGGCGAGAAACCATTGAATAACGTCGGGGACCGAATCGAGGTCAACATTGCCTGCGGCATCGCGCTGCAGCGGTGGGTTAAGCGGGGCTTCGTGCCGACCTTCGCCAGTATCACCATTCTTCGAGGTCATGACCGATATTTCAGCGTTGCCCATAGATCCTATTGTTGCTATGACTGCGCGCTGGTGGTGCGATTCAACTCAAACTCCGGCGTTACTTCACCAACCACGTCGCCCCGGCGATTAAGCACGGGATAAAAAGCGTAACGAGCGACAGCCTCTAAGGATTCGTCAGCCAGCACACCCAGTTGCCTAAGCGACTCAATCACAACCGTGGGCCGGGCGCGACGGTCATCGCCGTCTTCAATCTTCAGCGCCAGTCCCAGGCCTCTTGGCCAATCGTTGCATGGCAATACGCCAACGGTATAGACACCTTCCGCGCCAACTTTGGATACCAGTCGGCCCTTTGCGGCGCGCATCATTTCGGTGTCGAGACGGTCGGACGTTCCACCTATTAACTCGGGGTATTTAGTCATGGCGGAAACAATTCGGGTGCAAGCGTCTCGTACGTCTTCATCAAAATCTGGAGGCGGCACGACCAGGCGCGCGTACATCAGCGCCATCGCCTTGACCGTGATTCCAAACACGGGAACGCCACAACCGTCTATGCCGACAGCAATGTTTTCAATCGACACTCCGCAGAAAAGCGAGACGGTTTTCCCGATCGCTAATTGCACCGGATGTGTAGGTTCATCGTAAGTTTCAATAGGAGCGCCGAGATGCAGCGCCAGAGCCAACATGCCCGCGTGCTTGCCCGAACAGTTGTTTTGCAGGACGTTTGGGTCTTCGCCTTTTTCACGCAGACTGCGAGCCACTTCCGCGCTATACGGCTCATGTACGCCACACTTTAAAGCTTCAGGGCCGAGCCCAATTTTCGCGAGCATTGAAGCGGCCAGTTCGGTGTGAATCGGTTCACCGTTGTGTGAAGCACAGGCGAGCGCTATCTCCTTTTCAGTAAAGCCAAAACGATCAGCAGCGCCCGAAGCAATCAGTGGGATGGCCTGATGTGGTTTCGCGGAGGAGCGCAGGTAAGTGACTGTTTCAGGAGCGCCGAGATAGGCGGCAATGTTGCCATCGAATTCCACCGCCACTATGTGGCCGCGATGCCGCGACTCCGTTATACCGCCTCGCGTCACCTCTACCAGCGACTCAGCAACCGGGATCTCTTTGTTGTTCTCAGACTGCTGCCTGGAAACCTGCATAATTCGCGCGACAACCTCGCTTCGGATTTGAGCTGTTTTAGCGCGATTATGTTAGCACGCGTGTGCGAGAAACTTTCAGTGCGCGGTTAGCTTCATCGCGCAGAATTATTTCGTGTCCTTTCGTGGGGCGTTTCGCACCCGGGGCCAAGTCATTACCACTAACACACACGGAATATTTACTGCTTGAAGCGTTTTAGTATAATTTCGCGGTGCGGTTTTTGTGTGGTAGAAAAGGGACACGAAATCAATTAAGACCCTCCCAAAATAGAAAAGGCAGGAGCTTATGCTCCTGCCTTTGATGATTATTTATTCGTTTCCTCTAGCCTTTGCCGGTTCGCTTGCTGCGACGAGCGCCATAGCTTAGCACGGTCAGCTTTACAGTTCGTTTTCCAAAGCGCATGGCCTCCCGTGAGCTCGGCGTCCAAATGTCGATACGCCGACCTCGGATCGCTCCGCCGGTGTCGGCCACTAAATATTCCCCGCTATAACCGGGATGTTCGAGTCTGACTCGAGAACCCAAAGGTAACACCCGTGGGTCGGCGGCAATCAGGCCTCTACTTACCATTCGACCGCTCGCGGTTCGACCCCTGAGGCTGTAGGCGGTGGCTACATATGGTGAAGCGGCAACCAAAGCTTCAGGCTCTGAACCCATCCGGTTCCGCGCCGCATCAGGCCCCGCTTCGGACACGTCCGCTGTTTCAAACTTACCCATTACGCCGGGCGAGTCTTGTTTTGTCTCTTGTTTTTTTGGCTGAAATTCTGTGGAAGGACTATCTGCTATTGAAGGCGTGGCCGAGAAAATTATCAATCCTGTTAGAAGCGCGGACACAATGATCGCGCTTCGACTAACCAATGATTTCATGTGGTCGGTTCTCCTGTCCGATTTCAATTACCGTCTCAGCGCTCTGCGCGAGTCCGTTCTTTCCTATGACTCGACCTCCGGCCCTAGGAGTGAGAGCAACGTCAGCCGGAGTTGGGGGCTTGCATCCTTGATGCATGCGCTGAGAACCCAGGTTTTGTGCAAAAGAAAAGCGGGCTCGATACCCGCTTGTTAGGCAAGGAGGCTAGCACCGTAAACGGGGAGTGTCCAGCCGAGGAAAAGGAGAAAAGCCATCAAAAGTGGCCTGATTTGACGTAACTGCTGAAATATTTACGTTTAGAAAGGTAGGAAATAACTGGAAAAAGCGGCTGCGCTACTGGGATCGCTGGCACCGCCGCTGGCTAGGCCAGTTACATCCCGAGAAAGTTCTCCAGCACTTCTCGCCCGTCCGGGTGAGCGTCGTCGAAGAGTTCCGGGTGAAATTGCACACCAAACACTGGACGCTCAGTGTGTTCCATAGCCTGGATAGAACACGATTCATTCCAGGCAGTACGCCGAAAGCCCCGGGGTAATTCTTTCAGCTCGTCGAAGTGCGAATGCCAGACAGTGATTTGCTTCGGCAGGTCTTTGAAGATCCCCGTGCCGCTGGTCTCCACCGGAAAGTATCCTCGTTCACGTCTGGCGCCCTGGTAGCCTTCACCCGGTTCGAGCCGCTCCATCAAATCGACGGGAGTCCCGAAAACCAGTGCGATCTGTTGGTGTCCGCCACAGACGCCGAGGATCGGTTGAGGTGCTTTCCTGATCACTTCGAATACGCCAGCCAGGGATTCTTTAGAGTAGTTAGTCCAGGGGTGACTTTGGCCGCTCAGAATAATATGCGACGGACGGAGCGACTTGACACGTTTGAGTGAAACGGAGTGGTAGGGCTCCGTCAGTATTTCGACGCCTTCACGCATGCGCCCTAACACCGCTCGCAGTTCGCGCGGGCTGGCGCCCTGACCATCAAGCGTGTTGTCGATGAGATAAATTAGGGATGTACTACCGCTCACCTGGCGATACCCGCAGTCTGCTCCCAACCCGGCCCTTTTGGACTCACGCAATAAAGCTTACCGTTAAATGCGCCTAGATAAATCCGGCCACCAACAACAGCCGGTGTGGAGTTGATGTTATCTCCGATTTTTAGTTCGCCCAGCCTTTGGCCATCTTTAGCTGAGAGCATATAAATCCATCCCGCTTTATCGCCGAACACCAGCCGGCCGTCAACGACGGGCGACGTACCCCAGATAGGCGCGCGCACCAGGTGCTGCCACGCGATTTCACCTTTGTCCGCAGTCAGACAATACATGTAGCCATTATTTGAACCAATGTAGACGCGATCCTTAACGACCACCGGACTGGCCCAGAAGCCGCTTCGCTCCTTATAGTTCCTGCTCAGTCCGCCCTGGGCTTTGAACTTCCAAACAGGCTCACCGTTCGATTGACGGAAGCAATAAACATAACCGTCTTCGGCAGCCGTGTAGACAAAACCGCCGGAAACCGCCGGCGTCGAATCCGAGTCGGCGCCGATACGCGCCTTCCAAATAGCGGTTCCGTCGATCTGATTCAGGCAGTATAAATCTCCCTGTTCAGTGCCGGTGTAAATTCGCCCATCAGCTATTGAGAAGCTGCCTTCCATTGAGCCGAGCCGATCTGTCTTATAGATGAGCGAACCATCCTCAAGACTGAGACAATAGAAGAACCCATCTTCACCGCCAAAATAAACTCGTCCATCAATCACGCTGGCCGAACAGTCGACCTCAAATCCGGTTTCGTACGCCCAAAGCAGTGTGCCGTCCACTCCGTTCAGACAATAGATATGATGGTCAAGTCCGCTGGCAATGATCCGATCGCCGGCGAGGGTGGGCGTCGCTTTGAAGCTGTCTTTCGCCTGGAACTTCCAAATAACGCTGCCGTCATGGATGTTCAGGCAATAGATGTTGCCGTCGGCTGAGGGAAAATAAACCCGGCTTCCGTCGACCGACGGCTGGCCCGGCCAGGAAGTGCCACCCCAGAGATCTTTGTGCAGGCGGCCGCTGATAAAACCGGTTTCCTGCTCCCAAACAATCTCGAGCGGTCCTTCCTGCCAGGGTCCGGAACCATAGAAATTACGGGCCGGATTCCCCAGCCAGTCCGGCAGACTCGACGGTACGTCTTTGACTGTCTGTTTGCTGCCCGGCTCGACGGCGGGCTTCGAGATCACCTTACCGCCGCACGCAGCAAGCAGCGGCGCCAACACGAGCGCGAGCGGAAGCAAGTGACGGCTGGAGAGACGTCGGATATGTTGGTCGGGATCATTCATGGGGGGAGTTCAGAGTCAGCCGGGGATCCGCTTTATTGCGGCCCGGCAAGCCAATCGCCATCATAAATTACTTCAGCGGAGCCTGTGATTACAACCTCGCCCCGGTCTCCTTCGCCAAGCCAGCGGATTTTCGCGCGGCCACCCGGCATCAGCACATCTACCATTCTTTCAGTTTTATCTTTAATCATTGCGGCGACCGCGGCCGCACAAGAGCAGGTACCAGAGGCTTCCGTTTCGCCGACGCCGCGTTCCCAGATTCGAAGTTCGATAGTTTGACGATCAACTACGCGCACGAAAACGACGTTCGTGCGGTCTGGGAAACGCTTGTGTGTTTCGATTAACTTGCCGAGATTACGCCAATCGAGCGCGCTGAAATCCTCGACAAACAGACAGCAGTTTGGGTTTCCCATTTGCAAAGCAGTAACAGGAAACCTGTCGCCGTTCACTTCAAGCTTATAGTCAATAACTTTGTCGAGCGGCTCATCCGTCGTCATGGGAATCGAGTTCGAATCAAACCTTGGTTGACCGAGCTCGGAATCAAAAACGTAACGGCCCGGAGCGCTGTGTTCGAGCAGCGTGTAATGCTTGATTCCGGCGCGTGTACTTAAGCAAAGCTGCTGGGCTTTCCAGAGATTCTTGTAGTAGAGATAAGCCGCAGCGCACCTGGTGCCGTTCCCGGAGAGCGAGGCTTCGCTGCCGTCAGGATTGAAAATGCGAACATGAAAATCAGCGTTAATTTCGGACGGATTCACCACCGCGATTCCGTCGGCGCCTGCGCCGTAGTGACGGTTGCAAATGCGACGAGCGAAGTCAGACAGTTCGGTGGTCTCCGACACTCCGGCCGAGGTGAGATCCGCGAACTGGATAACAATGTAGTCGTTGCCAAAGCCGTGGAATTTAGTGAACCGAGGGGGCATACGTTCCGCGCCTATTCCGACGTTGCGAAGAGTTTTCGGAAGTCACGCGTTAGAGCAGGTTCAACTCCGAGCAAACGCTCGTACACTGTGAGCTGACCGCGATGATACATCTCATGCGCTATTGCAAAAGTTAGAAAGTCAGTTTTCGTGACCTCTTTCCCATCGAAGCGCCGCATGCTCTGCTGCAATCCCTCACCGCAGCCGCGAATTGAAGCCTCCGAGGTCTCCATGCTGCTGCGTAACATCTCAAGCAGCCCATTCTTATTCTGGACTGAAGCTACGTCGGGAGCATATTCCTTAATGTGG
>DATLBQ010000366.1:0-6700 GCA_035526805.1 Pyrinomonadaceae bacterium
GTTCAACCCGCGCGTACTTGCTCTCTATAGGAACGATTGTGTTCTGATCTGTTAGTTTCGCAACGCCCATTGGTAGCCTATGACGTAGACTTTAACTGCATCGCATTCGAGAAACAAAGCGTGCCGTCAACAAATCGCAAGGCTTTGAGATACGGAGTCTGACTTAAGAATGAACTTTTGGAGTGGGCTGACCTGACAGCGCTTTGGTCGTACGACCTGTCGCGGCCGCGGTTGATTTAACGAAAGACTTGGGGTGTCAGGCCGCCCAAGGCAAAAGCGCTGTCAGGTCAGCGCACTCCAAAAAGATGAGTGCGAAAAAAAAGCGGAAGGCCCGAAAGACCTTCCGCACGTCGGATCAGTAAAACCTACAGAGGTTTCTAGCTTTCCGACCTCCCGCTGTTTCCGAATCACCTATTAGTGTCGGCCGGCGCCGCCATACCCTTCATCGGCATCATCAGGCGGCCATCGGCGTGACGCGTGAGCGCCAGAAACGCCGAGTCCTGGCGCAGAGAATCAAACACCGCATCAACGCGCGCTTCCATCATTTCCTTCGAGCGCACGGCGTGGTAACGCTCGTACTGGTAAAAGTGGCGCTTGAGAAACGACAAAGCTTTTTCGCGTTGGCCATTCTGCGCGTAGATTGCCGCAAGGTTGTATGACGCGGGCAAGAGATTGACATTCGCCTGGGCCACCTTCAAGGCCTTTTCGCGATCGCCGGACGCCGCCATGAAGACAGCGGCAAACACGTGGTTGTAAGGATCCGTCGGATCCAGTGCCAGCGCTTTCTGCGTATACGCATTACCTTGCGCCAGGTCACCTTCAGAATTCCAGTAGACAGCTAGATTGCGATACGCGAGCGCCAGCGGATACTCCTCGACTGACTGTTCCATCAGTTGCAGTCCCTTTTTGAAGGCGCCTTCATGGATCGTTATCTTGCCCAAACCATGTAAAGCCACCGCACGCGAAAGCGGATCGGCCCGCATGTTTAGTATCGCATCGAAGGTGGCGTGTGCTTTGTCCCAGTCACCAGTGTGATGGCGATAAAGTTCGCCCAGATAGCGCAGCGGGGCTGGATCAGCCGGGTCCAACGAGTGTGCGCGCTGGTAAAGTTTCTCAGCAACGAGATATCTCGCGTTGTTTTCAGCGACGAGCCCGCGTTGCATGCTTAGCTCGATCCGCGCACTCTGACGAGCATCGAAGACCGGCGCAATAAACTCGGGACCGTCAAGCGTGGCGACGTCGTTTACCCCAAGCTTTTTCAGTTCTTTCGCTGCAGTTTTCGCTTTGCCGGGAAACATGCACTTCTGCTCAACCACCGTCTGAAAGAGCTTGATGGCGGCATCTTTTTCGCCGGCAGCATTTTTCGCCTTCGCCTCTTTTAGCTGTTCATCAAGCGCGGCCTCGCGAGTCTTCACTTCCGTCGTGAGAACTTTTTCCAGCGCTTCCACTTTCAGCTTTCCATCTTTGTTCTCGACACGAGTAACGGGCGTGCCGTCAGGATTAGCAATAACCGCCACCGGCAATTTTGCCTCGCCGACAAGCTGCGGTGCGTTTGGTACTCGTTGGTCGGCCAATTCCATCGACACGCATTGCGATGCGTAAAGGGCAAGCGTGCGAGACACGCGCAAACTCGACTTCTTCAGTTCATCAGCGGAAGCCGGGAACCAATAGACGACCAACCCCTTCGCCGGCGGAGTCTTGGCGTCGCGAATTTTCCACGGTACCGGATAAGTCTCCGGGGCCGCGCCGCTGCCACTTCCGTGAGACACACCGCCACCGCCACCACCGCCACCACCGCCACAAGTTGCCCATGCAGGGGAAAAAGTAAAACTCGTGATCAGAAGAATCGTGAGCGAACGAGCGAAGAGGGATGCAGAAATTCTCATGTCGTCACCTTTGCAAAATAGTTGGACCTGAAACCAAGCGGGGAGATGGCGAAGAATACCATTTGCCGAACTCTTCGGGGAAGCAAAAAGCCGACGTACGCTGTGTCTTGTTTCTGATTCATTGTGATTTTATGGAGCAAAGACGAACCACGAAATCACACGAAACTGTCGAAAAAAAAGGAAGTAATTCGTGTGTATTCGTGGTTCAAAAGCTTGGGCTACGCAATTTCTCAACTTAAAAACTATCCGTAGTTGTGCAATGGAAGCCAGCAGTTTAGAGTTGAGCCTTTAGCCTGCGCTTGAGTATCAATTGACAACGCAAGCAGGGTTTGAACTCCGAATTGCTTGAAGGCGAGTTACATCTTTGCGGTCTTCCACTCGGCCAGGCGTTTCTCCAAATCGCCAGTGTTGGCCTTTGCTTCCTTGCCGATTGCCAGAGCTTTCTCTCCGACTGCAATAGCTTCCTGGGTCTTACCCTGGGCAGCCAGTACACGGGCCTTTGTGTACATATTGCCGAACGTTTCTTTAACTTTGATTGATTGTTCTAGCCAGCCAATCGCTTCCGGGTCGATCTTGTTTTCGGTCAGTAGAACATAATTGGCGGCCTGTAAAGGAGTGCGCCAATCATCGGGTTTGGCAGCCGCCACCGCGGCCCGCGCTTTTTGTAACGTCAGCGCTTTCACATCCTTCACTTCAACCGTGAAAGGAACACGCAGACGCTCCCAGCGAATATTTACTTGTGCGGAATTGTCGTTAATAGGATCAATCCAATACTCCAACCATTCCCTGGTGTCGTTGACCCACTCTGGCTTTACTTTTACGCGCAACGTGTCTTTTGCGGGATCGTAGCTGAAGCTGCCCCATTGGTTGGCGACGCTGTTGAAGATGATCGTAAATTCATTTTTGTTAGGAATCGTGTGCAAGCTGTAGCTGCCGGCGGGGAGCGGCTGGCCGTTGATCAAGACGTCATCAGTTACGACAAACTGAGTTGCTTCATTAGCGCCGGTTCGCCACGCATGGCCCCAAGGCACGATCGGTGCGCCTTTCGGACGGATGTTCTGATCGTCAAGGGTCGCTTCACCTTTGGCACTCGCTTGCTCCGGCAGCGGATCGCCCCAAATTGTCCGGCCTTTTACACCCGGACGGCTGTAGGTGATGGTAACGTCCGTGACACCGATGGTTTGCATGACGCTGGCCTTCGGGCTGGGTCGCGGGGTGCGCACTTGCGCGGATGCAAGCGGCGCGACGAAGAACACCAGCATTAGAAGTGCCAGGGAAGAAGTGTAGAAACGTTTCAAAGTGTTCATCGTGTCTCTCCTCGAAATGGATTTGTTAGTTGAAGAATACCGCCGATTCACCGGCGCGCAATAGGCTCGGAACGACGCTGGGACGCAGGCATCTTGCCTGCAATGAGCGCGCAGCGCGAAACTGAAACGAAAGCCAGGGACCTTCGCGCTCCGCGCTTACTGCAGGCAAGATGCCTGCGCTCCCAGCTCGGCGCTCCTGTTTCTTCGTGAATGCTACCAAACCTGGCAGCGACTGGCGTCATCGCGCACCATCGCATCACCGGCTTTACATTGAAAGGCCTCTGCAAACTTCGGCATGTTCGATAGCGGCCCATTAACCCGAAAACGCGAGAGCGGATGCGGGTCCGACTGCGCTTGCAGTCGCGCAACTTCCGGTGTGTACTTTTCGGCCCATACCTGCGCCCAACCCAGGAAGAACCGTTGCTCAGGCGTGAAGCCATCGATACTCGCCGGACGCGGCTTGCCCTCTAGCGATTTCATGAACGCGTCGTACGCCACGTAAAGCCCTCCAAGATCGGCAATCGATTCGCCGGAGACGAGCTTGCCCTGCAGATGCAAGCCGGGCTCAGCTTCAAAAGCACTGAACTGCTTAACAATGCACTCCGCGCGCGCATCAAAGTTTTTCTTGTCAGTCTCTGTCCACCAGTTCTTCAGGTTACCCTGAGCGTCGAATTCAGCACCCGAGTCGTCATAGCCGTGTGTAATCTCATGACCGATGACTGCGCCGATCGCTCCATAATTGATCGCGTCGTCAGCATCCGGATTAAAAAACGGCGCTTGCAGAATCCCCGCCGGAAACGAAATGTCGTTGTTCAGCGGATTGTAGCCGGCATTGACGGTTGGCGGTGTCATGCCCCACTCCTTTCGGTCAACCGGTTTGTTGATCTTGTTGAAGTCACGCATCTGCTCAAACTCACTCGAGCGCAACACGTTTGCCAGGTAGGAATCGCGCGAGACGTTCAGCGACGAGTAATCGATCCACTTATCAGGGTAGCCAATTTTCTGTCCAAAAGCATTGAGCTTCGCGATGGCCTGCTTGCGCGTTTCGTCGCTCATCCAGTCGAGTTTTTGCAAACGATCATTGAAGGCGCCTATTAAATTGTTGACCATTGTTCTCATGCGCGCCTTCGACTCAGGGGTAAAAGCACGAGCAACGTAAACCTGGCCCAGCGCTTCGCCAAGACTGGCATCAGTCGCAGACACACAGCGCCGCCAGCGCGGTAGCTGTTCTTTCCTGCCCTCCAGCGTCTTACCGAAAAAATTAAAGTTTTCAGTCTCAAATTTTGACGAGAGGCTGGGCGCCGCGGCGGTGATCAAGTGCCAGCGCAGATACGTCTTCCAATCAGCGATCGGTACTTCCGTGACCATTTTGTTGACCGCCGTGAAGAATTCCGGATGGGCCACGTTGATATTGCCGGTAGCCGGGGCGCCGGCGCCTCGACGGTAGGCTTCCCAGGAAAAGTTTGGAGTCAGCTCGTTCAATTGCGCCGGACTCATCATGTGATACTGCGTCGTCGGATCGCGCAGCTCGATAGGAGTGCGCGAGTTTTGTGCGAGTCGAGTTTGAAATGCGAGCACCGTCTGTGCACTTTTCGTGGCCTGCTCCGGGGTGTCGCCAACGAGCTGAAACATGTTCGCCAGGTGCTTAACGAAATCCTCTCGCAGCTTCACTGATTTCTCGTCAGTCTTCGTGTAGTAATCGCGATTAGGCAGGCTGAGTCCGCCTTGGCCTGCGAAGGCCATAACCATTGCACTGTTCTTCAGGTCAGGCAGCGAGCCGAAACTGAAGAGCACAGGAACGCCGTGCCGATGCATGTAGGAGATCTGGGCCTGCACGTCGCCGGCGTTTTGGATCTTGTCGATGCGTGCCAGTTCCGGCACGAGCGGCTTCATGCCTTCCGCTTCACGTTTGGCCTCGTCTAAACAGCTCGCGTAGAAATCGCCGATCTTTTGTTCGTTGCTGCCCTTAGCAGCTTTGGTGTTCTTCGCAGCCTCTTCCAAAATGTCGTGCAGCGTTTTGCGATTATTCTCAGCGAGCACATTGAAAGCGCCCCAGGCTGAATAAGCTGCCGGGATCTCCGTATTTTTCAGCCAGGTGCCGTTGGCGTATTGATAAAAGTCTGTGCAAGCCGCGGTGTTCTTGTCCATGTTCGACGGGTCATAACCTCGACGCGTTTGCCCGAACACGGCGGTAAGGCCAATCGCCAGCAGAAGAGCGAAGGTAACGAGAGATTTTTGCGAGTTCTTCAT
This sequence comes from Pyrinomonadaceae bacterium, assembly GCA_035526805.1. GTDB lineage: Bacteria > Acidobacteriota > Blastocatellia > Pyrinomonadales > Pyrinomonadaceae > PSRF01. The sequence goes on from DATLBQ010000366.1 coordinate 5,444, forward strand.
GCAATTCTCCATTAATTGTTTGATTGCGATTTAATGACCTCTATCGATTTCGTGTGGATTCTCTGGTTTCGTGTTTTTCGTGGCTTGCATTACCGGCTATCGAGAAAAAGCTAACCACTGAATAACACGAACACAACGAACTGGGATGTCGTAACGAATCGCTTGGGTTCAATCTGAAAATAACGCCCTACCAACGCTGCGTTTCGTACTACGTCATGAGAAGTAATTTGTTTCGGTAAATCCCCTCAAAAGTTTACCGCGTGCAGGATTATTTCAGTAGTCCGAAGTCTCGTTTTATTTCCGCATTCTCGGAAGACTTTGTCAGCAATTCTTATCCGTGGTTATCTGTGCGACCTGTGGCGTAGTTATACCGCTTCGTGCTAAAAGACTCGCGCAATTATCCGTCCTGTCTGGAGGAAACCAACCACATGTTGAAGCGAACTGATTCGGCGGCGCCGAACCGCTGCGGTATCGTTCTATCGCATCGCTTGTTCAGGCCGCACTTCAACCTATTCGCTGCCGCGGTGTTGTGTGTGCTTCTCTTAACGAACAGCGCTCAGGCACAGACCGCCAGCACGCAAACTCGTCTGCTGCGCACACCCACGATTAGCGCATCGCAAATCGCCTTCGCTTATGCAAACAACATCTGGTCGGTGCCACGCGGGGGCGGCAGCGCTCGTCGCCTGACAACCTTCCAGGGACAAACCCTGAGCCCACATTTTTCACCTGATGGAAAGTGGATCGCATTCAGCGGCGAGTATGCCGGCAACCTCGATGTCTATGTGGTACCGGCTGAAGGTGGAGAGCCGCTCAGGCTGACCTGGCATCCCGGAGGTGATCTGGTCCAGGGATGGACGCCCGATGGGAAGTCGATCCTCTTTTCCTCCGGACGCGCTACCTGGGCGCCAGGTGCAGCACCGCGTTTTTGGACCGTGCCCGCGACGGGCGGTATCGAAGCGCCGTTTCCGTTGCCACGCGCCTACCAGGGCAAGATTTCTGCCGACGGCTCGCGCGTCGCATACCGCATGAATAATTCCTGGGACGAAGAACGTCGTAATTATCGCGGCGGCCAGAACCGGCCCATCTGGATCGTCGATCTTAAGACTTACGATTTGGATTCGCCGCCCTGGACCGATTCGAAAGACATGGATCCCGTTTGGATTGACGACGCCGTTTACTTCATTTCTGATCGCGATGGCGTTGCGAACATTTGGGAATATGAGACGAAGACAAAGAAGTTATCACAACTCACCAAAT
>DATLBQ010000367.1:0-17591 GCA_035526805.1 Pyrinomonadaceae bacterium
GAGCGCGTCCAATGCTCTCCAAGTGTTGCCCCTTAGCCTGTCCAGTAGCAAGCCGGCTGAAATTCCGTCAGGTCGCCGGCCGGAGTTAACTCTGATTGCCGATCACGACAAATTGCGAACCGGTGAAAAGGCGACGGTTAAGCTTATGCTGACAACTGATGAGCGGCTCAGTTCTGCCGCGGTAACACTTAAGTTCGATCCGGCTGTTCTTGATCTTCAAGGCATAACACCTGGCGGATTATTTCAAAATGCAGCCACCCGCCAAATAGCGCAATTCACACAAACTCCTGGCGAACTTGCGGTATCGATTTCAGGCCTAACCGTGAGCGGCTACGGTATGCTTCTCACCTTCACAGCGGTAGCTCGGACGAAGGGGGAGGCTTCGATCGAACTCGTTCGCGAAACCATTCGACTAATAACTTCGGAAGGTCGAGAAATGTCCGATCCGCAAGTAATACGAACGCGGGTTAGAGTGGAACCGTGAATTCCCCGGGCGAATTTCACAAACTTTGCATGCTCTTAACCAACTCTTCACGTTGCTCTGGAGTGAACTAGCATCGTAATTCCGCCCAAGTAACCATAGCAATCATTCTGACAGTCGGAGTTTAACTAGTGAAGCACCGGACAACGTTAGCGGTCTGCTCGATTTTTGTTTTGGCCGCCCTCTTCCTATTCACCCGTGCCTCCAATCGAGTATTTGATGTTGCCGATCCTCTCAATGTAACGGCCGCCGTGGGAGCACTCGCAGTGGCTGCTAATCCAATCGGGGTCGAAGGCACGGCCGATCCTTTTGTAGCACAGATAACTACATCGACTTCCCAAAACTCTTATGCTGGCGGTATCAGCGGCGACGGTCGTTTTGTAGTTATCGAATCCACCGGCGATATTGCCACCGAAGGCGCGGACAACGTTGACGGGAATCGCGAGATTTTTCTGTATGACCATGCGCAGCGCCGCATCTTTCAAATAACGCATACAAAGAATGCGCTCCTGACGGTAAGTGTCTGTCCAACTCCAACGCCGACGCCCACCCCAAGTCCGACACCAACTCCGACTCCAACTCCGACACCCAGTCCGACCCCAACTCCGAGTCCAACACCATTTTTTTATTGCGATATCGATGTCGAGATCACCAACAATAAGCCGGAAATCAGCTACGACGGGCGGTTCATTGTCTTCACTTCCAATGCGCTGACGCCCGGAAACTTTGACGGCAACGATCCAACTAATCACACGGCGCTCTCTGCCGACGGTAATCAGGAGGTGTGGCTTTATCAACTGCCACCGGTCAGTGTTGTGGACTTGACCAGTGGAGCTGAGATTCCTTCTGTTGATTTAGCCGGCGGAACCTTCACGCGTGTAACCGATACGCCGGCAAGTCGGTTGCCGCAACCCGGCACTCCCACTATCTCGCCCTTTGTCGCTTTCGATAATCGCGATGTCACCGTAAACGATGATGCGTCATTGATTGCATTTACATCATCAAGAAACCTGCCGACCGTTAATGGATCTGGTAATTCAGACGGTAACCCAGAGATCTTTATTTATAAGCGAACTCCGGGTGAGTTCTCGCAGCTTACCAACACTCAGGGGAGTCTGATCTTTGGCAGCAATCCATCGATATCGGGAGATGGTTCGGTAGTCGCATTTATCTCAAATGCCAACATCCCGGAGTCGAGCAGTGGGACCGGAGCCAATTCTGATGGTAACGCCGAGGTCTACGTTGAAAACTTCAACGGCACGAGCTCAACCAATGTCCGTCAGATCACCAAGACAACTGCGAGCACCGTTGGCCTGAGCGTTAACGTCCTAAGTCCCGGACGCCGAATAAGTCGGAATGGAAATTTGGTGGCCCTCGAATCCACTGCCGAGCTGGCTGGCGACAACTCAATTCAGACTGCACTGGCTACATTCACTTATAACCTTAGTGCGAACGCTTTCACCAAGTTTGGGCCACGACCCAGTTCAGGCGGAGACGTGCTCCGCTTTCCAACCTTCACTGGTGACAGCTCATCAATTGTTTTCGCCTCGGAGTTGAACTTCAATGCGGACGGCAGCGAGCCGGCGACTTCAACCGACGGCTTGAACCCGGATTTGACGGTGCAGATTTTTTCGGCGCCCGTCGGAAACGCAAACTCCTTCACCCGTCTGACGAATACGCCAGCCGTTCCTTCGGGCCTGGTGGCAGCAATCCAACCGTTTGTCAGTGAGACGACCAGACGTATTGCTTTCAGTCTCGCGGGTACGGAGGTGGGCGGTGGAAACTCTGATGGCACGGCTGAACTGTACTATCTGCTGGTTCCACCAGCGAACAGCGTAGTCCCTGCTTCAGACAATGCAGTCTCTTATCAAACCGGAGCAAGTTTGCGTGACGTTATCGTTTCGCCAAGTCCGTCGCCCACACCTACTCCTCCGGCAGTGGCTAGTCTCGCGCCTGGGATGCTTGCCATTGCGCGCTCAAACGTCGCATTAGCACCCTCAGCGAGAAATGCAGAGAACGCATCTGAGCGCCGGCGGCCGACATTGCCTGTCGAATTAAACGGTGTGTCCGTCTCCATCAACGGGGCCGCTGCCGGTCTCTATTATGTGAGCCCTGGTCAGATCAACTTCGTAGTCCCGATAGGCCTCGGAGCGAATTCCACCGATCAGACCTACCCAGTTGTCATCAATAACAACGGTGCTGTCATCCGCAGCACGATGCAAATCTTCGGCGCCCAGCCCGACATCTTTACCAGTACTAATGGACCTGATGGCCGGGCCGCGGTTTTTAATATCACCAACCCCTTTGCGATGCTTCCGGAGCCGTTCACGGTCACCTCGACTGACGAGAAAGGAGAAACCGTTGCCACGCGCCTACGAATCATGTTGACCGGAGTGAGGAACGTCGCTACCAGCCAGATCACAGTGCGGATTAACGATACTGATATTACTGGCGACTCAATCGTCTTCGTTGGTCAAGGCGACACTCCGGGTTTCGATCAAATAGATATCGTGCTGCCAGACACGCTGACAGCCGGGGATGTCCCCATCATCGTCACCGTGACAACTGATAGCCAGACTTTCTCGAGTCGCCCCGCAGATGGTGGAGCGCCGCATATTCAGATCAATTAGGGCAAATTGGTCGGGGCTGAAAGAGGTTTAGGAACTGTGTCAAATCAGAGGTTATTGCTCATTTTGTTGTCGGTCTTTTTTACCATCCTTACCCCTGCATCTTCTGCGAGTGCGCAGGCGCAGGAGAAACCTCCGCAGCTGGTGGAATCTGTTGACATTGTTGGTAACCGCAGGCTGCGTAAGGAAGACATTTTGTACTACGTACAGACTCGTGCCGGCGACACCTACAACGAGGCTCAGGTGCAGCGCGATTTGCAAGGGATCCTGGCGCTCGGGTTTTTTTTGAAGACCGAAACTCGCGTGGTTAGAGAGGAAGGAGTGCGCGGCGGCGTCAATATCATTTTTTACGTGAAAGAGCTTCCGATTGTTCGCGAGCTGCTGTTTGAGGGTCTGAAGGCTGTTGCAGAATCCGACGTGCTCAAAGCATTTCGCGAGCGGCGAGTCGGAATTTCGAAGGAATCAATCTACGATCCGGTCAAGAGCCGGAACGCAATACGGGTGTTAAAGGAGCTATTGGCCTCCAAGGGTTATCCGAATGCCTCGATCAGCGTCAGTCAGTCTGAGGTCTCGGCGACTTCAAACTCAATCACTTTCCGCATCGATGAAGGAGAGCGGGTTCGGGTAGTCGAGATTCAGTTCGAGGGTAACCAGGCTTTCAGTGACGGCGCTTTACGTAGGCAGTTGAAATTGGTGAAAGAAGCAGGTTTGATTTCGCGTTTCAAGGGACAGGATATTTTGGATCGTGAAAAATTGGACTACGATCTTCGCAATGTCACGAACTACATGCGATCGAAAGGCTACCTCCAAGCGCGCCTTGGCGAACCCAAGATCGACGATTTAGGGCGGCGCCGAACAGGATTGCCTGTTCTGCCCGTACCTTTCCTTTCTTCGACCGACGCTGCCTTACGGATTACAGTTCCGGTAATTGAAGGCAAAGTCTATCGCGTCGGCGAAATGAAGATACAAGGCAACTCAATAGTCTCCGAACAGCAGATTGTCTCCGCGATCGGGTTGAATCCCGGAGATGTGGCTAATGGCGAGCGGTTAGGCAAAGCGCTTTATGAGGACTTGAAAAAATTCTACGGGACCCAGGGCTTTATCCAATACACGGCAGAACCCGAGCCAACCTTTAGAGATAACCCAAAGGATCCAAATGAGGGCATCGTCGATTTCCTTATTACTATTGAGGAAGGAAAACAATTTTCCCTGCGACGTCTGGAATTCATCGGCAATACCTTCACCAGAGATTACGTTATGAGACGCGAGTTTCTCCTCAATGAAGGCGACATCTACAACCAAACGCTCTTTGAGTACTCCGTATTGCGGTTGAATCAGCTCGGTTACTTTGATCCGATCGAGAAGGAAAAAGACGTTGACTATAAGACCAACGAAGAAGAGGCGCAGGTGGACGCCAGTGTCAAAGTTGCAGAACGTGGACGCCAGCAAATTTCCTTCAACGGAGGCACGGGCGGTACCAGCGGGGCTTTCTTTGGGTTGGAATACTCTACCAATAACCTTTTGGGTCGAGGCGAAACGCTCTCGCTAAACCTCTCGGCCGGCAGTCAACAAAGGTCAGTTCAATTCTCTTTCACTCAGCCCTATGTTCGTAACCGCCCCATTCAGGCGGGATTCACTCTGTTCAGTTCCTCAGCGAAATATTACGGTGACGGCACGTTGCTTTCGCAAAACTCGGCGGCCCAGAGCTCTTACATTGACTACCTTTCCGGCTCGACTACCATCAGTGACACCTCGAGCTTGTTCACTCGAATCACCAACGGAGGATCAGTGTTCTTAAGCGCGCCTCTATCGGAATTTTACCGTAAGCGGCGCTTCACCCAGTTCTCGCGTATTGGGCTGTCCTATGCCCTCTCGCAAAGTAGCGTTAAAGACCCGGAGGTTAACAGCGAGGGAGATTCCGCAACCTTCATACCCGTAGTCTACGCCCAATCAAACATCATAAGCAGTAGTGTTACCGGAACCTTCGCTTTTGATACGCGCAATGGCAGTATCGACCCGACCCAGGGAAGGGAAATTTCCTTTGCGTTATCGTTGGCGGGACTGGGTGGAGATGTACGAACTTACCAGCCTTCGCTGTCATACAGTCAGTTCATTCCTATACGCAACAAGAAATCCCAAAATCCCCAAGTCTTTGCCTTTCGAATCATAGCTGGTCATATCGGAAGTTTTGCTCCGACCACCAAGATCAGAGAGGCGCAAACCAATTCGCTTTCCTTTATTAATGGTGTACCGATCTATTCCAGATACTTTCTTGGCGGCGATGATTCAATTCGCGGCTACGACACGCGTTCAATTGCTCCGATTTCAAGATTTCAAACTTCCATTACTTCTCGGAATGTGACAGTTGCCAACAACGCAACGGGTACGGCGGATCCGGTAGTGGGTCTACCGCAATCAGTAATTGATGAACTGGCGCGGCTAGGGACCTTCACCGGTATCGGAGGCAGTAATCCGGGGCTGGTGTCGACCTACTATTCAGCGATCGGTGGCGACTCCCAACTTTTGGGGAACTTTGAATATAGAATTCCGATTGCCGGGCCGGTGCAGCTCGCCGCTTTTGCCGACATAGGCACAGTTTTCAATTTAAGAAAAATCAGTGATCAGACCTATTCCAGCGCCTTCCTAACGGATCAACCATTTCTTGAATCATCATTCGGAACAGGTTTTGGTCTAAACACTCTGGTTATCGCCAACAATCCGTTATATGCACACTCAGCATTTACTGGTGGAATTGTCTTGCGAGGCGCTGGCTTGGTGTCGCAAGAAGATCTCAACAATGCGTTGAGGTTTGGTCCAGTCGACCCGTTGACGGGTTTGCCGGTCGGCTTTTACCAAGCTTTTTTACGTGGTGAGGCCCAAACCAATACAGCGGTAAACCTGGCCTCCAGTCTCTATTCGAAGTGGAGTGCTCTGCATTCGAGTATAGGCATGGAGTTTCGTGTTCAGGTGCCTATCATCAATGTCCCCTTTCGGCTGATTTACGCTTATAACCCGAATGCCCGCAACGGGACATACGATCCGGGCTTGACCTTCACTGAAAAGCGCAACGCCTTCCGCTTCAGCGTCGGAAGGACTTTCTGATGGAAAGGACCTTGGCGGGCGGCCGTTGTCGTTCCTGTCTAGTGGTTTCGCCTTCCACAGCTGCACGACCTCCTGATGAATACCGGCAATTGGCCACTTAACAAATCTTCACGTGGTGTTAACTAACTCTTGTGATTTCCGCTGCGCCTAGCCACGTACAATTCCTCGATCCTTATCACTTAATCCAACTTGGTTAATTTCCTGAGGGAGCCACGGAGATCTTTTCGAGTGTCTTTGATTAGTAAAACAACTTCGCGAAATTCGCTGCTGTTACTTGTTGCGCTACTCTGCGCTTCAGCAGCTTCAGCGCAGCAGCAACTTGGTTCAATACAAGGTCAAATCGCAGACGATTTTGGCGCAAGGATTCCGGGCACGCTGGTTACCGCCACCGGTCTGGATGGCTACGTAAAAACAACTACAAGTAACGCGCAAGGTCGCTACTTGTTGACCGGCTTACGGCCGGGTGAGTATCGGTTGCGTGCTACGGCTAACGGCTTCGTCGTCTATGACCGGGCTGACGTGGTCATTATCGCCGGTAAGACTTTAGAGCTCGACATCACGCTGAAAGTGACAATTGAAGAGACCAAAGTAACTGTCGATGGCGAACAAGGGATTAGCGTTGAACCAGAAAACAATGCTGGCGCACTCGTCTTTAAAGGCACCAACCTTGATGCCTTACCAGATGACCCTGATGAGTTGCTTGCTGCCCTGCAGGCTTTGGCTGGTCCCTCAGCGGGACCCAACGGCGGTCAGATATTCGTCGATGGCTTCAGCAATGGCAGCTTGCCACCCAAGTCATCAATCCGCGAGATCCGTATCAACTCAAACCCTTTCTCTTCCGAATATGATCGGATGGGTTTTGGTCGTATCGAGATATTTACCAAGCCCGGTACCGATACCTTTCGAGGGGGGGCGTTTTTCAATTTCACGGATGAAAGCTTGAACTCCCGCAACCCGTTCGCCTCCTCGCGACCATCGTTTCAAGTTAGGCAATTTGGCGGGAACCTGAGCGGTCCATTGGTTGCGAAGAAGGGTTCGTTCTTTGCCGATTTTGAACGACGCGAAATTGATGACGCGGCAGTTATCAACGCGACCGTTCTGGATTCAAATCTTAGTATCAAGTCAGTTGGTCAGAGCGTTGCGACGCCACAGCGTAGAGCCAGTTTCAGTCCGCGTTTCGACTATCAATTAAATCGCAACAACACGATAGTTGGGCGCTACAGCTTCATCGAGTCCAGCACTCGGAACGCCGGCGTCGGCGGCTTCTCCCTTGCTTCGCGGGCCTACGACACGAGCAACAGGGAGCATTCGGTTCAGCTCACGGAAACCGCGATTATTGACCAGCGTGTGATCAATGAGACGCGGTTTCAATTCATTCACCGGCGTACGAGTCGGAACGGAGACACGATCGAACCCGGCGTTAACGTACTCGACGCGTTTATTGGCGGCGGTTCCCAGGTCGGTAATTCCTTCAACAACGAAGACCACTGGGAAGTTAATAATACCACCTCATGGTCGGTGAAAAATCATAGTCTGAAAGCGGGAATTCGATTGCGCGGTGTTTCGCTTGACGACGTTTCGTTACAAAACTTCGGCGGCACATTCACATTCACTGGTGGACTCGGCCCAGAGCTCGACGCAAACAACCAGATCGTGGTGGATGCATCCGGTCAACCGGTATTGGTCCAGATAACTAGTATTGAGCGCTATCGCCGAACCATCTTGCTGACGCAACTTGGCTTCTCGGCAGCCGAAATTGTTGCTCGCGGCGGCGGCGCTACGCAGCTCACGCTTTCGGCGGGTGACCCCGAAGCGAGGGTCAGCCAAGTCGATGCTGGCGTATTCATCCAGGATGATTGGCGCGTGAGACCAAACTTCACACTCAACCTCGGATTGCGATATGAGACACAGACCAATATTAGCAGTCGTTTCAATTTCGCGCCTCGAGTCGGCTTCGCTTGGTCACCAGGCGCCCAAGCAAGGAATCCGGCGAAGACCGTAGTCCGAGGAGGTTTTGGAGTTTTCTATGATCGTGTCGGCGAGAATCTAACACTGCAAGCCACTCGGTCCAGCAGAACACTGCAATATATCGTCACGGATCCTACAATCCTCGGCTCGTTCCCAGCTATTCCGACAGTAGCTACTTTGACTGCCTTTGCCATTCCGCAGACCACTTGGCGTCTGGCCTCCGATATTAAAACGCCGTATACAGTCCAGGGAGTTTTCAGCGTCGAACGGCAATTGCCGAACAAGTTTGTCCTTACCGCCAGCGTTATCAGCTCGCGCGCCCTTCATCTCCTGCGGGCACGCAACATCAATGCTCCAATCCTGAGTACTGGTCTGCAACCTTTGGGTAATGTCGGCAGTGTTTTCCAGTACGAAACAAGCGGCAGACTCAACCAAAATCAGTTGATTGTCAATCTGAACAATCGGTTCAACAGCAAAGTAAACTTCTTCGGTGTTTACATACTCGCACGGGCCAAGAGCGATACGGACGGTGCCGGAAGTTTTCCCGCCTACACCTATGATCTCAGCGGCGAGTATGGACGGTCATCTTTGGATGTTCGTCATCGCTTTATCTTCGGCGGTACAATAGTGGGTCCCATCGGACTGAGCTTCAATCCTTTCATCGTCGCCTCCACAGGTCGGCCTTTCAACATAACTACAGGACTCGACACCAACGGCGACAGACTGTTTACTGAACGTCCGGCATTGGCCGCGCTGGGTGCTGATTGCAGTGCCGCAAATATAGTGTGTACCAGCTACGGCAATTTCAATCTCAATCCGGATCCAGGCGAGCAAATCATTCTGCGTAACGCCGGGACGGGGCCAGCCTTTATGACGGTGAATTTACGGGTGAGCAAGACTTTCAGTTTCGGCGGAGAGCCGCCTTCAGCAGCGCCGCCAGGAAGCGTGGGATTCCCGGGCGGCGGCGGAGGAGGGCCTCGAGGATTAGGCCCTCCTCCCGGGGGTGGACCTGGCGGCGGCGGACCTGGCAGCGGCGGACCAGGTGGACCACCACCACCTGGAGGTAACAGTAAGCGCTACGCTCTGGCGTTCTCAATTCAAGCGCAAAACCTGCTAAACAATACCAACGCCGGGACGCCGATCGGCAATCTCAGTTCCGCCTTGTTTGGAGTAGCGAACTCCAGCGCCGGCGGGTTTGGACCAGCGGGTGGCAACTCGATGGCTTACAACCGGCGGGTTGAAGCACAGGTTAGATTCACCTTCTAATAGGCAGTCCTTGAATTCGCGTCGCGCATTCAGCGCAGCTCGGTCGATGGCGACTGGCCCGATCCCCACTGTCCGCCGAGTTCGGCAATCCACTGCAAGAACTTTGCAGGTCCTTAGCAATCTCTTTGCATTCCCCCGGGGAGTCACGACATCAAAGACCCGGTCTCCCCAATTTTCTGACTGACTGCCTTTGACGATGAGATGACCTTATTACGGGATTCGACACAACCAGCGAAGCAAGTTCAGATCTGCATGAGGTGAGCGCATGAGTGAGAAGATTACTGCCGACTACCTGTGCCAAAGCCTGAACATTCAGGACTACTTCCTTGGCGAGACGGATCCCACGATGCGGCTGCTCCTGGAGAAACACCTGAACGAGTGCGACGAATGCGTCGCGGAATTAATCGCCCTGCAACGATTGCGAGCGCTTCTGCGACTAGCGTTTAGTGATCCGTCAGATTGCTTCGAGAGTTCGAGACCTCGCAACCGGCCACGAACGATGGTCGCGCTAAAGAATCGGTTGGATGTCGCAACAAATTAGTTTCCGCCGCTTGGGACGTGGGGCGTCTCCGAGCGGTGGTCCAGAGGAGGGCTGTGCGGGGGACAAGCTCGCATCGCCCTCCATTGTAAAATCCGAAAGTCTCAAGCGCGCCACGAGAAATCGGCGATCCTGGTCAGATAATTGTGAATGTCTCACACACATAGTTAGGTCAGAATTTGCTTCAGGCTTAAAGGTCTTATGCGAAAGTCTGCTCTCATCGCCCTCGCCTTAGGGTTCTTTATCGTGCCCTTGGTGCTCAATGGTCAATCCGGACGCAACCGAGGTGGGGAAAGCACTACCTCCGGTCCCAGTGGGAAGACTTCTAATGAGGACCGATCAAGCGACCGGAACCCAAGCATTTCCAACTCGACAGCGCCAGGTAATGGCGAACCCATTGAAGGCGACGTCATTCGCATTGATACCTCGCTCGTGACGGTTCCAGTTACGGTAATGGATAAGAACGGCAACTATGTACCCAACCTTATGCGTGGCGACTTCCACCTTTTTGATAATGGCATCGAGCAAACGATTGCCTACTTCGCAACCATAGACCAACCCTATACCGTCGCGCTGATCATTGACACTAGCAATTCTACCCACTTTCGCCTCGATGATATTCAGGATGCTGCAATTGCATTTGTGAAACAGCTCGGACCAGAGGATCGCGTGATGGTCGTGTCGTTTGATGAGCAAATAAACATACTGAGTGAGCCGACCAGCAATCGCTTTGAATTGACGATGGCAATTCGCGCCACCCGAACCGGTGGGGGCACCCGCTTGTACGACGCTGTTGATCTGGTCATGAAAGAAAAACTGAAAGGCGTTCCGGGACGCACGGCTATAGTTTTGTTCACCGATGGCGTCGACACCAGGAGTCGCCGCGCCAGCTACTCCAGCACTGTTCGAGAAGCCCAGGAGCAAGAGTCTCTCGTTTACCCGATTGCCTACGACACTTCAAGAGAGGGAACCAAGAGACAGCTGCCTTTGCCCGGTGGCCGAGGCGGGATCATCATCGGACTACCTTCCCCCGGGGCTCGTAGACGAGGTCCAAGTGGCAGGAGTAAAGGCGGTGGCCCAATGGGCGGAGACGGTTCCAATTCTGGCGACTACAGCCTGGGCGATAAGTATCTACACGATTTGGCCCAAGCTTCCGGCGGGCGATTCTATCGCGGCGACACACTCCACGACGTTTCCATAGCCTTCGCTCAGGTTGCGGATGAATTGCGTCGACTTTATAGCCTGGGCTATTACCCGAGTCCGCCTGGACAGCCGGGGGAATTCCGCCAGATTAAGGTAAGCACCCTCCAACCAGAGTTGGTAGTAGGGTTCCGTGAAGGCTACATCTACACACAGCGCAAGACCAAAGATTAGTTCCTTGGTCGAGTCGAGAGAAGTGGGACCGTTCCGCTCAACATAAACTTCACTTTCGGCTGACGAAGACTTTGCATGGTCCATAGATTCAAAAGCGTGTGATAGGGCAGGCGAAAGATGGCTGCTACCCAAGCTAACTGTTGCTTGGGGGCTACAATAACCATTACCTCTTCGCAAATACTGGAATGTGGTCCGACAGGGGAGTTCAACTATGAGGTTAGTTACGTCAATCCTATTCTTAATCCTGATTTTGGTGAGCATCTCGTCTAGCACAGTTGCCCAAAACCCAATAGTAGTGCCGTCTGATGGCAACAATAGAGAATCTGAGACGACGAATTATACTGCCATGGTGAAGCAGCTCTTTGCGCCAATCACCGCCTCACTAAACCTCTCCAAGGAGCAGGAATTCCAGATCATCGCCATTATCAGTACCACCCAAGCCACGGCGGAACCGCTAATGCAGAAATTCGATAGGATTGAGCAGGAGCTTGTAGCTGCCTCATTTGCCGATAACTTTGATGAGGAACGGGTTCGCGCTCTTTCGAAGGAGCAGGCAGCAACATTGACCCAACTGATCGCTCTAAAAGTATTCGCTAAGGCAAAGATCTTTTATATTCTGAGGCCTAATCAAAGACTATTGGTCTCACGACAGTTTCGCTTCAAACGGCAAACCGAAGGCGATCTCGGAGCGATTAGTATCTACTAAGTGGTATGTCCCAGGAAGAGGCGCCTAGGGGAGCAGGAACTGGTGTCGCGGATGCTGAGGTTTCATTAAGAACCGATCGCAGCCTTTTTCTGCCTTATGCAGGGAAGGCACATGAACAACGTATCCATGTGATCATTGTTCGCGATTACGGCGCGGGTGTGTCGGACAAGGCGTTAATCATTGACTCCGACTCACGCATTCGTGAAAAAGTTGAAAGTGGAACTGTCCCTCGGTCGGAAGTGTAAAACACCATCTTGGCAACATAACCAATATCAGGCAAGCACCCAAGCTTGGGGAAAACTTTCATTTCCCTTGACACACTCTTAACGTTTCAATCCGGTTTGGTGCGTCTAATATCCAAGCGCCGCAAAACCGCACCGCTGAATCTTAACAAAAATGCAATGCCAGAAAAAATTGTTGAATGCGAAGCAGATAATCGGAAATTCTAACGCATAATTTTCATAGCATTCAAGAGGTCCTTGCGTTCTCCCGAAAGGACGCAGCGTTGAAAGGTCGGTCTCCCCTCTGATAACCGCCGTACGATTTAGACAACAGATTTGCATAACCGAATTTCGCATTAGAGTCTCAGCACCGGTACTGATGGCTTGTCAAAGACCGGTATGTTTTCTAAATAGGTGACGGGAGAGTTCCCACTATGTTTTCGGCCGTACTAGTCCTTGCGGTTCATGAAACTGGGGAAAGTTTTTATGCGCTGTACGCCGATCCCGGAGCTGGCGCGCTGGCTTGGCAACTTTTATTGGCGGCCATCTTTGGGGGTATGCTTTATGCCCGCTCGCTATTGGTTAAACTTAAGATTCTTAGGTCGCGCAAAGAGAAAAAGTTGGACGATAAACAGGATTAGATTCCTAACGCAATGAGCATTCCCGTTTACTGAGACAACTTGTATCGATGTTCACCTCGTTTCGTGATCCGGCCGGTAGCGTATTAGTGACTGAAGATCGTGTGTTGCGAAGTGTGAATATGACCGGTGAAGCCAATCTCAACGCTTTTCTCGCATCCAGAATCGCGAAGGGGTTTGTTGAGTCCGGTGTTTTGGTTAGGACAACTCGAGTAGGAAGTGCCGGCCCATTCACTAACCAGTTTAGACCGGAACGTCAGGGCCGCGAAAACAGAGTCACCCTCGAACACGAACGGATACCCTTTCCGAATTTCCCCTACGAGTGGCCACCGGAGATGTTGTTTCAGGCCGCTAGTCTCACCCTCGATCTCGCAGAACAAGCCCTAACGGAGGGATTCGGGCTAAAAGATGCCACACCCTACAACATTCTCTTTCGTGGGACCCGTCCAGTTTTTGTTGATCTATTGTCGTTTGAGCAGCGTGATCCGCGCGATCCCATATGGCTACCGTACGCGCAGTTTCAACGTACATTCTTACTGCCGCTACTAATTAACCGATTTTTCTCAGTAGACCTACATCAGCTTTTTCTAACGCGCTGCGATGGCCTCAATCCGGAGGAGGTTTATCGCTTATGTGGGGCCTGGCGGAAGTTGCGCCGACCTTTCTTGACTCTCGTTTCAATTCCGGTTTGGTTAGAGGCTCGATCACCCCGAAAGTCTGCGCTCTACAATCCGCGACGTCTCAAAACGACCTCAGACGCCACGCATGTTCTTGGGCAACTCTTCAGATTCATCAGGCGACAATTGAAGGACGTCGAGCCGGTAGAGCACCACACATCAAAGTGGCAGGATTACATGAACCCCAGACATGACTTTGATATGAATTACGTCTGGAAGAAGGAACTCTTTGTGAGGCAGGCCCTCGATGAATTCCGTGCACGCCGAGTATTAGATGTTGGTTGCAATACCGGCTACTTTAGTCGCAGTGCCGCTCGTGTTGGGGCCACCGTCGTTGCAATCGACCGGGATCCAGCGGTGGTAGGCGATCTGTGGCGAGAAGTTCATTCGGACGGGGCCGATATCCTACCTCTGGTTGTTGACTTCGCTCGGCCAAGCCCAAGCGTAGGGTGGCGGAATAGCGAAAACCTATCGTTCCTCGAACGCGCTCACGGTTCGTTCGACTTGCTTCTGATGTTGGCAATAGTACATCACCTGCTGGTCAGTGAGCGCATTCCCTTGGAGGAAATCCTGGGCCTCGCCGCCGATCTGACCTCCGATCTCCTTGTCATCGAGTTCGTGGCTCCTGATGATCCGATGTTTACTACCCTGACTCGCGGACGAGAATCGCTGTTCGACAAGTTGACTAATGAATCTTTCAGAGAAGCTTGCACGAAACGGTTCCACATCATTCGCTCTCAACAGCTTGACCCCAAGAGTCGGTGGCTCTATTTGCTGAAAAAGAAGTGAAGCGTAAACAATTAATCCGAAACTGGGTAATCGCGACGTCGCTTGCTAATCTCTGCTTCATTGGCTCTTGGAACCACTTGTTATACCCGCCATCCAAGGGTTACTACCTGGAGCAGGTAGCTACATGGAGCAATTTTGCAGCTGTCATGATCAATGTTTTGTTGCTGACGATTGTTTTTGGATTCTCAGCTACCTACGTTCATCGTTTGAAAGAGCATTACCTCATATTGGCACGCTGGACATTTGTAATCGTAACTCTATTTTCAATCAACGCAGTGCGCATCGAAGTTTTTGGACCTCTCACTTTCACCTCCGTAGCTGCGCAGATAGGTAAGCCGGGTACGATGATAAGTTTCTTAGTGACCGCATGCCTGCTCGTCGTGGTTGTGATGCGATGGAAGGGGCAAATTATCGGTATGGCTCAAGCTCTGATTCTGATCCTTTCGCCTTTCACTATTGTTACCTTCTCCAAAGCGACCACGCAGGTTCTCTATAACGCTTATTCTGTCACAGCATCAAGGTCGAATTCAATCGATCATTGTTTGCGACCACAAGTGAAATCGCGCGTTGTATGGATCATATTTGATGAGTTGGATTATCGTGCGGCTTTCGTCGCCCGTCCTGATTCCGTACAACTTCCTGAGCTTGACCGGTTGCATGCCGAATCGCTCTTTGCCACCAATGCTTATCCGCCGGCAGGAATGACGATTCTTTCAATCCCATCACTCGTTTCAGGCAAACGCTTTTTTCGAGCGCGCGAGATCGGCCCCAGCCAACTGGCCCTCAATGCCGTCGGCGGCGAAACTGTTCTGTGGCAATCTCAGCCAAGTGTCTTTTCGCGAGTGCTGGCGATGGGCGGTAAAACCGGCATAGCCGGATGGTATCATCCTTATTGCCGCGTGCTGGCAAATGTTCTGACAAGATGCTCTTGGAACAGGATCGCTTCAGAATCCGAACGTTATTGCCGCGGTTTCTTTAAATGTATGGTTGATGGGTTTTGGAAATCGGCATTTAGTGTGTCCTTGCTTCGCCCAGTCCTTCCAAAACCTATAGATCAAAACAACACTAAAGACGACTATGTTCACTTCATCAGGCGGAGTCTCGACCAAGCCAAAGAATTAGCGGTAGACACCAGCCTCACCCTCGTTCTTATCCATTATCCGGCGCCTCATCCGCCTTGTGTTTATGACCGATGGAAAGACGACTACACTTCAACTAGCGATTGCAATTATCTGGACAGTCTCGAACTTGTCGATCGTACGCTTGGTGACTTGCGGAGCAGCATGGAAAGCGCTGGGGTCTGGGATCAAACAACTGTGCTTCTGTCCTCCGATCATTGGTGGCGCACTAATATTTGGGAGAAAGAACCTTCTTGGACAAAAGAAGAAGCTCATCTGCTAGCTGACAGGACGGACCGCCGCGTGCCTTTCATGCTTAAGCTAGCCGGACCTCGAGGAGAATTAAGTTACAATTCCCAATTCAACACAGTTATAAGTCAAGACCTTCTCTTAACAATTTTACGCGGAGAGTTATCTACACCTCAGCAGGTTGCTATTTGGCTGGACCAACACCAGTCCTCCGATTCGTATCTGCCCACCAACTTACCCGACACCGCGCAAATGGGCACGCACTAATCTTTTTCGATGCGGTATAAGCAATACGCTCTTGGTTGTCGTTCAATTGGAGTCGGGGACCACGCTTTGTCGAAACAATATTAGACTTGATGATGTTGATAATGCCGTTGACTGCGTTCGCACCCCACAAGGCTCCCCCTGGTCCACGAATAACTTCGATCCGTTGAACATCTTCCAGCAGCACAAGGGAGATCCAGAGTAAAGAAACTGATAAGAAAGGACGATATTCGCGGTGGCCTCTCCGAGATTACGAAGGATGCAGCGGTGATGAAATGATGGGGCTCGATGAGATAGTCCACCTGCTCTCCCAGCGACTGGGTGTATGCCAGCCCTGCCAAGAAAGGTACGCAGCCGTATTGGCCAAAGTCTATCTATCGCGTTTACATCAAGCGAGCAGCGGACAAAATTGGCTTACGGAAGCGTATCGGCTGGCACACCTTCCGTCATACGTTTGGGACGATCCTGAATGCCAATGGAGAGAACCCCAAAGTCATTCAGGAGCTCATGCGTCATGCCAATCTCAAGGTCACGATGGACACCCACGTCCAAGCTGTGTCGGATGAGAAGCGCAACGCGCAGAGGAAGGTTGTACAGATGCTGCTTCCGGGCTTTCGCAGGGCAGTGCGTTAGGTTAGTGGACGTTTCTGGACGAGCGGAAAAATTACACGGTGCGCAAAATGATTGAATATATTGGCGTCCCGTAAACCGGGAGTCCGATGATCATGCCACCAGCGGCGATCCCCCTGCGCGCAAAAAACGTTCGGTAAGGTGCCGAATTTCAAGAACGCACACCCTCGATTGTTTCATTTGCCTTCTCTTCGATGGCACGTTCTTCCTCCATCTTAGGAAACCGATCCTGACTTTCATCGTCGCCGATAAGTTTCGGAAGCTCATACTTTACGCGAGCTGTGGTAAATGCGCTCAGGCTAATGGGTAAATGCGATGTGTATCACTCAGGTATTATTCACCAAACGTCAAAGTGGCTATCTATTCAGCATCACTCCGTAGCTAATAGAGTGTTGGGCACTGGCTTCGTCACATACTCGTTCGGAGAGAGAGATGCCCAACTCTTGAAATCGCTTTGGGATAAATTGGAGTTGCCAATGGTGCGAAAGGAACTGGGTGTGGTAGTTCGGCGTTTTGGGGATTCGTGCGTGCGGCATCGAGATGAGGACAAGCTGATCGATTTAATGATTGCCGCTGAGTCTCTTTTCTTACGAGGTACAAAAAGAAGGCGAAAGAAGTTTTCGCCTGGCTCTAAGAGCCGCACAGTTTCTTGGTGAGGGAGCTGCTTCTAAAGAAATCTATGAGCGAATGCGGCTTGCTTATGAGTATCGGAGCTTGTTCGGTTCAACTTATGAGAAGTGAGTGGCAATTGATGTAGCTTGGATTGCTCGTGGCCATTAACTAAATCCTGACCAGAAGTGATTGCAAGACTAAAAGCGTAAATTGAACCAAAAGAGAGCGATCTTTACCAACTCTGGCTCGTGGTCGCGCGCAATTTCAGGCAGAGTGGCCACCATGACACGACCACTTCAACCGGAAGTTCCCATAGGAAGTCGGAAATCAT
>DATLBQ010000368.1:0-5551 GCA_035526805.1 Pyrinomonadaceae bacterium
TTCGATGTCCATGGCCCTGACCTTTGCCTGCTCAGCGGCATAAGTTGAACCAAGCAGACCCTGCTCTTCACCAGCAACCGCCATGAAAATTATGGTTGCGTCAAATTTATACCGCGCCATCACACGCGCCATTTCCAGAACCGCAACCGTGCCGGAAGCGTCGTCGTTTGCCCCCGGCGCATCGCAGACCGCGTCAGTCGGACTGGTACACATTGAATCGTAATGGCCACTGACAATGTATGTGCGCGCGGCCGATTCCGACTGCGTTCCCTTAAGCGTTGCTACGATGTTTGTGATCATCGTAGGAGTGGGGACGCGCGCCGCCTTCGGCTGTTCGAAGCTTTGCTTCTCCACAGTCATGCGCCCGCCTGATTGGTCGGCAACCCTGGAAAACTCACTGAACAGCCAGTCGCGCGCGGCCCCAATGCCACGATTCGGATCATCCTGAGCTGACAAGGTGTTGCGAGTGCCAAAGGAGACAAGTTTGTGAATCGTCTTCTCGATGTTTCGCGCGCTTATTTCTCTTACCAGCCGAGCGATTTCCTTTTGCGGAGTGGAAGTAATGGCGCGGCCGCGCGTGGGCATTAGCGCTGATGAACGTGCCGTCGTTGTTGCAGGTCTTGGGCTTTGCGCAGTTGTCGAAGGGGTTATTAAGACCAGGGTGGCGAATCCGATTGAGAGCGAAGCGAAAAAGAAGGGGGGCGTTCGACGTAGGCTTGGTTTCATAGGCTTCCGGTTTATGGTTTGTTAACACTAGTTGAAGATGTTAACCGCCTCCGGGGTCCGAACCTTCTCTATAGGCGCGGCTAAAGGTGCGAGTGGTATGTTCTGTAACGCTCGGCATAGGTTCAAGACGCGGTGGAAACTGCTGGCGTGGACCAGGAATTTGCGATGGCATTTGCACTGACGGTCGGATCTGATTCTGTGGCTGATAAACTTCTCGATTCAATTGCCAGAACTTTTAGCCAGAAACGTAGCATTAACGCGGTGCAGCCAAATAAAGCAGCCAGGCCGAAGATAACCATCCAGGCGATGGCGGCGGGGTGAACTTGCCTCTCAGCTAACTCCGTCGCACTGCTAAATATAATGCCCAGCCCGATGGTTATTGTGAGTCCGAGAACTATTGCCGGAACGCCTAACTTCATAGGCTTGACCATCGGCTGCGCGTAGACCTCTGGGACGCCGGAAAGATTCGCGCCGCAACGATTGCAGTACTTGAGCTCGACCGAGATTTCATTCCCGCAGGATGGACAGTACATAAAGCCTCCGCTGGTTGCATCAAGGGTCTAATGACTGGTGGTAATGTACCACTCCGTAATCAGTATAGAAATAGTTCGGTTATGAGGTACGGATCGAGGCTGGCAAATGTTCGGAATAGACGGCTCCGCCGTTTTCCGTGCGGCAAGCCTATGGCTTACCGGAAATTGCTCTTTTCATGGTGACTGGGCTTCTGAGGTATAGCCTCGGACTGCAACCACCGTTCATCGCTAAGCCCTGGGCTTACCACAGAAAGCGGCCGAGCCGCACATCTCTACTGAATTCGATAAGCCCGGCCCTTCCAAACAACTATGATCACGCCATCGAGTCGTTCGGCGATTGTGCGAATTCCCGGCTCATCGGCAACGAGCGCGCGAAATTGTTCCGAACTGCGCGATATCTTAATTGTCGCTTGCGACTCGTAGTCAGTATCAACCCACTGGCCGCCATCTCGCGCGAAACGCTTTCCCACAACAGTACGAGTCTCAACCTCACCGCTCTTACTTTTGTTTATGCCAATCGGGTTGTTCTTGTTCATGGCACTCGGGCCTCGTTCACCGGCCACACCGCCCATGGTTCGCGCTCCGCCAGGCACCGGGGCATCACTCCTCGAGCGATTGGGCCCATGTATGTCGTCTGATTGTTTCTTGAATTCATCCCGGGCGCGCTGCTGGTTCTCGCGTTTCGCGAGGCCGTCTATAGCGACGTTCGCCGACTTTTCAGCTTCGAGAGGCGGAGGAGGCTCCGCTGCTTTTGGTCGCGCCGCAGACGAAGGTCGCGACTCCATTACCAGGCCCTCACGGACTCCAGGGTCCGCTTCTTCGGCATCTTTGGCCGGGGCTGATCTGGCAAAGCTGGAATCAGATCCTGGTGGCGCTTGACCTGCTTGCAGTTTTTTATCCTGAACTTTGCCTTTGACTTCAGCCGTGTCGCTGAAGGTCCGCTGGTCCGCATCAATTCGAGTTGCCGGCGATGGGTCGCCCGGCGGATTTAGACCAGTGTCGCTTCGCCGTGGTTCAACCGTCGCTGGCTGATTTTGGGCAACGAAAGCCTCGTGTCGTTGTTGCCTGAAGACGAATAAACCTATGCCGATAACTATAGTGAGCACCAAAGCCGGCACGGCGAAACGCAAGACAGAGGGCGACAGAATCGCAGCAAGCTTATGCCAAAGACTCGATTCATGTTGTTCTGCAACTTCATGACGACCGGCAGCGCCCGCCGCCTGAGTTAGATCGACAACTATCCTGCGGCAGACCGCGCAATCGGCTAAATGTTCCGCGTAACGAACACGCGCCGGAGCGGGCACCACGCCTTCAGCATAGGAGTTTAGTTCGTCTGCATCGAGGTGATCCGTTGAGGGGGCCTCTACAGACGTCAAGGCGCTCTGCAATGCCGAATTCTTGCGCGCGCGCGAGAGAGACCGCAGCAGAAGATCGACCTCGTTTTTGTTAGCTTCGTTCATCCCTAAATCTGTGCCCTCTCAAGAACGCTTACACACGCGACTGCTTGCAATAAATGTTTCGCGAACGTACGGCAATTGTTATGTTCACCCTGCGACTTCGTTTTCTTTCTTCATCAAGACGCTCTCGCTTGCCAGCATAGGTTCGATATCAGTATCGAGATTAATTGCAACTTCAGAAAATGCGCGTTCCGTTTCACCCTTAGTCCAGCCTTGCTCAATCAGACATTCCTGCACCTGCTGTCTTAGGTCGGCATGCACGCGTGTCAACCGGCGGCTTGCAGTCGCTTCGTGCACGCCAAGCACTGCCCCGGCCTCGCGCAGTCGAAGGCCATCAAAATAGTAAAGCTTCACCAGCAAACGATCCTCTGCGGACAATTGTTTGACGCACTCTGCCAGCGCCTTTTGCATCTGTGCGCCCGCAAGTTTCGTCGAAACCTGCAATTCAGGATTCAAAGCTTCGGCGTGTGCCGACCACGTGTTCTCGTCCCGCCCATGCCGGATGATTCTGTCAAAATCCGCGTCTTCTTCTGTCTGAACGAGCCGGGCTTGCTTACGATGCTGGTCTACTGCAAGCTGACCAACAACCGCTCGGAGCCAACCCGCCAGCGACCCCCGACCGGAATAGTACGCAAGCTTTCCCGCCGGCTTCCCATCGTCTCGAACGCGCAGGCCGTGCAGTTCGGCCCAAATAGATTGCGCCAGGTCGTCGGCGCCTTCCTCATTTGAACTGGCCGACCGCGCCCCCGAACGGACAGTCGCTGAAAAACGCTCAACCAAATCCGACCAGGCCTTTTGACTGCCTTGTTCGCAAGCGACGATTAGACAAAGGTCATCTGCTTGCAACTTGTCGATAAAGTCCCTGATTACATCAACCGATGCCATCGCGTCATCTCGTAAAATATACTTGGCAACTGCGGACGCAATTCGCGGTATCAGCGTTTCCTGCGAGAGGCCATAACGGTCCGTGGCACGGGCGAGTAGACTGCCGGCGCCGGCGGCAAACACCTTTTCGAGTTGCGCTGTTCTTTGGTTCACGGGGGACATCAAGTCTGCGTTCTTATGCTAACACGTAGATACCGCGTCGTGGGGACTCGCACGCAGTATTAGATGTGTCAGGGAATTGCAAGTTGCCGCGGAGTCTGACCTTTTCTTGTAAACCTTGCTAGTCACTTTGACACCAGTTAATCGGTCGGCTAGATTCGAACTACAGCGGACCTGACAGAATTATTTAGTTACCACCCAGCTTCTCAGATGCACTGGGCGCGCAGAACCATCGCTACACACTTGATTTTTCGATGCTAAGAGTCACCGAAATATTTCGTTCCATCCAGGGAGAATCGACCCACGCCGGTCGTCCCTGTACGTTTGTGCGCCTCACCGGTTGTCCGATGCGCTGTGTATGGTGCGACAGCGAATATACATTTACCGGCGGCGAATACTTTTCTCTTAGCGACGTTATCGATCAGGTACGGGCGTTTAATTCCAAGCTGGTAGAGGTAACGGGTGGAGAGCCATTGGCACAGCGCGAGGCGTTCAGCCTAATCGAACGGTTGTGCAATGAAGGCTTCGACGTGCTGGTTGAAACAGGCGGCTTCGTTTCAACTGCTGAAGTCGATCCCAGGGCCAGCCTTATCCTCGATGTAAAGTGCCCGGCCTCCGGTGAGGAACGGCGAAACCACTGGCCAAATCTGGACCATTTGCGAGCTGATAAAGACGAAGTCAAATTCGTAGTAACTAACTTCGAGGATTGGAACTACGCGCTGCAAATCATCAAACGATATGAGCTGGAGAAGCGCGCCAAAGCCATACTTATTTCTCCTGCATGGGGTGTTGTCGATTTAAAACAACTAGCCGAGTGGGTTTCGAGCAGCGGACTCGATTTGCGAATGCAACTGCAACTTCATAAGTATATTTGGGGGCCGGAGGTACATGGAGTCTGATGGGTGGACATGACGAGACAGCCTACGTGCCGCTTGAATCTGGCGAACTCAACGAGGGTCAGCCGGTAGTGGCAGTATGCCTGGTGTCTGGAGGTATGGACTCCTGTGTGACCGCCGCTGTTGCGAACGAGGAAGCCGAGAGGTTGGCCTTTCTTCACGTTTCGTATGGTCAGCGCACAGAAGCGCGCGAGCGTCGTGCGTTTGAGGAAATTGCGGACCACTATGCCGTCAAACAGCGTTTGGTTGTTTCGCTTGAACATCTTGCTCAAATTGGTGGTTCGTCGTTAACCGACAGAAACATCCCCATCCGCTCAGCTGATCTTCGCGGCCAGGGCATACCGACCAGTTACGTGCCGTTTCGCAATGCCCACTTTCTGTCGATTGCAACCAGTTGGGCCGAAGTAATTGGCGCCACTTCTATTTACATTGGGGCGGTCGCTGAAGATTCTTCCGGTTATCCAGATTGCCGGCCGGAGTTTTACGAAGCGTTTCAGCAAGTAATCACACGGGGTACCAGGCCGGAAACGAAAATTGAAATCAGCACTCCGGTCATCGCGATGAAGAAATCGGAAATAGTGGAGCTTGGGCGGAGAATCAAAGCACCGCTTGAACTTACCTGGTCGTGTTATAAAGAATCGGATCAGGCCTGCGGCAACTGTGACTCCTGCGCGTTGCGACTACGTGCATTTCGCGATGCGGGTATAACCGACCCGATTACATATGTGCTTGACAGGGAGAGGTTTGCTTATTAACGTTAGGCCGAATCCTGGTAGCAAGTTTACAACCGGCAGCGGAGCCAAAGCATCTTAACGGGCTCAGCTACATTACCAATTATATGTACATAATCTTTGGAGGAATCTTCGATGTTTAGTAGATATCTCTCGCGCGTTCT
>DATLBQ010000369.1:0-7135 GCA_035526805.1 Pyrinomonadaceae bacterium
GCAGCCGCAATGATCGTTTGGTCTTCAGCAGGTCGGACCAGAGGTCGCCGACGCTTTCTATGCGTTGGGCCATGTTCCGGATCGTGAAACTCCCTGGCGATACCTCACCGCGTTCGACTTCCTGCCATGTGCATGGCGCAGAAACAGGCGCGCCTCGTCTTGCGCGAACAGTGTAAGCAGAAGCGAACGTGGCGCTGTAATCGTTGCGACCGGTGTCGACGAGAATGCGGCCCCGCCGATCCACCTTAAGAAACTCGCGCGTGAGATTTTCCGGATCACGCGCCACCAGTAACTTACCAACGCGATGAGCAAAGCGCGCGACTGTGGCGAAATCTGCCTTCGCGTCCAACGGCACTGCGATGTGAAATCCCTTCGACCCGGTGGTTTTGATCGAACTTGGAAGGCCCAACTCCTTCAGCAAGGCACGCAGGTCGAGCGCTACGCGGCACAACACGTCCAACTGACGTTTGTCAGCAGAATTGCGAGATGGATCGAGATCAAAAAGGCAGATGTCGGGTTTGTAGAGGTTCGGCGCACGCGAAGGCCACACGTGAATCGTGATGCTGTTCTGGTTCGCGAGCCACAACAGCGATCGCGTGTCGGTAACAATCGGATGATTAACAGTGCCCTCGTTCTTCGGAACCTCAACGCGTTTCAGCCATTCAGGAAAGCCTTTCGAGACGTCCTTCTGAAAGAAACCCGGCGCGCCGATGCCCCGGTGATACCGCTCCATCGTCACGGGCCGACGCCGGATGTGAGGCAGCATCACAGGCGCAATCGCTTCGTAGTACGACGCGAGTTCTCCCTTCGTGATGCCGTCGTCGGGAAAGAGGACTTTCTCTGGATGACTAATCACTCCTTCACAACCTCACGTGCATCCTTGTCTGTACGTACGCCGAGCAAGCGCGGGTGGCGCAACTTTCCATGCACTGTCCATTCGATGAAACCGACCTGGACCACGATCTCCGGCTTGACCCAATGTGCACGAACACGCGGCAGTCCGACACTCTTCGTAAACGGCGGCTTAAAAATTTCGATCTTGTCGAGTTGCTCGCGGAGGTCGAGTAGCAGTTTTGTATCAAAGCCAGTTCCTATCTTGCCTGCGAAGACAAAGTCGTCGCCTTCGAAGTAACCAACTAACAACGCTCCCAATCCAACGCGCTTGCCTTGTGGATCCGTGAATCCGCCAACGACGAGTTCCTGGGCCAGCTCGCATTTCATTTTCAACCAGTGCGGCGAGCGACGATGTTCGTAAAGCGAACCGCGGCGCTTCGCAATCACACCTTCCCAGCCTTCTCTCGCCGCGCGCTCCCACGGCAACTCATCTGAAAGCGTTTCCACGCGATAGAGCGGCGCCTTCAGCGGCAATTCCCTCAAGATTTCAATACGCGCTTCGAGCGGCAACGAAGTTAGATTGCGTCCCTCGAGCCACAGGCAATCGAACACGTGATACTTAATCGGTGCGCCGCCCCAGGTGATCTCGCCATCGAGAATCAATTGACTGACAGGAAGACTCTTCACTGCGTCGGCGACTGCGGGAATGTTTTGCGGAAGACGGTTGCGTGAAAACAGTTTCACGTCGGGGCCGTTTTTGTAGGCGAGGAGTCGGATGCCGTCAAACTTTTGTTCGAAGAGCCACTCTTCGCCAGTGAAGCGATCTTGAGTGAGAGTGGCCGCCATTGGTGGAAGCCATTCGGGAAAGGGTTGAGTGTCAGTTTTGAATTGCTGACGCGGCATTGGTGATAGATCTATCTAATAACGACGAGGGGTTTACCAAACGAGTCGGACCGGCATTTGTATCTTTCCCGTCCGAGTGGCGTCGTCTCAATCCAACTATAACTTAACGCCAAGCTTAAGAATTTCTTTTGATCCATCCAAAAAGCGAAAAAAGCCGCGACCCATCAATGGACCGCGGCTGGAATTTCAAAATCGAACCTAATCCAGGCGATTCAAACCGAACACCAGTTTCCAGGCGTCTCCATCCTTTACATAGACAGATGTGGCATATATCGGTACCGGTGCGAGTTTCTCGCCATAGCAGGAGCCTTCAGCCGTGGCCTTAGAGGTCAGGATGCCAACTGTCGGCGAAAGTGTCGTTCCAGCACTGTCTGTGAGATTGACGCGCTTAATGTCACAGTTTCCCTCCCAGTCCTTCAGCGCGTCGGCCTTGTTCGCGAAATAGGTGCCAAACACATTGACGAACGAAAGGTCTTTTGACGTCAGGTCCTCGAGCTTCTTGTTATCGCGTGCCTTCCAGGCTTCCCAGACCGATTTTTCGATCGCCATCATGGCGTCGATGCCTGGGTCAGCAGCGGGCTTGGTTGCAGTGGCGTTTGAGTTTGCCGCGGCTTTGTCGTCCTTTTTCGGCTCTTCATTCCTGGCTGGAGCTGCAGGTGCGGCTTTGGGCAGGTTCTTTGGGTCAACTATGGGAACTTCGCCATGATAAACAGCCAGCCATTTCTCGCCGCTGCGAACCCATAGGCTAGCGGCGCGTACCGGGCTCGGCAGTCTCATGCTTTTACCGTCGTTTCCCGCACAAGTGCCGTCAAACGTGCCCTTGTAGCTAAGCACGTAGGTGTCCGCATCGATCCTGGCCATCTGCGGGTCTTCGAGGTTCCAGGTTTTGACGTCGCACTTGTTGCCGGCGATCATCTTTATAACAGCCGCCTTGTCCACTCGCTGACCGCCTTCGTATATAACGAACTTGTCGCTAAGCATTCCCTCGAAGAACTTCGAATCACTCTTGATATAGGCTTCATTGGCTTGCTTGTCGAGTGCGAGCAAGGCGTCGGCCGTCGGGGCCGCCGCCGTCGGCTTGGTAGAGTTGGTATTCGTATTTGTGTTTGTGTTTGTTGCCGGTGCGCCGCAAGCCGCCATCCAAACGGCTGCAAACGGGAGTATCGCGATCTTAAATATTGCTTTCATCTCCAGTCTCCTCTTTCTTTTTTGATTGATCGCAAAAAAAAGCCCTAAGGGTTTCATACGTCTTGCCTCACTCGGAGTGGTAGGTTTAGTTTAACACCTCGCCATCTTACGTTAACGCTGAAAGCGTTACTGCGACGAAATATATGTGTTCCTTTTTTACCCAGGGTTTCAAAGCAAATCCTGGGCTTTATGAGCCACGGCAGTCACACGTTGAAGAAGTGCGGAATCATCTAAGACGACAGAAAGAGCATCACGCGAAGATTTCATTTAGGGATGAATTCATTCAGTTCTTGAAAGCGAACGGCATCCAGTTCGACGAACGATACGTTTGAGGAACGTCTGGCGGCCGCTCCGCGGGCTTTGTTAGTCTTGTTGGACCAGGTTCCCGGGGTTCCGCTTCGCTTCACCCCGGGCTTTATGCTCACACCCGCTTCGCGGGTTTAGGCAAATCAATCCTCGATAAACTTAATCAGCCGGCACGGCCCGAGAAGAGCTGTTTCGCAACCTGGCCGCCTTTCCCCCTGGTTCAGAGTTTGACATTCACTTCTGGGTCATAGAGGAGGAGACCTTGGCGGTCGTGCTGACGAGCAAGTGTTATCAGTTCACGATCAGTCAGTGACTTTTGAGCACAATGACTCGTTCCTGCGCCCTCTGTAGGTAGGCAAAGGCATCTCGCTGCGGCAGCCCGACATACCGCAACAGGTCATCAAAACGATGATCGGAGCGAAGCGAATCCACGATTGGGTTCACTGTGCGATGTAGTTTGAGCGCTGGTTCTGACTTTGTTTAGCCAATAGTTAAGGAACTATGCAGTTTTCAAGTAAGACAAATGCTTTTGAGTTATCAAAACCGCCCCCCAACCCGCGCACGGTTCCTTCAACCGTGGCTACCGTATGAGCGCTTAGAGTGGCAACACCGGAACTCTGCGATTGACTGAAAAAACAGCGGGCATTATTGCGAGTTATAATCGAAGACTTGAAAGTCAAAACGATCTTGTTGTCCTTGTCGATCTCGATCGTGTTTACTGTTCCGTGAATACGCACTCGTTTTCCGATGTATACCTGATTCGCCCGCACCTCGTTGGTCTCGAATTGACTGACCAGTTCGGCAGCGTGCATTGAAGCAATATCGGCTGACGATGGTGCTGATTCTTCGCGCGGCGGCGCAGGAGCTTCTGCCACTACTTTCCCAAGTCTATCCCGGTGCCAAAAGCCGCGAGGTGACCCGATCCCTGAGTCAAGAAAAAGGGACCGCTTGTTGGGCGGTCCCTCTTTCGCTAGTAGCGAGGATGAACGTGGCTTACAACCCGCGGTACTGGAGCGATAACGCCTCCATGCGCGCTGACTGTCCGCCGATGAATTGATACATGCAAAAGTCTTCCGAGTAGTCCATAAAGTTCTCGATAGGATCGACTGCAGACCAATGAACCCAGAAGCCAGATACCGCTGGTTCAGGTCGTCCGGTGAAAAATCGTGATTGTTGCCGTGGCCCATCAAAAACGACGCCCCGGCTATTGGTCGAAGCGAGGATCTCCGTGATAATTCTCTTTGGTGCAATTCGATATGTCACATGGTTCCGCGTCCCTTCTTCCCTGGAGAATTCTCATGCTCTTAATCGCGCTAACTCTTAGCCTGTTCTTCTCCGGCTCGCAAGCCTCTGCCGATGGCGGATATGGTCGGGTCGACTTCCGGAACTCCGGCGCTCCCTCGGCGCAGGCCGACTTCCTCGAGGGACTGGCGTTGCTTCACGACTTCGAATATCCGGCTGCCGCAGCCGCCTTTCGCCGTGCCCAGGCGGCGGACCCCGCCTTCGCCATGGCCTATTGGGGCGAGGCGATGACCTTCAATCATCCCATCTGGATGGCACAGGATCTTAAAGCGGCCCGCGACGCGCTCAACAAACTTGCAGCGACCCCGTCGGCGCGCCGTGCCAGGGCAAAGACCGAACGCGAGAAAGAATATTTCGACGCGCTTGAGATTCTCTATGGAGAGGGAGGCAAACAGGAGCGTGACTTCCGTTACGAAGATGCGATGCGCAGGCTGCACGCGCGCTTCCCGGACGACGTCGACGCCGCCGCTTTCTACGGACTGGCGATCCTCGGCACCGCCCATGCCGGCCGCGATATTCCTACCTACATGCGCGCGGCAGGCGTGCTTGAAGAGGCGTGGACCAATCATCGCGATCATCCGGGCCTCGTGCATTACCTGATTCATAGTTACGACGATCCGGCACACTCGCCGCTCGGGCTTCGCGCGGCTCGTATCTACGCGAAGATCGCGCCCGACGCGGGACACGCCCAGCACATGACCTCCCATATCTTCCTCGGGCTGGGAATGTGGCAGGAAGTTGTGGATTCAAACATCGCCGCGATGGCCGCTGTCGATCGCGTTCGCAAGGCGGCAGGCAAAGGCCCGGCGCGCTGCGGGCACTACGCAAGTTGGCTGGGATACGGTTATTTGCAACTCGGGCAGATGGACAAGGCCCGGAGCACGATGGCCTCGTGCCGCGTCTCTGTCGAATCGCAGGGGGCGATGGATCATCCAGGCATGTCGATGGATCCCGATGCCAGTCTGAGCGGCGCCTTTGCCAACATGCGGCTCCGTTATCTGCTTGACACCGGCGACTGGACCGGAGAGATTGCGGGCTGGACTCTGCCGAAAAGCGCGGACCCGGGGGCGCGGCTTGACTTCGCATTTTCGCGAGCCCTCGGTGAGGTTATGCAGGGACGTCGCGAGGCGGCGCGGCAAGCCCTGGCCGAGCTCGAAGTCGTCGGCCGTGAAGTCGCCGACATCAAGGCCAGGAGTGGCGACCCCGATCCAAGCTACCGCGTGAGGCCAGAGATATTCCTGCTGCAAGCCCGCGCGCTGTTGGCTGAGCAAGAGGGAGACTTCGCCGGCGCCGAACGTCTAATGCTGCAGGCGGTGGGCTTGGAGGACAAACTTCCGATCGCGTTTGGTCCACCGACGATTGACAAACCGAGTCACGAGCTTTTGGCAGAATTTTTGCTCCGACGCGGTAGAAAAAATGAAGCACGCGCGGAATTCGAAAAAGCCATTGCCCGCACACCGGGACGCCGCCTGGCCGAGCAGGGATTCGTCGCCACTTCCGCCGCCAGGTCCATGCAGGGTTCACAGTAGTGTGGTGATTTGCGATTTCGTAATGCGTCTCGTGTCGTTTCGTGGGAAGTGTTCCTACTCAACATCGCGTACGATCCACGAAATAACACGACAACACGAAATAGATCACGATTCTTGCAGTGAGCGTGTTCTTTAACCGGCCTCGTCACCTCCGACCGAGCAAATTAGCGGGCCCTATCGAGCGCTGCATTGAAAGGCCTTGCACAAAAAGTCTGTTGCCCATTTGTGGAAACGGACGTTTAGACAAAGTCGGAACCACAGCTTTAATCTCCGATCGCCCAACACTTTTTGTGCAAAGCCGCTCTGGAGTATGGACTACGACGCCACTGACATCGCCGTTACTTATGACCGTGGTCGCGATCACGGTCCGGAGTTTCTCGATCTTTGGATGAACGTTGTCTCATCCCACGTGAGGGATCAACGCATCAAGACGATCCTGGATCTCGGTTGCGGCACGGGACGCTTTTCCGAAGCTCTCGCGGTCCATTTCAATGCGGAAGTTATCGGGATTGATCCTTCAACGAAAATGTTGGAACAGGCACGAAGCAAAGCTTCCCGTCGCCAGATTCGATACGAGCCTGGTCGGGGCGAATCGATTCCACTACCCGATAATTCGGTTGACCTCATTTTCATGTCGATGATTTTCCACCACCTCGATAATCCGACGCTCGTGGCGCGAGAATGCCGGCGAGTCCTTCGTGAGGGCGGAACAGTCTTTCTGCGCGCCGGTACTCGTGAACGAATTTCATCTTATCCTTACGTTGATTTTTTCCCGCCGAGCCGGCCCATTCTTGAAGAGAGTCTTCCCACAAACACATTCGTGCGCGAGGTCTTTGAGTCGGCAGGACTTCGCATGACGACGCTCGAACTCGTTACTCAGCAGATTGCTTCGAGTTATGCAGCTTACGCAGAGAAGCTGTCAGCGGGGGCAGACTCCATTTTGGCTAGTTTGAGTAGTCGCGACTTTGACGGCGGCATGAGGGCGTTGCGAGCTCACGCTGCGGATAACGATGGTGAAGCCATCTTCGAGCCAATTGACGTTTTTGTCTTTCAATAGAGCACGCGCGTTGTAG
>DATLBQ010000370.1:0-2409 GCA_035526805.1 Pyrinomonadaceae bacterium
CCAAGGTTGTACGTTTCCACGACATCTTGGTCTTCTTGGGAGGAGGTCATGACCACCACGGGGATACGCCTGGTTCGCTCATCGGCTTTAATCGCTTTGAGCACCTCGATGCCGCCCACGCGCGGCATCTTTAGATCGAGCAGAACCAGGCGCGGCGAGGTGTTATCACGTTGCATGTAATCACCCTGCCGAAACAGGTAGTCTAGCGCCTGCTGTCCGTCCTTCACCCACGTAAGCTTGTTTGCCAACTTTCCCTTCCTCAACGCCCGCATGGTCAGCTCGGCGTCCATTTCGTTGTCTTCAACAAGAAGAATTTCTATTTGTTCAATGATTTCCATCGACGTAGTCCCTGGGTAGAGTGAAGTAAAATGTTGCCCCTTCATTGGGCTTGCTTTCAGCCCATGTCCGTCCACCATGGCGAGCCACGATCCTTTGCACCAGGGCAAGCCCCACACCAGTGCCCGGAAACTCGCTGGCATCATGCAGGCGTTGAAACACCCCAAACAATTTCGATTGATAACGCGGGTCAAAGCCAGCGCCATTGTCCCGGACGAAATAGATATGCTCGTTCGCATCACTGATTGCACTGACCTCAATCAGCGGTTTGTCTCGCTTAGAGCTGAACTTCATGGCATTCGAGATCAGGTTCGCCCATACTTGCGCAAGTAGCGCAGGATCCCCTTTCGCGCACGGTAAAGCTGCCACTCGGAATTCGACATTGACGCTGGAATTCAGTCTATTTAAGTCTTCATAAGTTTTTCTTGCCAACTCAGTCATTCCAACGTCTACAATCTGCGGTGCTTTTCGTCCCACACGGGAAAATGCCAAGAGATCGTCAATAAGCTGCCCCATGCGTTGAGCTTCGTCCCGAACAACATTGGCCTTTCTGCGGCCCTCGTCATCGAGTGCACTCGCATGATCTTCCAGTAGCATTTGCGAGTAACCTGCCACAGCTCGCAATGGCGCACGAAGATCGTGCGACACCGAGTAGCAAAAAGCTTCCATTTCTTTATTGGCCGCCTCCAGTTGTGTTGTCCGACTGGCGATCCGTTGCTCGAGTTCGGCATTAAATTTCCGCAATTCCTCATCGGCTCGCTGACGCTCCGCCGTTTCACGTACTAGAGCTTGATTTGAGGCTTCCAAAGCTTGCGTCCGCCGCCCGACCTCCGTAAGCATTTCGTTGAAACTGTCGGCCAGGTAGCCAATTTCATCTTCTGTTGTCTTGTTCATACGAACAGAAAAATCCCTGCTTTCGATTACGCGACGTGTCACCGCGGCCATATCCAAAATCGGACGAGCCAGCGCTGAGTGCAGCCATGTCGACAGCGGCAGTACAACCCCAAGACTTAGGAGCATTACTATGCTGAGTAAGCCGAGATAGTCCATCAGACGTCCCAGCATCTTGTGATCGGCTCTCAGATACACAGAGCCCAGAATTTCGTTGTTCTCAATAACTCTTTTGAACAACACAATGTCCTGGCCCTCAATTCTCGACCCCTCAGATTCTGGGAGAGCGGGAACGGGCAAATCCATGTCTCTGCGGGTGTAACTGGCGAACTGCTTTCCTCTAGCGTTATAAATTACAGCGGAAACTATCTCGGACTTAGCCTTCAGCAGCCGCAAGTATTCACTCGCTGCCTTGGGGTCATCGAAAGCAAGGGCCGGCGCAGCTGCCCGACCGAGTATCTCGGCTTGTGTTTGCAAATCGCTGATGCCTGCCACGCGGTAGTTACGCAATTCGTGGATCATCAACACCGCGCCAGTCACTACCAAGGCAGCAAACGTAGCCGCGAGCGTCGCCAACACCAGTTTGCGGCGTATGGAATGCCTGATGACG
Organism: Pyrinomonadaceae bacterium; assembly: GCA_035526805.1. Classification (GTDB taxonomy): domain Bacteria; phylum Acidobacteriota; class Blastocatellia; order Pyrinomonadales; family Pyrinomonadaceae; genus PSRF01. Next base: position 1,838 of record DATLBQ010000370.1, read on the forward strand.
TGCAGCATTACTTCCCCTCCATACGAACATCCTGAGCAACGGCCAGCAATCGCGAACTTAGCTTGAGCTTGCTCTTCTCGGCCGAATCGAGGGATATCTCAAAACGCACCTTCCGCTCTGAAACAACGAAATTGATCACGCTTCCCTGTGTGAGTGCGCCGTCGGATTCAGTAACTGAAAGTATCGAACGCGATTGCGCATTCACCGCCAGTGATTGCACGCGCGCGGCCTCAGTGGCCCCGATAAAAAGAATATGCACGTCGGTCAGCGGGTCTCCTGCCTTCAACCGTTTTACGACCACAGGTCGATCATTCAGCGTGCGCCCGTTCACCATCTTGCCAAGTTCCGATGCCACCGCCTCAGCGCCAACAACCGCGATCGTGAACGGGACGCCCGGCCGAGAAAATGCAGAAGTTGGCCAGTCGACGTAACTTGCAAACCTGTAAAGAAATGCAGCTTTGACGCGTTGCTCGATAGTCTCGGGCTCGTCAGCTCGCACCATTGAACATTCCCAGGCAAGGAGCCCTACAAAAATACTAAAATAAAAGGTAAGCAGCGAAATCCGACGTGTC
>DATLBQ010000371.1:0-7270 GCA_035526805.1 Pyrinomonadaceae bacterium
CGCGGCTATTCGCCTCTGATATCTCAAGAAGTAATCCATGAAGGGTAAACTCGCAGATCAACCATTGGCCGAGCTCATTCGCGAGATGTGCGCCAAGGGCTTATCGGGCACTCTGCGGCTCGAGCATGAGCGAGCGCAGACGGCGGTCTATTTTGAAAGCGGTCGGATTATTTATGCGGCCTCAAATCTGAGGACGCTACGCTTACGCGAATATCTGATCAAGCGGAACGTCTTCTCGGAAAGCGTACTGGAGAGATTCGCAAACAATCTTTCCGATCTCGATTTTGCCGGAGCTTTGGCGGCCACTGGAACGCTCCGGCAGAAAGATATCGATGCTCTGCTGGCCATACTGGTGAGCGACGTGCTGCGCGTGGCTCTGCTGTGGACAGAAGGATTGTGGGACTTCAATCAACGTGCCCGCCTTGTAGATTCGGTTAGTGTAAACCTCGACATTCCCACCCTGCTTCGGGAAGCCGCTCTAAGGATGCCATTCAACTTCGTGTCGCAGCGCTTTCGAAATCCCGGAGAAACCATTTCGCGCGCATCTGACGTTTCACCGACCAGTAATCTCCTCCCTGCCGAGAGTTTTATTCTGTCTCGCCTCGACACCGGCCTAAAATTGCGAGAGTTGGTTATGCTAAGTGGCCTGCCGGAGATTGATGCACAACGAGCAATCTATGGGTTGACGCTGAGTGGCTTGTTAAAACGGGAATATTGGCAAAATGCTTTTCGCACCGAAGACAAGCCAACAAACAAAGAACCAGCTATTGGCTCCGTTACCCCCGTTGTCAATCGACCTGAGCAAAGTGCCAATTGGGTATCGGCGAGCGTCGAAAATGAAGATCTTAATAAATTCTTGCAACGACTGCGGAACGCTGCGAACTATTACGAGGTGATCGAGTTGCCGCCGACGGCCCACGCGAGTGAAATCAAGGAGGCTTACTATGCGATGGCGCGCCGATACCACCCGGATAGGTTTCATTTAAAATCCGGCACCAAGCTGCATGCTGAAATAAGTTCCGCTTTTGCTCGCGTGACGCAGGCGTATGAAACGCTTACAGACCCGAATGCGCGTGCGACCTACGATCAAACCGTGCAAAGGTCCAACCAGTTTTCACAGGCAACTGCAAAAACCCCGGAAGCTGCCGCGAACAATAAATTTTCAGAAGATTTGGATTTTGAGACCGATGCCGAAATGGAATTGGGACGCGCCGAATATCATTTCCGCGAAGGCGTTGGCGCCCTGCAGCAAGGGCGCATAAATTCCGCCATCACACATCTGTCGCACGCTGCGCGTCTCCAACCTCAGGAAGCGCGTTATCGCGCGCACTATGGCCGGGCGCTTGCCGCTGACGAAAATACGCGGCGGCTGGCGGAGAATGAGATCCAGGCGGCAGTGAAGCTAGCGCCCGCCGACGTCAGCTTTCGCACCATGCTTGCGGAGTTGTACTTTCAACTGAAGTTTCACCGGCGCGCCCGCACGGAGTTAGATCGAGCATTGGCAATCGACCCGCAAAACGCTACGGCGCATTCGTTGTTGCGTAAACTCGAAAAGTCGCGCAAGGTAGGATAATCAAGTAATGCCCTTATTTTCCCGCAACAGTGACAAGGATGGCGACGCTCGCGACGCCTACTTGCAATTGGCCGCCGTGGCGGATGAATTCGAGCAGTATGCGAATCCACACGCGGTTCGAATTGCCGCCATCGCGGACAAAATTGCCGAGGCGTTTCACATGGCGCCTCAGGATAGGAAGTCTTTGCGCACGGCGGCGCGCATGCACGATCTCGGTGAAGTGGCAATGGAGCGGGAATATATTCGACGAGCCGGTTCGCTTACCGACGAAGAACGGATCGACCTGCAACGGCATCCAGTAATCGGCGAACAGGAAGCAGCGCGCGCCAGCGCTGACCGCGACGTCCAGTTGTTGGTGCGTTGGCATCACGAATGGTGGAATGGTTGCGGCTATCCGGACGCTTTGAGTCACAACGAAATTCCTTTAGCCGCCCGAATTCTACGAGTCGCCGATTCCTATGCGGCGTTGACGGACACGCGTCCGTATCGACCGGCACTGACTGAGGAAGCTGCTCGCGCTCAAATCATCGATCGTGCCGCTATCGAATTTGATCCAGCGGTAGTTACGGTGTTGCTCGCGCTGCAGGACGTCGAGGAACTGCGGTCGTTTGCAAACAGCAACGATCCATTTGCGGTTGTTGCGAGCACGAGCGCCGGCGACTTCGGCAGCCCTCTTTTTTCATCGTTCATGAAGTAGTCCTGGGTTAAACCAAAGTCTTTAACGCACACTAACAGTCTCGAAGAAGATTAATGGCTTACGTCGCCTCAGCAACATTTCCAAACGGTTGGTTAAACTTTGAACTAAGCGTGTTGCGACGTTTGAAGTTTTCTTCAATTGCGCTACCGTTCACTGGCGAGCCAAACCTTGGTGTTCAACTGAAGCGCTGGCAAGTTCGTGTAGCGGCAAACGATCAGATGATTTGGGGCTACACCAAAGCGACTGCCCTGGTCGAGAACGACTCTGAACGGCTCACTGAAATTGATATTGAAGCGCTGCTTGACGATGCCTACGTGCCGCGAGACCGGCTGGACAATCCTTCTCTCTCGAAGTGGTTTAACGAAACCGACGCCTGGTGGTTTGATAACGTTCGCTTCAATGCGGAAAAGCTCGACAATCCCTACAAGCGGGCGCTCGCCCTTACGTTGGGAATGATGGTCGGTGACTATGTGCTGTCCTTCACCGCCGACAACCGAAACCTGCGCGAGCCTTTCTCGTTATCGCGGGTCTTCACGCATTTTTCGGAAACCATTCCCTTGGCTGACGACCACACGATGCGCAGTAAAGCCTCCAATCAGGATGTGCACGCTTTCGTTGCCGAACGGCGCCATACGGATCTGCTGTTTCTGCGGCTGCCTGTGCCCATACAGGCTCAAGCCGTTCAACACCATCCATTAGCCTGGCGGGAGGAATGGCTGCAGGGAGGCGACGATTTTTGGGAAGATTTTGAGAAAGGCCGCGCCGGCAAACTCGGCGCCCGCGTACAAAGCAAGCAGCAGTATCTTGGCCTCGTGGAACACCTGCTGCACACCGCCGCCCACTTGCCCGCCTGGGCCATCGCACATACCGAGAATGGTTTTATCTCAACGGATGAAATGGTAGAAACAGTTAGCCGCGTCCGCAAAGTCGATGCAGTCTACTCAAAAGATTTTTCGGATTTGCTGGGCGTGCGCGCTGCCATCGTTATCGCTCAGGCTTAGCAGCAACGAATCGATAGCCCACGCCTCTAACAGTTAAGAGATGTTTCGGCTTGGTTGAATCCTCTTCAATATACTTTCGCAGGCGCACCACGAAATTATCGATCGCGCGTGTGTCTGTGTCCTCGTTAAGCCCCCAAACGTTTTCCAGAATGGCCTTGCGCGAAACAACATTTCCCTCGTGCTTTACTAGATAACGCAGCAGCTGCGCTTCCATCAAAGTTAACCTGATGGTTTGCTCAGAAGTGCGCAGCTCAAGATTTCCAAAATCGATGACCAAATTACCAAAATTGAATTGTTCGGGGTCGTTCTCAACTTTTTGCGTGACGGCCGTTTTGTCGCTTTGGTCCTGCGTTTGATCCTGATGAAACCACTGGCGCCGGCGCAGCAGCGCATTCAGACGCGCCAGCAATACTGACAGCTCGAACGGCTTGGGAAGGTAGTCGTCGGCGCCTGATTCAAAGCCACGCAACACATCTTCCGGACGTCCGCGCGCAGTCAACATCAGCACCGGCACAAAATATCCCGCCTCACGAAGTTCAGCAGCCACGGTAAATCCGTCTTTGCCTGGCAGCATCACGTCGAGGACCAGCGCATCGTAATTTCGCCGCTTCTCGAGTAACAGCGACAGAGCCGTCTCACCGTCGCTAACTGCGTCGACTGTGTAGCCCTCAGCTTCAAGGTTGAAGCGCAACCCGTCAGCCAAATGCTGTTCGTCTTCAACTACGAGTACGGCGCTCATGTTATGAAGTCCTTCTGCATTCAGGTAAGTGTCTGCGACGCTACGCGTCGAAGTCACAGGCGCGGAAGTTCAATCGTGAACCTACTGCCGCGGCCCGGTCCTTCACTCTCCGCGAACACTTTTCCGCCGTGGTTCTCAACCACAGATCGCACAATGAATAAGCCGAGCCCCGTTCCTTTAATTCGCGCCATCATACGTCCCGGCACCCGATAGAAGCGTCGGAAGATACGTTTTAATTGCGCCGACGGAATCCCGATGCCGCTGTCGTTGATTCGAATCGCCACTTTCTTTTCACCAAGTGCCGCGACCTCCACCGAAACCTTGACGTCCTTGACCGAATATTTCACCGCATTGTCCAGCAAGTTAGTTATGGCCGCGCGCAGCTCATCGGCATCAGCCTTCACTTGCGGGCGCTCGCCATTCACTAACTCAGAAAATGTCACCGTGTCAGCAGCAAGGTTATGTCGAACGCGCGTCAGGTTTACGCATTCGTGCGCCAGTTGGCCAACGTCTACTTTGCGGAAATTGAGGTTGCGATTACGTTGACCGGATTGGCCGGCGCGCAATACCTGTTCAACTGTCTGCAGGAGTCGATCGCTATCGGCAAGCATCACATCGTAAAACTCTTGCCGCTTATTTTCTTCAATATCGCGTTTCTTTAGTGTTTCGAGATAAAGCCGGATAGACGCGAGTGGTGTTTTGAGTTCATGAGTTACCGCGTTAATAAAAGCGTCGTGCTGCTCATTGCGGCGTATCTCGCGGATGAGGAAGGTGGTGTTGAGTACGAGCCCTGTAATAATTATTAGGAAGAAAATGATGCCGAAAACCAGCAGCGCAATCTCCCGCGCATTGAGCAGAATCCAGCTCACGTTCAAGGCAACAGCCAGCGCCACCAGACAAGCGCCAAGGGTTATAAAGAAAGCTATCGACTTGCGACGACCGCTAACAGCCATGTGGGTATTGTAACAGTGGCCAGTGGCCAGTGGGCAGTAAGCACAAAGCAAAGGCAGCAAGCAGTGTTCTACTGCCTACTGCCTACTGCGCTGTTTACTTACGCTGCTTTTTGCATCTCGGCGATTGGCGGGTTTCTGGCGGAAGCTATTTGCTCCTTGCTAATCAGCCGGATGCTCTTAGCGAGGCCGAGCAACTGCAGCATTCGGATGCCATACCAGTTAAAGTCGATTTCATACCAGGTGAGGCCGTGGCGTGCGGCGCGCGGATGCGCGTGGTGATTGTTGTGCTAGCCTTCGCCGAACGTTAGCAGCGCAACCCACCAACTGTTGGTTGAATCATCGCGAGTCAGGAAGCGTCGAGTGCCCCACAGGTGAGTCGCTGAATTGACGAGCCAGGTGAAGTGCAGTCCGATAGTGACGCGCAGGAACACACCAACGAACAGGAAAGGCCAACCACCAATCGCGAAAAGAGCAATTCCGGAAAGAATTAACGGAACGTAATAAAACCGGTTCATAAACATGTGAATCGGATCTTTCATCAGGTCGGGCGCGTATCGCTGCATGACTTCGTCGTCGTGTTGTTGCGCGGTGCCACGAAGAATCCAGCCCATGTGCGCCCACCAGCCACCGTCGCGGGGCGTATGTGGATCACCAGTATGATCTGTGTTTGCATGGTGAATGCGATGCGTTACTACCCAATTGATTGACCCGCCTTCCAAAGCAAACAGGCCACAAAACGTCAGAAAGTATTCCACCGCCTTTGGTGTTTTGTAACCACGATGGGTCAGCAGCCGGTGAAATCCCATGCCGATTCCCAAGCTTCCGGAAACCCACCAGAGTAATAGCGTGATTGGAATTATCGTCCAACTTATCGTGGGCAGCATGAAAAGAGAGGCGATCGCTCCAGCATGGAAGACGACCATGAAAAATGTGGTATTCCACGCAATAGCGCCCTGCTTGTTAAGATTAGTAGTTCTGCTCATCGACTCCCCGCCTCTACCGATAAAATATTCAGTCATGCGTTTGATGCTGACTGATACTACATACTAGCAACTGACACAGTGGATGGTTGTAATAGTTGTGTAAGCAGACACTTATCAACAAAAACCCGGCGGCGCGAAGTGGTCCTTCAACTTGCCTGAGCGCAGAAGATAGTGCATTATTGTCGTGTTCTCCTTCTCTCCTGCATCAACGGTGATGCGCCACGCCTTAACTGATGGCTTCGGCGTTTTAGATAGTGCGAGAGTGGGCAATGAAAATCTGAAGAAGCTGCTCGACTGAGCGCCCGAACGCGGGCCTTCGCTGCTACCGTACTCCGAAGCTACCTTGATTCGAAGCTTCTCTTAATGCTCTAAGCGAGCTAAGGAAAATCTTACAGTTATGGCTATGAAACTCTACGTAGGGAATCTCTCATTTCAAACTTCGAGCGAAGACCTGCAGCAACTATTTTCCCAGGCAGGCACCGTGGAGTCGGCGACGGTGGTAGAAGACCGCGACACTGGACGTTCACGCGGCTTTGGCTTTGTCGAGATGGCTTCGAAAGAAGATGGCGAGAAAGCAATTGAACAATTCAACGGTACAGATTTGGCCGGTCGCAACTTAACCGTAAATGAAGCCAGACCGCGCGAAGATCGTGGTGGCCGGGGCGGCGGTGGTGGTCGCGGTGGTTACGGCGGTAATCGTGGTGGGGGCGGTGGCCGTGGCGGCTACGGCGGTGGCGGCGGTGGTCGCGACAACTCGCCTCGTTGGTAGAAAACTAGTAAGTCGTGAATGGTAAATAGTGAATAGTAAAATCCACCATTTGCCATTCACGAAGCTGAAGACAGCGTTGTTAGAAATCACAAATAACTATTCACGATTCACGATTCACGATTTACTCGAAAGGCGTTTATGGAAAAGCAAACTATAGCAAAGCAGGTTATTGAAAAACAGACTTACGCGATCGGCGATCGAGTTGAAAAACTCTGCGCAGTCTGCCAGGAAGAACGTGGCCACGTGGTCGCCTCGATTACGAAAAGAGGACTAATCTCGCGAGTCACGTGTCCAAAGTGCGGCACGCGCGGTTCATTCTCCAACGGCGCCAAACTAACTAAGGGCCGCTCGAAGACCGTGAATAGTGAGCCTTACGACCGTACGCGCACTTATCGCACCGGTCAAACGATGAGCCATCCAATTTGGGGGGCAGGTGAAGTTACCGCCCTTATAGAACCCCGTAAGATCGATGTGCTGTTCGCGGATCGCATCCGGCGTCTGATTCATTCCCGCTCCGACGCGTAAACGCTTCAGAGAAACTATGAACTAATGAAG
>DATLBQ010000372.1:0-5352 GCA_035526805.1 Pyrinomonadaceae bacterium
GCACATGATTCGCTCCTGCCAGAGTTGCGGATTGTGGACGTCGCGATCTTCCGGCGCCACATTGAAGTCTCCGCAGAGAATAACCGGAGCACCTATATCAAAGTTATTGTCAAAAAATGCGCGCAAGCGTTTCATCCAATCAAGCTTGAATTCAAACTTCTCCGAACCCACGGCTTGTCCATTCGGAATGTAGACATTGACGATCCGCACGCCATCGAGCGTGGCCGCCAACAAACGCGCGTGTGCTCCTTCTTGATCTTCGTAGTTTCCGCGCTGCACTTCAGCACACTCGTGTCGTGCAATAATCGCCACGCCGTTATAACTTTGCTGTCCAAAGACGCTGGCGCAATAACCTATTTTCGAAAACTCATCGAAGGGAAATTTGTCGTCTGTACACTTCGTCTCCTGCATGCAAAGAACGTCAGGCTGGATAGCCTCCAGCCAACGAATTACATGCGGCAAGCGGGCGATAATTGAGTTGACGTTCCAGGTTGCGAGTCTCATGTTTGTTAGATTCTGTGCGTGCTCTGTGTCTCCGTGCGGAGTCTTTGTATTAGCGATTCACCACCGAGACACAGAGATCAGAAAGGCGGCACAGGGGAAAACTAGAACTGCGATCCTACAGAGAAGCGATTAGCCCGGCCAGCAGCGCGCCCCGACGAGGAATGTCATCAAGCAGAATGTGTTCGTGCGACGCGTGTGCACCGTCACCATCGATTCCCAGTCCATCCAACACAGCGGCGCCAGCTGCGGCAGCAAAGTTTCCATCTGACGCACCGCCGACCTGCGTTTCCCCAAGCTCGAAGCTTAATCGATGCGCGATGCTTTTAGCCTGGTCGTATAAAGCGAGCACCTTCTCATCGCGTTGAAGCGGCGGACGATTGATGCCACCAGTCGCTATCAGTTGCACCCGCGGGTCGCTGGGGCGCAGGTTGCGGATCTCTCTTTCGATCCATTCAGCTTCACTGATTGTATTGAAACGCACATCGACCTCGGCTCGTGCTTCGGCAGGAACTACGTTCGAAAGCGTGCCGCCATGAAAAACGCCGACGTTCACACTGATGCCGCCCGACGCCCCGTTAAGTGACTGCAATCTCTCCGTCTGGCGCGCCAACTCGAGAATCGCGCTGGCACCCTTCTCAGGTTCCAGGCCGGCATGCGCCGCCCGTCCGCGCGCTTCGATGGAAAAGATGCCGGTGCCTTTTCGGCCTGTCTTCAGTCGCCCGCCGCTTGCCGGCGGTTCCAGCACCAGCACCGCCTGGGCTTGGCGTGCCTGGGCTTCGACAAGCTGCCGGCCCGTAAGACTTCCCGTTTCTTCATCGCATGTAAACAACAAAACAACCTGATGGTGCGGCCTTATCCCGATTTCAGCGCACGCACGAATCACTTCGAGCGCGAGAGCGCAATTGGCTTTCATATCGAAAACGCCGGGCCCATAGGCTCGCCCTCTCTCGATACGCCAGGGTCGTCGCTTCAACGAGCCTCGCGGATGAACCGTGTCGGTGTGTCCGAGAATTACGATCGACTTTCCCTCGGTAGAGTCGCCCCATACCCGGATCCGCAGGTGCTCGCCATAGTCTTCGCTGGCAACGCGCTCAATTTTCGTCACCGCCGGAATCGCTTCTGCGGCCGCGGCCAGCAACGAAACCACTGCCTTGCTTCCCGCTTCATCTCCCGACGGTGACTCCGCTTCAACCAAGGCACGCGTGAACGTCGTGACGGCTTCTCTACGACTAGCGAAGTAGTTGCTTAAAGCCGTGATGTTGGCGTCCGAAAGTTCCATGATGTATAAAACCAGCGGGGGCAAGCCCACCTTCCTTACTGAGAGATTCTTCTACGTTCTTGTTAACTCCTACTTGGAAAGCCTTCCATCTAAGATCAACCGGTCAAGCGCCATCATCTCGCAGTTGGGAAGGCAGGCTTGCCCCCGCTCTTTGTGAATATCTAGTAGCTGAACTTGCACCGTTCAACTGATCGTATTTTTTCTGACGGTCAAGCTATCGACTCTTGAAAGGTTCACTTCAAAACCTATTCCGGGCCTGTCAGGTGCAGCGATGGTCCCATTTGATGACACAGTAACCGGCGGATCGATTATGTCTTCCGTCCAGTATCTGGAACTGGCCGACACGTCACCCGGTAACGTGAAACCCTCGAGCGTTGACATCGCAATGTTATGCGCGCGTCCAATCCCTGACTCGAGCATGCCGCCGCACCAGACTGGGACATTGCTTTCACGACACACAGTTTCGACCTCTTTCGCCTGAGCGTGTCCACCTACACGGCCAAGTTTTAAATTCACGATTCGACATGAAGCTAATGCGATCGCATGTTCTGCATCCTCCCGCTTGCGAATCGATTCGTCGAGACAAATCGAGGTGGTAATCTGTTTCTGAAGCTCGGCGTGATCGAAGATGTCGTCGTGGGCCAGCGGCTGTTCGAACATCATCAGGCCAAACTGGTCCAGAGCTTTGAACAGAGCTACATCAGCCAGCGTGTAGGCAGAATTGGCATCGGCCATTAAGCGGATGTCTGGAAAATTCCGGCGCACCTGCTCGACAATGTTGACGTCCCAGCCAGGCTTTATCTTGATCTTTATCCGCTGATAACCAGCCGCGACTTCTGTTTGAATTTTCTCCATCAACTCTTCGGCAGTGTTCTGAATTCCAATAGACACGCCGCACGAGATTTCTGTCCTGACGCCTCCAAGGTGTTTCCACAAGGGGAGCCCTGCTCTCTTCGCTTCCAGGTCCCAACCTGCGGTCTCGATGGCCGCCTTCGCCATACGGTGGCCGCGCACTGGCTTCATTAACGATAAAATCTGAGTCGCGCTTTCAATAGTCTTACCCAGCACCAAAGGAACGAGGAACTCGCTCAGTGTGGGCCAGGCGGTTTCGACCCATTCGTCGCTGTAAAACGGACCCTCTCCGGCCGTACATTCTCCCCAACCCTCGCCGCCATCTTTGTCGGTGACGCGCACAAGCAGGATGCGTCGCTCAGTGGTGCGTCCAAAACTGGTTTCGAAAAAATGTATTAACGGCAGGCGAATCTCACGCAGCTCGACGGAAGAGATGATCACTTAATGCCAAACTCCATACAAGACGTCTAAGGTTTAAGCAATTCGGAATTCAGCATTATGCCCACGGTTTAAGCGTTTGTCAGCCTCCGCTCAGTAACATCAACGTTGAAACGCAGTTACGATGCAAGTTTTCTGGCATGGTTCCTTGACCCCATACAAGAATACTGGTAAAAACCTTCCGCATTCCTAAAGCTCGTCTTAGTGGAATTCTTTCCCGGATCAACGTGCGGAATTTTTGTTAACCAGTTTTGAAAGGATCTTTGTATGTCTAACCGCCTCCTCTTCAACTCACGCACTCTTCTTCTTATCGTCTCATTCTGTCGCCAACACCTTTCCGCGCGCATGAGCAGATTAGTTTTGACTTGGGTGCTAATAGCAGTCGTTTTAAGCGCATCGATAATTTTCAGGCTCATTCCGAGCGCGTTTGCCGATACCGCAACTCCGATTAGTATTGCTAACTTCGGTGTCGCCCTAAGCGAGAATTTCAATACATTGGCTTTAACCGGTACTTCGAACACAACTCCGATTGGATGGGGTTTTTCGGAGTCTGGGACTAATGCCAACACCCTCTATACTGCCGGTACAGGTTCTAGTAATGCGGGCGATACTTACAGTTTTGGCGCCCTCAGCAATAGTGAACGCGCTTTCGGAGGATTACGTAGCGGTAGCCTCGTACCTATTGTGGGGGCGAGTTTTACAAATAATACTGGCGGCACAATCACCTCGCTGGATATTTCGTACACCGGCGAGCAGTGGAGGCAGGGTGTATTGAACCGGGGTGCCGCCGACAGACTGGATTTTCAGCTCAGCACAGACGCCACCACTCTGACTACGGGGACATACTCCGATGTCAATGCCCTTGATTTTTCAAGCCCAAACACTACCACAGCCGTCGGCGCACTGGACGGCAACGCGGCGATAAATCGTACCAATATTACTTCGACTATCAGCGGGTTAAGCATCGCAAATGGCGCAACTTTCTTTATTCGCTGGACCGATTTCGATATCGCAAGTTCGGACGACGGTCTGGCAGTAGACGATTTTTCGCTAACCGCAAATGGCGACCCTGGCGACACCGCACCGACGGTTAACACCACCACACCCGCAAACGGCGCCACAAATGTGGCCGCAGACGCGAACATCAGCATCACTTTCAGTGAGAACGTTAACGTAGGAAGCAGTTGGTTCCAGATCTCATGCGCCAATAGCGGTGTGCGTGAAGTAACCGACACAAGTGTGAGCGGCGGGCCGCTCACTTTTACGATCGATCCAGATACCGACTTTGCCGCCAGTGAGGTCTGCACCGTTACTGTCTTCTCAAACCAGGTTTCCGATCAGGATTCCAACGACCCTCCTAATCAGATGGAGTCAAACGCTGTCTTTTCATTTACGGTGGCCACCCCGCCGCCACCCGTCGCCGAGAACATCGTCATCAATGAACTCGATTCGGACACACCTGGTGTGGACGCTGCCGAGTTCGTCGAGCTTTATGACGGCGGCGTAGGTAATACATCACTAACCGGTCTTGTGGTCGTGTTTTATAACGGCAGCAACGATCTTTCTTCTGCGGCGTTTGACCTCGATGGGTTCAGCACCGACGCCAATGGCTATTTCGTGTTGGGTAATACGGCTGTGCCCGGTCGTGACGTGGTTTTTGCCGACAACTTTTTACAAAACGGAGCGGATGCGGTCGCTCTTTATGCAGGCGATGCCGCCACCTTCCCCCCGAACACTCCGGTCACGACAACTAACTTGAAGGACGCAGTTGTTTATGACACGGATGACGCTGACGATCTCGGGTTACTAGTACTTCTCAATCCAGGCGAGTCGCAGGTAAACGAGAACGCGGGCGGCGGTGGTGCCACCAATTCCATCGGACGCTGCCCCAATGGCAGCGGCGGGTTCCGCAACACCTCCGCTTATATCGCGCGCACGCCAACGGCGGACGGCGTTAATAACTGCCCACCTCCTCCGGTCGCCAGAACAATTCCCGAAATTCAGGGCAACGGAATGGCGTCACCTTTCGTTGCAACCTCGGTAATAACCACCGGCATCGTCACCGGACGCAAGGGCACCGGTTTCTTCCTACAGGATCCGACGGGCGATGGCAATACCGGCACTTCGGACGGTATTTTCGTTTTCACTTCCAGCACCCCGGGTGTTGCGGTTGGCGACTTCGTTCAGGTGACTGGGGAAGTCTCAGAATTCGAAGCGTCGGACAGCGACGAGCCCGACGGCGCTTCCCCTCCCGATCCGAAGACCGCAACTGAAATCAC
>DATLBQ010000373.1:0-3767 GCA_035526805.1 Pyrinomonadaceae bacterium
GTGATTGGTCGCTCAAGATTTAACCACCACAGAGGACACTGAGGTTTCACAGAGAGAACAACAGCATCAACCAGCATATCCTACTCGCTGACAAAAGCACGCGATGTTATCATGGCCCTTCAGAACGTCTCCATTGAATCCTTCCCCGACCCAGCTGAATTTTAATTGAGAGATTGAAGAATGAATAAACCGAGTCAACGAATGAACTGGATTCTGGTTTTCTGCTGTAGCGCGGCCCTGTTTCTCTCGCTTGGCGTAACCCAACTCGCGCAAACCAGACAATTGCCGGCGCCTACGGCTCACGTCAGCGATTTCGCCGGAGTCTTAGATGAAAAGACGCGGCAGCAACTGGAAAACACCCTCGCCAACTTGAAGCTAAAAACAGGAATCGAATTCGACATAGCTACGGTTGAGTCAACCGGTGGTCAGGACATCACCGAGTTTTCTTTACAGGTATCGAGGGATTGGAACGTTGGCACTCGCTCAAGCGTCCGCAAGAGTTTGCTTCTGATCCTGGCAGTAAATGAAAAGACTTCCTTCACGCGATTCAGTAGATCCGTTCAGAATGATCTACCAGAGGGTGTGCTCGGCGAAATGGGACAACGGATGCGCGCGCTTTTTGACGCCGGTCAGTTTAGCGAGGGGCTGAACGCAGGAGTACAACACTTCGTTAGTTCAGTAGCCCGGAAGTTAGCCTTTAGCACCGATAACTTGGACCAGCCGCCGGCGGCCATTTCCGCGACGAGTTCTGCGGCCGAGAACCCGTCACCAGCCATAGCCGCTGACGAACCCAAAGCGACTGATGAAGCTGGCTCGACCACGGTGGCGCCCGCAAAAACCGAAGTGAGCCCTGCGCCGGTCAACCCTTCGGTGGCTCGCAAAACTAACACTGCGGCCAGAGTGCGAAGGGCAACCACGAGTGTCGATGATGAAGCTGAATCTGAAGAAGTCGAAGTGACCCTGGCCCTGCCTCTCGAACAACGCGTGGCCGCGCTGAGAGCTTTCATCGACCAGCATCCTGAATCTAAGTCGAAAGTTCGCGCCATCGAACTCCTGGTCAGTTCGCATGCGGGCCTCGGTGATGAGAGGTTGAAAAAAGCTGATAGCGCCGGCGGTATTGAACAACTCATGCTGGCTATCACAGTGGCTCCTGCAAACCCTTCAGAGAAATTATTTAGCGGAGTGATTTCTCAGATTCCTTTTAATCTTTATGTGCGGGGAGAGCCTGCGGCCGCGCTCCAAGCGGCGCAGAACATCGAGGCAAAGTTTGGAGACGATCCACGGCGGCTGGTGATGCTTTCCGGTTTCTATGTCCACACTGAACAAGGAGCTGAGGCCACCAGGCTCGGGAATAAAGCCGTCCAGCTGGCTCCGGACCTTGCCGAAGCGCATCAGGCCCTGGGCCGTGCATTGCATGTCTCTCTGCGCCTCGACGATGCCGCCGCAGAATACAAGCGAGCGCTCGAACTTGATCCCAATTCAAAAGCGCGGATCAGTTTGGCCGACATCTACCGCGCTTCCGGCAAGACGCAAGAAGCACTTGTGCTCTACCGCCAGCAACTCGGCGCGCAACCGACGGATAAGGCCGCTCTGACAGGATTGATTCTTTCGCTGCTGGACTCAGGACAAACCGAAGAAGCGAAACGTGAACTGGATAAAGCGCTGGAGGCCGATCCGCGCAACCTCACTCTGCTTGCGGGCGCTGCCTATTGGTTTGCGGCTCACAATGACAGCGCTCAGGCGCTTGAGCTCGCCGGCAAGGCGGTGGCAATCGAGCCGCGGTACACCTGGTCGCAAATTGCGCTCGCGCGATCGTTGGTCGCGCAACGCAAGCCGCTGGAAGCCGAACGCGCGCTTCGCTTCGCGCGTCAATATGGAAAGTTTCCCACGTTGGATTATGAACTGGCGAGCGTGCTTGTTTCCGCCGGTCTATACGACGAAGCGGCGGAAGTTTTACTGCAGTCGTTTAGTTTGAAAGACGGTCGGATAGAAACGCGACTCGGCGGCCAAAGCCTGGTTCGTGGGGAGAATTTCGTAGACCTACTGGCGCCGGAGCGACGCGCGAGTATTTTCCAGTACGCCGCGGCGGATACGGAGGCCAACGCAAAAACCCTCAAAGCACTATTAGCTTTTGCATCAGCTATCGATCCCGATCTGAACGGTGGAACGATCAGTGAGCAGAATGCAATTGCTGCCGCAAAAGAGTTTGCATCGGGCGACGATGCCGGGCGTGTTCATCGAGAACTTTACGCCGCGAGCCGTTTGCTGCAACGGAGCGTTGGTTTCGGAACCGCATACGAACTGGCGGAAGCGGCCCGTACCAGCGCCGACGCCGGTATGACTGTTCCTGAGTTAACGCTGGCCGTACAGGCTGATGAGTTTCGTTCAATTCGCGCGCGCGCGATTGCGACCGGGGCCACCCCCGATATTCCTGAAGCACCGCGAAATGTTTTGTTTAATCTCCTGCGGGGTCGTATTGAAGACACTTCAGGTTGGGCACTCTTGAACCAGGATAAAGCGGATGAAGCAGTTGTACACTTGAAACGCGCCGTCACAATTCTTCCCGAAGGCACACCAGCAGCGCGTAGTGCGTTGTGGCATCTGGGGGTCGGTCTCGAGCGCCAGGACAAAAAAGAGGAAGCGCTTTCCTACTACATCAAGAGCTATAACTCAGGGGATCCCGATCCGGTGCGCCGTGCCGTACTTGAACAACTCTATCGCAAAGTTAATGGGTCGCTTGACGGACTAAACGAGCGTATTGGACCAGGGCTTGGCGCAGTTGATGCACAGGCTACGGCGGTTACCACTCCAACGCCGGAGACTGCTGACAAGACGGGCGATAGTGCACCGGCAACAACTCCGTCACCGGAATCAACACCGGTCGCCGATGCTTCACCTGTTCCTTCGCCGTCACCTTCTCCTGAGGTTGCTGTGCCCACGCCAGAGACTGTACCTGCGTCAGAGACTCCATCTCCGACGCCCGATCCCGTTGTCCAGGCGTCTCCCGAGCCGACGCCGGAAGTGGTCCCTGCGTCGCCGACAGAAACGCCCGCTCCTTCCGCAACACCTTCGCCTTCGCCCTCTGCTGCGCCGTCGCTTGACGCCTCACCGGTGGAGACAATGGGTAAACCGATACGCACTACACTGACTATCAACGGACGTGTTAAAGACGCAAACGGCCACGGAATTTCGAACGTGGTAGTGGTGCTGATTAGTCCCCTGGGCACTGTGCTCGCGTCGACCACAGACGAACAGGGAAAATATTCCTTCACCGTCGCGGCATCGGCCGCGTCGGGATCTCCACGTAGTTATCGAATTATTCCCTCGAAAGACGGATTCGCTTTTGATCCGATTGATAGAGTCTTGCCAGTAGTGAGTGATGATGTGAAGGAGTTGGATTTTGTGGAGAGGCCGGCTCCCAGGCCTTAACCAAACTCTGTGTTCGGGAATCCAGCCTGCGGAGCAGGCGATAGCGTGAAGCCTGGGGTGGAGCGCAGCGAAACCCCAGGTTAAATAGCGTGATTCAATGCGAGCCCGCGGAGTGGGCGACAGCGTTTGCAATAACACAGCTATCGCCCACTCCGCGGGCTCTGGTCTTTTCAATTCCCGGTCCTGGGGTTCCGCTACGCTTCACCCCAGAAACTATGAAGCCGGGTCTCCCAAAGTCGATTTGAAAGTTGGACAATGTCCAACGTTTGTATACGAGTTTGGCCTTTGCAGGTTGACTCAAAATCTGACTTAGAAGGGAGTACCCGGTGATGAAGATA
>DATLBQ010000374.1:0-17703 GCA_035526805.1 Pyrinomonadaceae bacterium
AATGCCGTAGCAGCCAAGTAAAGTAAACGAAACAAATAATAGAGGCGAGGCGGATCGAGATATTCGGTCCGCCTCGTTTTTTCGTAGGACAGACATTCCTGTCTGTTCGCTTTTGTCATACGCTGAGGTAGTCCCGAACAGTAGCACTCAAAGGAATTTTCCATTTCTCATTTCTCAGTTTTCATTTTCATTGAAGACTGCAAAGAAGGGGATTTGTTTGGGCAACCGCGGGCCAAGAAAGAGCGGACAGACAGGAATGTCTGTCCTACCGGGAGATGAAATGACCGGCTATTACAAGGACGCGAGCGAGATTGAGGCAGTCGTTGTGGGCTTTGAAGATTGCACCACCGCCAAAGATGCATTTACACACTTGAGCCACTTAACTGTCGGCACTTACTACCTGCTTAATTCAACTTCCGCGGCGGCGCTCGAGAAAATGCGTGTTGGTCTTTTCCGCTTCCTCGATCATCACGGAGTTGATCGCTCAAAGTATAACGAACAAGTTACGCGGACCTGGCTGGAACAAATTCAGAACGTGATTCAACAAAGCGATTCCGACGCTTCGTTAGTTTGGTTAACCAATGCGGTGCTTGAACAACTAGGTGCCTTTTGTTTACCAATCGAAGCTACTTCCGAAGTTGATCCAAAAAGGTGAGATGTCGGCGAAAGAAAGCCCTCCTCTGTGCAATCTCAGTGTCCTCTCTGAAACTTGTTCGCTGCGAAACAGTTTGATAGCTTCTCCTTCACTGACGACAGCCGACCGGCAAAACAGGAGGTCTGATGGCAACCCGTAATCTCAGCACGTTTGTGCTCATGGTGGCGATTATTTTTTGGGGAACACTGCTCGGAGGTATTGCTTATTCGCATCTGGTCTACTTCCCTGCTTATCTGTCCGATCTTCCAGCCTCGGCCGTCGTGGTAAACGGACCCTATGGTTTGAACGAAGGAATCTTCTGGGCAATCATTCACCCGCTGCTGATTATTTCCCTTGTCGCTGCCCTGGTGCTCAACTGGAATTCAACTGCGCGACGCAAGCTCATCGCCATTAGTTTCGCAGTCTATGTGATCGTGTTATTGATCTCGGTATTTTACTTTATTCCCGAACTGGTGCTCTTCAAAAACAGCCCCCAATCAACCGTCCCCGCTACCGACTGGTTGGCCCGCGGACGACGTTGGCAGAGACTGAGTTGGCTGCGCGGTGCGACAATGTATCTTGCGTTTGTTCCGTTGCTTTTTGCCTTAACCAAACCTGCGAAACCCGTAGACGATCGAGTTATTTTATGAGTGAGGGTAATTTTTACGCGTCGCGCTTCTTGCCGCTCACGATAAGCGCTTTACCGGGGAAGCTCATTGCGCCGCTCTTGAAAAAACTTCCAACCTTTTTCTGCACGGTATACCTAATAGCTGCCACCTGATCGGGCACCAGCCTCGCCAGCTTTTTCCGGAACGTGTCAGACATCTCGGTCCGCAGTTGCCAAAACTGATCCGAAGTAATCGGCGCCTCGATGAGGAACGGAAACTCGCGTTCTGTAACTGACGTCGCACCAGCTTCCTTTAGAAGCCTGGCAAGCTTTCCGGTTGCGGCAAAGCGAAAAGCCGCGGGCGCGTCCTCGTCTTCCGGTTCAGCCGGCACAAAACGATCGAGGATTTCGGTAACCACATTGAAGAAGGGGTTGGCTCCGCGGTCAGCCCAAACGAGCAATGACACAGCACCGCCAGGTCTCACAACACGCAGCGCTTCGCCCAAGGCGGCTGATACATCGGCAAAAAACATTGCCGACAAACGGCTAACAACCACATCAAAAGAATTATCCGCAAACGGAAGTTTTTCTGCGGCACATTGTTGAAAGCGAATGTTATTGAGCCCTCTTCGCTCACCTTCACCTCGCGCCGCTTTGACCATGCCCGCCGCCGGATCCGTGTAAACGACAGAACCCAACTCGCCCACGACTGACGCGATGGTCAACGACGGTTCTCCACTGCCACCACCAACGTCCAACACAGTGTGACCTGGACCGATGCCCGCTTCCTCTATCAGGACGCGTGAAAGAGGGGCAAACATTTTCTCGATCAATGCCTGATGTTTGTTCCAGTATTGAGCCGAGGTTTCCCACGCGGCGAGCACATCATTGGAGTTTTGAGAACCCATAATTATTTCGGCTCCAACGGCAGGCCTGCTTTCTGCCACGCTTCGAAACCGATGAAGAGTGGATGAACGTTTCTAAAGCCGTGCGCGGCAAGTTTCTGCGCCACTTCGGCACTCGACGCTTCGTGCGGACAAGTACAGTAGGTAATAACGGTGCGCTCGTGAGAAATTTCGGAAAGATGTTGCTCAAGTTCGTCGGCAGTGATGCGCAGAGCGCCCGGCAATTTCGTCTCGGCTTCAGCCCAGGCTTCCGAGTTTCGTGCGTCAATAAACGTGAATTGCTCGCCGCGATCCATCCGTTCCTTGATTTCATCAATCGTCACCCGGGTCACTTCCATTGTTTCCATAGTTTGGCCTCCACATCAATTAATCGAGCTCAAACAGCAATACTTCGGCCGGCTGTGGTGCGGTGATACGAATACTTGATTCCTCATTAACCGCGGCGCCATCGCCCTGCTTGAGATCTATACCGTTCAGAGTTACAGCACCCGCAGCCACCTGCAACCAGGCTCCTCGTCCCTGCTCCAACTCATGGTCCAGTTTCGCGCCTTCATCCAAAATCGAGGCGTAAATTTTCGCGTCCTGATGAATTTTTACGGAGCCGTCAGCGCCGTCGGGTGAAACGATCAGCCGCAGCTGGTTTCGTTTCTCTTCGTCTGAAAACTTCTTCTCCTCGTATTCCGGCTGCAATCCCGGCTGGCTTGGAAAAATCCAGATTTGCAGGAGATGCACAGGCGCGTCCGGCGAAGGGTTGGCTTCGCTGTGCGTTACGCCAGTGCCGGCGCTCATGCGTTGCGCGTCGCCGCGTTGGATAATCGATCCGCTGCCCATGCTGTCGCGATGCTCCAGCGCTCCCTGTAAAATATAGGTGACAATCTCCATGTCGCGATGCCCGTGCGTAGGAAAGCCGCGTCCGGGCTGAACAAAATCTTCATTGATCACTCGCAACGTCCGAAAGTTCGTATGCTTCGGATCATAGTAATCGCCAAAAGAAAAACTGTGATGGGTATTGAGCCAGCCGAAGTCGAAATGGCCGCGCTCCTCAGCTTTGCGAATCGTAATCATGAACGCCTTTCAGGTAGTTGATTAGTGAACAGCATTAACAAAAATCTGAGCCAACTCATTCAAGCCGCGTGCATCCTCGTCATCAAACCTCGCGAGCAGCGGACTATCCAAATCGAGCACGCCAATCAACGTTTCATGATCAACTAACGGAACGACGATTTCCGAGTTTGAAGCACTGTCGCAAGCGATGTGACCAGGAAACTCATGCACGTTATCGACCAGGATAGTCTGTCGCTGCTCGGCCGAAGTGCCGCAAACTCCCTTGCCCATCGCGATGCGTACGCAGGCAGGTTTGCCCTGAAACGGACCGAGCACGAGTTCGCCGTCTTTCATTAAATACAACCCGGCCCAATTCACATCCGGTAACGAATGATAAAGCAGCGAAGAGAAGTTTGCAGCGTTGGCAATGAAGTCGGTTTCGCCCTCAAGCAGCGCCCGCAGTTGCGATTGCAAATCTGTATACAGCTCAGCCTTAGAAGCAATTTCGGTTTTGGTTATTTGAAACGTCATGATAACTCTTCGTAGTCAAAGAGCGGGACAAGCCCGCCTTCCCAACCTCAGAGCCTTTGTCAGTCCTCGTTAGGCCTTGCCTTGAATGCCTTTCAATGATGTATCAGTGGCTCACCTCTAGTCTTTTTCTGCATCAACCGACCGCCTAATGCTAATCACCACCGACTTCGACGCGGGCGTATTGCTCTTGTCGGCCACGCTTCGCAGCGGCACAAGTACATTAGTCTCGGGAAAGTAAGTGGCAGCGCAGCGTCGAGGGATGCTGTATGGCACCACCACAAAACGACGTGCAACCCGCTCTTCACCCTTAAAGTGACTGATCAAATCAACGCGATCACCTTCCTTCAGACCTGCTTCACTAATATCTGCGGAATTGAGGAAGACAACGCGTCTGCCGTTGTAAACGCCGCGGTAACGATCATCCAGTCCGTAGATCGAGGTATTGAACTGATCGTGGCTGCGGATGGTCATCATTAAGTATTGATCCGGGTCCAGGTCATGGTGTGGCAAAGCATGAACGGTGAAAACAGCGCGGCCGCTCGGCGTGTTGAAGATGCGCTGGCGCGGCGCACTCGGCAGATGGAAGCCGCCGCGCTGCCGCACCCGCGTGTTGTAGTCATCAAAGCCGGGTACCGCTCGCGCAATGTGCTCGCGTATGCGATCGTAATCAGCGATAAGCGTTTGCCAATGGATATTAGATCGAACGCCGAGAGTCGCGATTGCCAAGCGAGCGATTATGGCCGGTTCACTTAAAAGTTGCTCCGACGCTGGTGGCAGAAAACCTCGCGATGCCTGCACGACGGCCATCGAATTTTCCGTCGTCACAAACTGAGGACCAGACGCCTGCACGTCAATTTCGGTGCGGCCCAGGCACGGCAGGATGAGCGCCTGCTCACCCGTAACCAAATGCGCCCGATTGAGTTTCGTGGAAACCTGCACAGTCAAACTGCATCGGCGCAGCGCCTCCGCCGTGTATTCAGTATCAGGTGTCGCCGATAGAAAATTGCCGCCGAGCGCAAAAAACACTCGCGCTTTTCGATCGTGCATCGCTTCGATAGCTTTCACAGTGTCGTAACCATGACGCCGCGGTGGTTCAAAGTTGAATTCACTTCCAAGGTTGTTCAAGAAAACATCTGTGGGCCGCTCCCAAATTCCCATGGTGCGATCGCCTTGCACATTGCTGTGCCCTCTGACAGGACAAAGACCAGCGCCCGGTTTACCAATCTGACCGCGGCATAACATGAGGTTTACAATTTCCTGAATGTTGGCAACCGCGTTCTTGTGTTGCGTGAGTCCCATGGCCCAACAAAAGATGGTGCGCTCCGACTCAATAAAAATCTTCGCAGCCTCCTGGATCTGGTCTCGCTGAATACCTGACTCTTTGACAATCTCGTCCCATGACGCAGCTTTGATTGCAAGGGATAAGCTCAAAAACCCGTTGGTGTAGTTATTGATGAACTCATGATCCAACACCTCGCCCTGGCGACGTTCCTCTTCTTCGAGTACGGCCTTGATGATTCCCTGCAGCACTGCCACGTCGCCATTGATCCGCACTTGCAGAAACAGATCGGCCAGCGTCGTTCCCTTCCCTAACAAACCTAAAACATCCTGTGGGTGTTTGAAGCGCGTCATGCCGACTTCGGGCATGGGATTTATGTGCACCAGCTTGCAGCCCTTCTGTTTCGCTTTCTGTAGTGCCGTGAGCATGCGCGGATGGTTTGTACCGGGATTCTGTCCAATGACAAAAATCGCCTGGGCAAGATCGAAGTCTTCGAGTGTGACAGTGCCCTTGCCCACTCCAATGGTTTCGCCCAGGGCGGAACCACTCGATTCATGACACATATTTGAGCAGTCAGGAAGATTATTAGTGCCAAATTGTCTGACGAAAAGTTGATAAAGAAACGCCGCTTCGTTACTGGTGCGGCCGGACGTGTAAAAGATTGCTTCGTCAGGATTCGATAATCCCTTCAACTCGCCGGCGATCAGCGCAAACGCCGCATCCCAGCTAATCGCTTCGTAATGCGTGGCGCCGCGACGAAGCACGAGCGGATGCGTAAGACGTCCTTGTTTTCCCAGCCAGTGATCGGATTGTGCGGCGAGATCAGCCACGCTCCATTTACGAAAAAAATCCGGCGCCACGCGTTTGGTGGTAGCTTCATCCGCGACGTGCTTGGCGCCTTCTTCGCAAAACTCCGCGTGCGACCGCTCGTCGTCCGGCTCAGGCCAGGCACAGCCCGGACAGTCGAATCCGCCCATTTGATTGAGCTTCATCAGCGTGCGCACACCTCGCCTTACGCCCATTTCTTCCCAGGTAGTTTTCGCGGTAGCGACGATCGAAGCAATGCCGCCAGCGACTTTGCTGAGTGGCAAAATTTGCACTAGAGACAGTTCTTCAGGCGACTGGGCGCTGGGAACCGATGTTTTGATTTCCGGCTCTAACATAACTTGCCGAGTAAATTAGGGGACTGCTTGATTCTAGTTGACGAGCAGGCGCGGTTCAACATGGCCAGTGATCGCGGCTCCGCCGCTGCACAGTGCGGCGGCAGAGCCGCGCTTGAGAACACATGTTCATAACCACAGAAATCCGCAAAAGTTGACTTGCCTGCCCGTTTAGCTTAAAAGCTTTTTCTCTTCCAAATTCAATTCCAGACATCGTCTTTCAAGAGAGGGAAATCGGATGACCCGCCCAATGGTTCGCTGCTTCATAACGTGCTTCATACTGTTCGCTGCGTGTGCTGCCGTCTACGCTCAGAAACCGGCACGCGATCCAAACCAACCGATTGATGAGGAATACACCAGGAAGATTCGCGAATACACCACCGAGCCTTTCTTCAACTCGCCATTGACTGACTACTTGCCCGCGTCCCCTACCGTGCCCACGCCGAAGTCGGTGCTGGGAGACGTAGCCGGGGCTCCCAACAAGTTGCCGTATTCGGAAGAAATCTATCGCTACATGCGCATGCTGGAGAAAGCGAGCCCACGCGTTAAGGTCTATTCCATCGGAACGACGGAAGAAGGCCGCGCGATGATTGCGGTGGCCGTTGCCTCCGAGCAACTACTGGCGCGTCTTGATGAAAATCGCGCCCGGCTCGCCAAGCTTGCGGACCCGCGCACGATCAATCTTAATCATGACGAAGCCGAAAAGCTGGTCGCGGCTTCGTTTCCTATTTACTACATAACCGGAACGATCCATTCCGACGAGACCGGTTCACCTACGGCGTTGATGGAGCTGGCCTACCGGCTCGTCGTTGACGACAGTGCGTACGTCAAGTCTATTCGAGATAACGTAGTCACCCTGATCACTCCCGTAGTTGAAGTCGACGGCCGTGACCGCATGGTCGATGTCTATAACTGGCACCTGGCCCATCCAAAAGAAAACTATCCAGCGTTGATTTATTGGGGCCATTACGTTGCTCACGACAACAACCGCGATGCGATTGGCCTGTCGCTTAAGCTGACACGCAACGTGCTGAACACGTTCATCGGCTGGAAAGCGCAGGTAATTCATGATCTGCACGAATCAGTTCCCTATCTCTATGACAACACGATTGGCGACGGACCGTACAACGCCTGGGTAGATCCGATTGTCACCGACGAGTGGCAACTGATCGGTTGGAACAACGTCTCAGAAATGACGAAGTTTGGCATGCCCGGCGTGTTTGCCCATGGAGACTTCGATACCTGGTCGCCCGGATATTTGATGTTCATCGCTGCGACCCACAATGGCATCAGCCGTCTCTACGAAACTTTTGGCAACGCCGGCGCCGACACGCTCGAGCGCACACTCTCGCCCAATCAGTATCAGCGAACGTGGTTTCGCCAGAATCCGCCATTACCCAAGACTAAATGGTCGCAGCGCAACAACAACAATTATCAGCAGACGGCGTTGTTGACCTCACTTCAATACTTCGGCGCCAATAGCAAGCTCTTCCTCAAAAACTTCTATTTGAAAAGTAAACGTTCGGTCTTGAAACCAAAGAATGAAGGACCTGCCGCTTACGTTTTGCCGGGCGATGATCCACGTCCGGGCAATCAGGCGGAATTGCTGCGGACGATGCAGGCACAAGGCGCCGAGATTCATCGCGCAACCGCGCCCTTCACGGTGGTGCTCAAAGCGACTAAACCTGCACGAACCGGCGCGCCGTCAGCAACTCCGGCGCCGCCCACTGCCACTCCTTCCCCGGCGGAGTCAGCGCCGTCAACCGGAACCGCATCGCCAACTCCCACTCCGCAGCCAACTCCTGCCGCCACCACCACGCGCACCTTTCCCGCCGGTAGCTACATCATTCGCATGGACCAGCCCTACAGTCGCATTGTCGATGCGCTGCTGGATTATCAGTACTGGGCGCCAAATGATCCGCAGACTGATGTTTACGACGATACCGCCTGGACTATGGGAGAGCTCGCCAATGTTGCAGTTTTCAGGATTGTTGATGCGAAGGTACTCCAGGCCCGCATGGAGCGAGTGAGTGGAGAAGTTCGCGCGCCCGGCGCAGTCGTGGGTACTGGTCCGATCTATATTGCCAATCACAATGCCGATAACACGCTAGTCACCCTGCGCTATCGTTTGAAAGACGCAGACCTTGCTGCCGCCGAAGAGCCGTTTGAAGCCGCTGGCCAGAAGTTTAATCGCGGCTCATTCATCATTCGCAAAGCGCCATTAGACGATTTAAATCGACTCGGCGCCGAACTCGGAATCAGGATCTACGCAGT
Organism: Pyrinomonadaceae bacterium; assembly: GCA_035526805.1. Lineage (GTDB taxonomy): Bacteria > Acidobacteriota > Blastocatellia > Pyrinomonadales > Pyrinomonadaceae > PSRF01. Next base: position 8,435 of record DATLBQ010000374.1, read on the forward strand.
GGCCGAAGCACCCGCCGTAAAGACACACGCCATCAAAGCGGCGCGCGTCGCGTTAATGCATACCTGGCTCGACACGCAGAACGAAGGCTGGTGGCGGCTCGCATTCGATCTTCTTGCAGTGCCCTATACCTACATCAGCACGCAGGACGTTGCGCGCGACGACAAGCTGAAGTCGAAATATGACGTGATAATTCTTGCGCCTGTCGGTGCGCCGCCGGAAGCAATAGTTAACGGCCTGCCCATGTATGGAAACCCATTGCCCTGGAAAACGACTTCGCTCACTCCGAACCTCGGTAAGATTGATTCGACTGACGACATGCGGCCTGGCCTCGACTGGTCAGGGCTGCGAAACCTGCAAGCTTTTGTGCAGCAGGGCGGCGTCTTTATGACGATCGACGACACTGCGAGATTTGCCGTGAATTATGGCTTCACGCCGGGTGTTACGATCGCGCGCGCGAATCGACTCCGGGCTGTTGGCGACATCCTGCGCATGAAGACGGTGGATGCGGCGAGTCCTCTTGCCTATGGCTACAGCGATTCGCTGGCGATGTACTGCGCTAACGGACCGATCTTCAATCTCAGCAACATTGCCGGCGGCAGCGGCGGACGGCGCCCGTCAACTCAGCGCGCGACTGGTCGGGGCACTCCAGACGATCCTGACGTGGTCCAGGGACGGCCGCCCTCTGAAATTCCGGAGTTTCCCAAAGCGGAGGTTTGGGAAGCAATGCCTTTAAGCGATGAACAGCGGCGTAACGAAGTCGCAGTGATTCCGCCTGCTGAACGTCCGCGCGTGGTGCTGCGCTACAGCGACGTGAAGGATTTATTTGTTTCAGGCTTGCTGGATGGCGGCGACGAGATTGCTGAGCATGCAGCGGTGATTGACGTACCCTTCGGACGTGGACACGTGGTGCTGTTTTCAACCAATCCGATCTGGCGTGGGCAAACTAAAGGCAGCTACTTCCTCGTCTTCAACGCGATTTTGAATTTCGATAACTTGAATGCGGGCAGGAAACTGGCAGAGAAGTAACCTCAAAGAGCGCGCCTAAACAAGATCTCGGGCGCGGAACAGCAACATAGGCAAGAAAGGCTTCTCACTTTCGCCTGAGTGCGGGTTAATCGAAAACACGGGCAACAGATACTGGAAAATCGTCTATCTTTTAGACCTTATATTAGCGTTTGTTCCAGAGTATCGATCTGTCGGAGAATGTTCTCAGCCAAGTTTGCGAATCTCTCATCCGACCCGCGACCGAAGGTGAAGTGCATCCTTCCCAAGGACGCAATGTTGGCAGCGATAGCTCTCAGCTCAACAGCTACATCTGTTGAAACACCTGCCGGGCGGTTGGAGGCACCTGCAAGAATTTGATCACTGAGCAACAAGCATTTAGCTTGGACGCCTGATGACGGCAAATTGATTTCTTCCTCGCTGTCTCTGATGGAGGTCCAGATGTCGCGAAACTCACTCAATTTTGCCAATACGTGGCGGGGCCACAGACTATCCTCCGCACTAGTGGTGCTAATAATAAATTCCTGGTTTCTTAGCCAGATACCTTGTTCTATTCTGCGAACCATGGTTTGTAGAGTCTTGTTTGTTTCGGATTGCGTTTTAGCAACTTGCTCAACCTGATTCACCAGGTCATGAAGACCTTTATGATCGACATCACCCAATCCTTTGAAAGCCCCGACATCCAATAGTTGTTCGCTGGTCTTTAAGTCTGCGCTTAGTCCTCCAGAGTAGGAGATAGAAGCCTTAAAACTAAGTGGTAAGTTGTCTTGGCCAAAATACGAGATAGCGCTATCAAAAAGGGTACGTATTTCATAGCCTGGCGCAATTGAGCCTATACCATCTTTAATCATCGGGAGGTCGGCTATCTCTATTCCGCGTGAGGAGTTTCGAATGGGTGGATCAAAAAGAATCCTGACATTATTCGCTGGCGTCTTGCCGACGTTCTTGATAACCAAATAGATTAATGAAGTATCAAACGATGCGTCGAAATAAGCGAGTACGTAAGGCGCAGTCTCTTGCTCGCGGGTTTCTCTTAATTCTCGTATCGAGTCTTCTGCCGCCTTCGCAGATCTCACGGTAGCTTCCGCAGACTGATTTGCCGCTTCTGCCATTCTTTGTGCGATGTCCAACGATTCGCTCGTGGCTGTAGCTATTTGAGATGTTTTTCTTACATAGATTATCAGGAAGATAAGAGAGACCGACTGAAGCAGCAAAGCGCCTATTTGAAGAAACAACATACTTAAGTTGTATTTGTCAGCCGACATTTGACGTCTCTTGGAACATGTAACGAGATTACTCTGAATCGACGCCGTACCTAGCAAACAGATCAGATATGGAAATCTCCAGCGCCAGCGCTAGCTTCTCAATATTCTCCAATGCAAGGTTCCGAGCACCTCTCTCAATATCGGCTACGTACGTGCGATGCAAGCCAGCGCGTTCCGCGAGGGCCTCTTGGGATATACCTATTTCATAGCGCCGGCTCTTTACCGCAGCGCCAAATCGACTCTTGATGTCTTGTTTAGTTCTTTTTCCGATGAGGGAAATAGAACAACGGTGCTGACTATAAGTCTACAGACTATGAGTGACAATCTTCAGAAGCTCGTGTACACTGGCAGAGGTGAAAAATAGACATTTGTTATCAGAAGATTTTGGGCAGTTCGAGCTTGAGCCTCTGGCCTTGCCGGAAGATGAAATCCGCAGATTGGTCGTGCTCACAACGACGCGGTATAGAATCGAACCATTCGTCAGGCAGTTGATCAGACTGATGGATGAACTGAAGTCTGGTCAGACTCACAACATCGCAAAGCTAAAGAGACCCGGCAGAGACGAGTCACGAAGGATACTATTCGCAGCAATAGCAAAGACGGTTAACGAGGGAGGAGAGATGGAGGCGTACCACACAGCGTTTCGAGCCGGACTCTACGCCTACGAAAACAGCCTCGATCATCTGCTGGCATTCATGGATTATTTGGACCGCTTAAGACAAACCACACCATCACTTCCGCCACACGGAAGCTGACGTTTCGTGGCTTTGCCCCTGATTTATGCCGCCTTGGACAAGGCTCGTTCTATTTCCACAGGAAGGTCAAGGAACATGAAGTATTCGGCCGGATATAAGTAATCTTCGCCTTCATTGTCTTTCACCCGCACGTAGTTGGATTTTGCTGCGCTGTCGTCCGGCAACACTTGATAGATCATGCGAGGGGTGAGTAGATCGGCATCGTCGCTTTGAATGCAAACAGCAAACTTCGTCGCTGGCTTTTCACGTCTGGACATAGGCTTTAATCAAGGTAACGTTTTATTCTCATCTTTTTCTTGCCGATACCATGAGCTTCGAACCAATGAACCTCGGCAAGATGAATCGTACCATCATTGAGCCGCACATTGGCAACTCCTTTTACCTTTCGCCAGCGTCCTTTCCCGTAGCGCTTTTGCAGGATCGGAAGAATTCGAATACTTCGGTTGACGGCGATGGTCGTAACTTCGGTAATTGTACCGATGATTTCAAAATGCACGGGGTCTTCGAAAGCGTTTGTCAGTTTTGAGAGCGTCAAATTGTAGCCCGAAATCCGCCAGCGCCCGACGCTATTGTCCGCCTAAGTCGTCGTTCCGAATTGCCGAATTTCTTGCAAGGAAAACTCTCGCTGGCCGGAAGCTAGAGGAGAAGGTATTGCTAACGAGCACATCTGAGTAGTCATTGAGGTGGTGCGAATCTGAAGCGCAGAATTCCGGAGGCGACAACCGGCCTGCCCAGTTTGATCGTCGGCGAAAACCAAGTCTGGTACGCGGCATCAATTGCAGCTTCGGTTAGGAGCGGGATGGGACTTGTAGCGCCCGCAGAAACTACGCGCCCACTTTCATCGACAATTACTTGGACTACGACAACGCCGCTGATGCCTCGTGCTTGAGCCGCCGGCGGATAAATTGGCTCCGCCTTTGAAAGTATCTGGTTACTGAGTTTGTCGTTAAAGATCGGGCACTGTTCAATGACTGGATAAGCGGGCCCGCTTACATCAGCAGCGGCAGGTTCTCCCAGCTGAATGCTGATGGGTTCTTCCACCCACTTTCTCCCGTCGTCGAAAAAATAAACTCTCTTGAAGGGTATGCGGCCCAATTCCGGAACGAAGTAGGTTTCCATGCGATACTGTGCCGGAAATTGTTCACCGAGAACATAAGCCTTCAAACCCAGTACGATCTCAGTGCGCTTAAACCTGGAATCGCGAAGCAGTTCCTCCGCCGTTGTGAAGGGACACCCGGGAGCGTGATCGGAGACTTTGAGCAGTCTGCCCGTTCGCGATTCCGAACGGTACACACCGTTGCCGCGCCGATAAATTGTTGCGGATTCGTAACCCGCAAAGCTTCCGACCGAGCGCCAGTCGCCGCTGGCCGAGTCGTAACGAGTTGAGGTGTTATGCGATAAGACCTCGCCCTTCGCGTCGTAGTAACTCGTCTGAACCACCGTTGTAAAAGGCGGGTAAGTCTGTTGGGCGCGAACAGAATTCAAACTGAGAAGAACGACGACGGCGAGAACGCATGCCGATGATCTTAACTCTGCCATGACGACTCGAATTTACACCTGTTAAGGTGAGGCTTCAAGTAAATGCGCGAGGGATTATCAGCTGCATCAAGGTGCGCCTTTAGGCATCGATTCAGGCAGTCTCTTCGTACTATCTGGAACGCCGATTCAACCCGGGCATCAAGTTTTTCGTGTGGCTTTGGTCTCTTTTTGTGTGGATTGGTGGTTCGTCTTTTCGTACCTCAACCCAAACCGACCATGATTATTAAGAGGAGCGTTGCTAACGCAAAACGGGAGAGTGCACGAAAAAGGTTCAAGGTGTTTTCTCCGGTACGTTGATCGATGGGCATCATACGAATCGGTGCGGACGGATTTGTTTGGCCGAGTTCGCGGGTGATCTGATGGAACGCCCGCATTATAATCCGAAACGGTCGAACACTGAAAAAACTGTTGTTCTGGGTGGTGGTCAGTTTGGGTTAACGAGACGCTTACAGAACCGAGCGCGGTAGCGCCGGATGCTGGAATCTACTTTACCGATAATGAGACGGACAAGAGCACTTATTAATGAGGTTGCTTTTAGGATCCGGCGCTACGGCGCTCGGTTCTGTAAATTAACTGCCTCACTGATTCAAACTGACGCAACACCGAATTAATTCATGAATAGAAGCATCCAGGAAACATACGCTCCAAATTTGAAGTGCTTCGGTTGTGGTCCCGCGAACGAACAAGGCCTGCACATTCGCAGTTTCCCGCAAGGCGAGGAAGTTGTGGCTGAGTGGCAACCGGAAGAATATCAGGAAGCATTTCCGGGCGTGTTGAGCGGCGGCATCACCGGCACTGTCCTCGATTGCCATTGCAACTGGACTGCAGCTTACCATTTGATGAAGCGCAACGGACTCGATCATCCGCCATGTACGGTCACAGCTGAATACACCATCAAGCTTTTGCGTCCAACTCCAACCGATCAAGCAATCAAGCTGGTCGCGCGCGTTCTGGAATCAACGGACGATCGTGCAGTTGTCGAAGGCGAACTAATCGCGCATGACAAGGTTACGGCAACTTGCCGTGGCACCTTCGTCGCAGTTAAGCCAGGCCATCCCGCGTATCACCGCTGGTAGTAAATGTAGGATAGGCATTCCTGCCTGTCCTATGTCGCTTATTCGTTACAATAATTCGAACAACAACTCAGATTTTCCATATCTCAGTTTTCATTTCTCATTTTTCCTCGAAAGCAAATTCGTTGAGTTACTAATCTGTCCAAGCGAAAGGGCAGAAACGAGGTAGCGATGGCTTGGCGATTTCGATGAAAAATCAGAAATGAAAAATGAGAAATAGAAAGTTTAGTCTTCTTTGCCTGAAGAAGCCGCCTGTCAACACGGACAGACAGGAATGTCTGTCCTACCGTGAAAGCCACAGGCCGCCGCTGTGGTTCACGCGCGTGTAACTCTCCTCTCTCTCACCTAAACTCCGAGACGCAAACGAGTTCATCTAAACCGAACGACCCGGAAATGATCACACTACTCAGACTCGAACTGCTGAAGCTGGCGCGCTCGAAAGCGTTTTATTTATCGTTCTCGGCTTTGTCCGGTTTTGTATTGCTCATGCTCTGGGGCTTCTATTCTTATGCGCAACACAAAACCAGTGGCCTGGCAACCGAACAATTCAAATACACCTATGAATCGAAGAGCTATTTCAACGGGTTAACTTTCACTCTTTACTCATTGATGTTTGCGTACAGCCTCGTCATACCCATTTTCGTGACAATGACTGCGGGCGGACAGATAGCCGGTGAACGCCGCGCCGGCACGCTGCGAATGATCTGCATTCGACCCATTTCGCGCGCGTCGCTCGTGCTCGCGAAGTTTATCGTGGTCGCAATTCACACCTATCTGCTCGTCGCATTCTTCATTGCGCTCAATCTGCTGGTAGGCCTGCTCTTCGTCGGCTGGGGCGATCTGGCGCTGTATCCAGGTCCGCTGAATCTCGTCGATGCTCCCGGACAGATATTGCGCGACGATGCGTTATGGCGTTTTTTCTACGCCAGCTTCTCAGGCAGCTGGGCGTTACTCGTAGTCGCCGCAATAGCAATGTTGCTCTCAACAATCTTCGACAACCCGGTAACGGCTGTAGCAACAACGCTCGCCGTCTATCTGACACTCTACATCGTGGGCCGCATTGAATTCTTCGAAACCCTTCGCCCCTACTTCTTCACCACCGATATGGACTTCTGGCGAGACGTTTTAAAACCGAAAGTACCGTGGCCCGATCTCTACCACTACTCTGCAACCTGCGGCGCTTACATTTTCGGCATTCTGCTGACTGCGGTGTTGCTCTTTGAACGAAAGGACATCACCAGCTGAAATGTGGATGAAGTTTGCGCTTGCGATCTTGTTTGGAAGTTCACTGTTAGCCGCGTTTTCCATTCGGCCCAAGGCGGAACGAATAGCGCGACCCGAAGCCATCAGCAACAACAACGATCAAAATGAGAAGCGATTGCGCTTGTTGAGCTGGAACATTGGCAATGGCGACCTTGAATCTGAGACACGAGCGCACACGCAAGATCTGCCGGAAGTGGCAAACGTAATTCTCCGCAACGATCCCGACGCTGTCGCACTTCAGGAATTAAGCGGCGAAGAGCAATTGGAATTTTTGTTGACGCAGTTAGGAGATCGTTACCGAGGCTTCGTGAATAATGGTGGCAGCGGAGATCGTTTCGAGGCATTGCTTGTCAGGGTAGAGCCGGTGGCTGCGGATCATGGCGCTGGGAATGTTGCCTTCGACAACGTCCCGACTGGTGGCAGATTCTCAGCGGCTGCAACCTTTCGCTTGCACAAAGATTGGCCCGAGATCGTCCTCCTAAGCGTGCATGCTGATGCGTTCAATGCCGCGGCCCGTCGAGCGTTCGTCGGCGAGGTCGTGGATTGGTCTCGTAGGCGCGGCAACAATAAAATTGTATTCATCGCCGGCGACTTCAATCTCGAAGTGGGCACCCGCAACCGCAACAATCTTTTCACCAACGATGCCAAGCACGATAGCGAATCTTATGCGTATTTACTGAAGTATTTTGCAGATTTGGGTCGTGCTGCCGGACAAACATCTCTCAACGAGCGTCGGATTGACTACCTATTTGGACCCCCCGCAAGAATATCGCTGCGCCACGCTGAGGTGTTACGCGACGCGGCGGTTGGTCATATGGATCACTGGCCGTTGCTGGTGGAAGTCGGGTTGTAAAGCAAACCTGTCTTGAGCTACTGGATCGCGTTACCTTTATGAGCGAATCGATCCTACAAACCGAAGCCCTAACCAAACGATATGGCAGTCGCACGGCTGTAGATCGCGTTTCGTTATCCGTGCAACGCGGCGATATCTTCGGCTTCCTGGGCCAGAATGGCGCGGGCAAGTCCACCGTGATTCGTATGGCGCTCGGATTGGTGAGACCTTCAAGCGGCCGCGTGCTGCTCTTCGGGCACGACATGTCGAGTCATCCATTGCGAGCGCTTGGCCGCATCGGCGCCATCGTGGAATCGCCGGCGTTCTATGAAAACTTTTCCGGCTTCGACAACGTTCGCATGCTCGCAGCGCTATCCGGCGGCGCAAGCCGACCACACATTAATGAGACGTTAGCCCTGGTTGGGTTGAGCAAACGTGCGAACGACCAGGTGCGCAAGTATTCTCACGGCATGCGGCAACGGCTGGCCATAGCGCAAGCACTTCTGCCGCGACCCGAATTCATAATTCTTGACGAACCAACTGACGGTCTTGACGCGCATGGGATACAGGAAATCCGACGGCTGTTGCCCCGTTTGCGGGATGAACTCGGCTTAACCATCATGCTTTCCAGTCATCTGCTTCACGAGGTAGAGCGTGTTTGCAATCGAATTGCGATCATCGACCATGGCCAGTTGCTGTACGAGGGTGGCGTGGAAAATCTCTTTTCATCCGATCGAGTACTTAAGATTACTGCCGAACCGCTCGAGCACGCATACAATCTTCTGCAACGTGTGTCAGAGCTTAGCGTCAGCCGCAACGGTTCCAACTCTCTCTACCTAAAGTTGCCGCACGAATCTATTCCACGCGTAAATGCAATGTTGGTTGAGAATGGTATTCGGGTGACGGAACTCTCACCTCATACTGAGACACTCGAAGAGATTTTTTTGCGTCTGACCAGTTCGAATTAGAGAGGCGCGCCAGGCGGTGTGTCCGTAGGAATTTACTGTTACCCGGTCCGCAGTCGGCTATGCCTGTGATGCATCTCTTCACTAGTTTGCGACGGTAAAGGCCCGGTGTTTCGATGAGGAAATTTCACCACATTGGATGAACGTTGTTCCACTGAGCGTGCCTGATCCATCAGCAGTATTGATTCGTTACGTTTGTAGCGAGCTTCGTTTCGTAAGCGATCAGCCTCTGTTTGATTGCCTTGTTTGAGCAGGTTTTGCGCCACCTTAAGCATGGTGGTCAATGTCTGCAAGGCCGCTACGGCCCTTTCCCGAAGTGCTAATGCTAATTCTTGCTCCATTTCTCCTGGTCCTTTGTTCGTTTAAAGAGCGCTCATGATTGGGGTTGGCAAAGCGCATGCCTTCAATCTGGCATTTTGTCGCTTAATGCAACCGCAAGCAGCATGCGACAGAAAGTTAACAATCGCGGCGCTCTTCTTGAGTGCGCTGACCTGAGACAAAAGCGCTGGCAAAGCACTTTTTGTGCGAATCGTCGTAACCAAACCAAAGCGCTGACAGCTCAGAGCATTCCAAA
>DATLBQ010000375.1:0-11909 GCA_035526805.1 Pyrinomonadaceae bacterium
GCCGTTCTGATCGCAATACCGAAAGACGATTCGTTGGTCCTGACGCAGTTCAGCGAGTGCCGCGTCGTCGCAGACGTAGTTACCTTCGGCGTGTGCAATAGGAAGGCGTAATACTGTCGCCGATTTCATTTCGTTGGTGAACGGAGTGTCGGAACTTTCCACCCGAACAAACACGTGTTCACAAATGAAGTGCAGATCACGATTGCGGATCAACGCGCCCGGCAATAGCCCGGCTTCACAAAGAATTTGAAAGCCGTTGCATATTCCCAACACGAACCGGCCTGACTCAGCAAACTTTTTTACCGACTCCATCACCGGTGAAAACCGGGCCAACGCTCCGGCGCGCAGATAGTCGCCGTAGGAAAAACCTCCGGGAATGATCAGGGCGTCGAAAGAGTTTAGGTCGGTGTCGCGATGCCAGATAAAATCTACCGGCTGCCCAACCTGTTTCGAGATCACGTGATAGGCATCATGATCACAATTCGACCCAGGAAACACTACGATTCCAAACTTCACCCTTCAATCTCCACTCGGTAGTCTTCGATAATCGGATTCGAAAGAACTTCCCGCGCCATGCGGGCCACGGATTCGCGCGCCTGCTCCTGGTCGGCGGAACCCTGCAGCGCAATTTCAAAGTATTTGCCCTGGCGCACGTCGGCGATGCCGGTGAACCCCAGCAGCTCGACCGAATGCTGAATCGCCTTGCCCTGAGGGTCGAGTACGCCCGGCTTTAGACTTACAAAGACTTTAGCTTTCATCTGCTTCCTCTGTTCTCGGTGCATCCAGGCTGCGTTTGTGCCTCCGATCATCTATCACAGAGAGACGGGGCACACAAAGGTCACACCGAGAAAACTGAAATTAAGACACTCATAGTAGGACAGAACATTGCTTGAGGTGTAGCGGATGACATACTATCTCGCCCCGGTCTTACATTTTCAGTTTCAAACTTCCGACTAGTACAGGAGATTCACAGCAATGCAAAACCCTCCACCCGCGGCGAGCCCGGGAAGCAATCCGCAAACAGGGACTTCGTCAACCGGCAGCGGCCTCGATCCAAAGATAGCGGCGGCACTTTCGTACATTTGGATCGTGGGAGTAATCTTTTTCTTCATTGAAAAGGAAAACCGCTTTGTGCGTTTTCATGCGCTGCAGTCGATCATCTTTGGCATCGCAAACTCGGTGATCATGGTGGTGCTGGCTGTGATTGCGATCGTATTGACGTTTGCCTTCAGCATCGGCGGCGCGATAGTCGGCGGGGGTATCGGCTCTTTAATTCACCTGTTTGTCTGGCTCATCTGGCTGATATTCTGGTTGCTCGGACTGGTATTTCTTATCGGTCTTGTATTCGCCGCGATCAAAGCCTATCAAGGGGAAAAGTTCAAACTGCCGATTATCGGCAACATGGCAGAGAATATCGTCAACAAGTAAGTAGGTTGTGCCAACTGCTGTCGGCAGGAATAGGCAGATTTTCCATTTCTCATTTCAAATTTTTCATTTTCCATTGAATAAGAGGACGAATGTTTTTCAATGTAAAATGAAATTGAGAAATGGAAAATGGAAAATCTCTTCCTCTTCGAGTTTGGTGATGGAGGCGCTTCGCCAAATACTTACGACCCACCCGCTACCGCGAGGTGGTACTGACCTCATCACGCCCGCCGCCCGCTTCGCTTCTAAATACTCTCTCAAATATCGCATCAACATTTCGCAGGTAACTCTCAAACCTGAACGCGGTATCAATCTCCGCCGGCGATAGATGCCTCGCGATGTCGGCATCCTGCTGCAACAGCTGCTGAAAGTTTTCCCCTTCATCCCAAACCCTCATTGCATTTCTCTGGACCCATTCATACGCGCTTTCGCGCGACACGCCTTTCTGAGTGAGCGCCAGCAAAAGCTGACCACTGAACACCAGTCCTTTCGTAAGTTGCAAATTTTCAAGCATTCGCTGGGGATGAACTACCAGCCCCGCGATAAGCGAGTTGGCTTTGTTCAGTATGTAATCGAGGGCGATGCTCGCGTCCGGAAGTACCACACGTTCGGCGGACGAATGTGAAATGTCGCGCTCGTGCCAGAGGGCGACGTTTTCGAGCCCGACGAGGCTGTGCGCCCGAATGACGCGCGCAATTCCACAAATCCGTTCTGAAATGATCGGATTTCGTTTGTGAGGCATAGCGCTCGAACCCTTTTGTCCTACTGTAAAACGTTCCTGCGCTTCGCCCACTTCAGTTCGCTGCCAGTGGCGAATATTCAACGCAAATTTATCGAGCGATGAGGCAACGATTGCCAACGTACATAAATACTCGGCGTAGCAGTCTCGCTGAATGATCTGAGTTGAAACAGGCGCTGCTTTCAACCCCAGGCGTGCGCAAACTTTCTCTTCAACGTGAGGGTCGAGCAGCGCAAATGTTCCGACCGCGCCGCTTATTTTGCCAACGGCCACAGTGTCGCGCGCGCGTTGCAAGCGTTCTCGATTGCGCCGCATCTCGTCGTACCAGAGGGCGAAAGTCAGCCCAAAGGAGGTTGGTTCAGCATGGATGCCGTGCGTGCGGCCAATTTGCGGCGTGTGCTTGAATTCGAAGGCGCGGCGTTTCAATGTTTCCAGCAGCGTCTCGATTTTCGCGAGCAGGAGATCGCATGCCTCGCGCAATAGCAGTGCGTTGGCGGTATCGACCACATCGGATGAAGTCAATCCGTAGTGGACGAAGCGCGCGGCGTCGCCAATGTTTTCAGCGAGGTTTGTGGTGAAGGCTATGACGTCGTGGTTGGTCGTCTTCTCAATTTCACGTATTCGGTCTACTGAAAACTTCGCTCGCGATTTGATCTGCTCGAGCGCGTCGCGGGGAATTGTTCCCAGCTCAGCATGCACTTCACAAACCGCAATTTCTACTTCCAACCACTTCCGGAATTTGTTTTCGTCGCTCCAGAGCGCGCCCATTTCCGGCAATGTGTAGCGTTCGATCATATTTTATTTCCGCAGATTACGCCGATTACACGGATTAAGACCACTGAACAAATCTGACTGCCTATCTGTGTATTCGCGTAATCGGCGGATTGTCATTTCAACGCGGTCGAGTTTACAAAGTAACGCGCGAGCAGCCAGCGCCCATCGCGTTCAACAAGCGTGAAGGTTTCCATGCCTTCGCCATTGTGAAACTTCGTGCGGTAGTTCACGATGTACGCACGTCCTTTTAGCGGTCCACCCGAATTCTGTTGTTCAGTCGCCGACTGCAGCGTGCGACTCTCCACCGGTCCCAATTTAGTGCGCAGGGTCTTGAAAGTTGCGGTGGATTCTTCAACCGAACTTGTCTGGCGCCACAGCTCTGAAGCCTCGTTGTAGATCTTGTCGTAACGCTCTGCAGCGATCTCATCGCTGAGCGTGCTAATCGCAGATTCCACCTCCGGCGGAATACTTCCGGCGCCCTTGTTGGTCGCACAAGCGGAACCGAAAATCGACGCCGAAAGAATCAGCAAAGCAGTCAAGAGCCAAGGGAAGCAGATGGAAAAGCTCGGAGCTGGAAAGGTTGAAAAGCTGCTGAAAAAGCTCAGGGTCGGGAAGGGTGGCTTGCCCCCGCTCGTCGAATGCCGTTCAACGTAAGCGCGGGCAAGCCACCCTTCCCAACCGTGAGACTTTAGATCTTCATTCACCGCCGCAGCTTGATTCATCCCTCTGCCGTCCTCATCCCGCTCACACCTCGATCCACGGAGTAGGTTCTTTGGGAAACGACAAGCTCACCTGCGTGTCGGCATGAAACAGGGGAAACCGTTCCTGCAACGCAACTTCCGCGGAAATCTTCGCGAGGTAAGGATTATTGGCACGCTGCGAAAGGTGGGTTAACACCAGATGTTGCGCCACTCCGTCGAAATCATCGCGGATCCAATCGGCCAGGTCTTCATTCGAAAGGTGCCCCAGCCGCGAAAGAATTCGCTGCTTCAGTTCCCAGGGATAGAATTCACAGGCTTTCAACATGTCCCGGCTGTGGTTTGACTCAATTACCACTGCGGCACAACCCCTCAGGCGCTCACTGACCAGCGTGGTGATGTGGCCGAAATCCATCAAGGTGGCAATTTTTACGCCTTGATGCGTGGCAGTAAATCCAAAATTGTCTACGGCATCGTGAGGTATTGTGAACGGATGAAAGTCGATCTCGCCGATGCGAAAGTCTTTGCTTGATTCAATTTGTTCGACGCGATCCTGCAGTGCCTTGGCGCGCTTGCGGGGCTCTTCGTCGTTCAGGTTGCTGCGTTCGCAGATATAAGCATCGCAGGTTTGAGCGGAAATGTAGACAGGGCAATCGACCGTGCGCAGCAACACGCGCAGCCCGCCGGCGTGGTCGCCGTGTTCGTGTGTGACGAGCACTGCATCCAGCTGTTGCACGTCTTCGCCGACCATTGCGAGGCGGCGCGCCAATTCTTTGACGCTTAATCCGGCATCAACCAGGACACGAGTTTCGCCGGCAACAATTAAAACCGCATTGCCCGTCGAGCCGCTGCCGAGAACGGTAAGTTTCATGTTCAGGAATTAAAAACTAAGAACCGACTACTACGAAAAGGTGGAAGCAAACTTTAGCATTTAATACGCGAAACGGCTACAGGCGTGGGTGTAAAGCAAACTGTTAGTTTGCGACGTTTTAGGTACAGACCTGTTTGAATTAATAAAATTGAGGACGAAACTACCGTTTGCTTCTTGAGGAAAAAACAGTAGGTGAAAAACTTCGGACGAGTCTTCAAATCCGCAGCCGCGAGCGCTCGACGCGAAAGCCGTTGAGGTTTCCCAGGGCGCCGAGGGCGAGGGTATCGCTCCGGAAGTATTTGCGGGCGACGCGTTGTAAGTCTTCCGAATTCACCGCTTCCATCTTTTCGATGATCTCTTCGGGTGGAATACGACGGCCGTGAATAATCTCCTGGCGCGCCAGCGTGCTGACGCGCGCGCTCGAAGATTCAAGGCTCAGCAGAATGGATGATAAAGCCTGGTCTTTTGCAAGCTTCAGCTCCTCTTCGGGAACAGAGTCATTGGCGGCGCGCCGCATTTCTTCCAAGGATATATCGAGCACTTCATCCAAATATTCCGGCGAAGTTCCGGCATAGATGGTAAACACCCCGACATCTGAAAAAGTGCTTCCACCCGCTCCGACTGAATAGGCAAGGCCGCGCTCTTCCCGAATAGTCTGCCAAAGCCGGCTTGAAGTGCCGCCGCCAATAACTGATGCGAGCAGACTGGCGGCGTAGCGATCGCTATCTTTCGCATCGGGCCACGGCACCGCGATCACCAGATGCGCTTGCTCCAATTCCTTTTTTTGTTCGATCAGGATCGGCGCTGCAGGCGTCGGCGATTGTTGCCCAAATCCGTTGGGCGAAGTGTCGCCGGCTACGGCGGAATCGCGGAAAGAGTTTGCGACTAAATCAACCAACTGTTCGTGCTCGACGTTCCCGGCCGCCGCTACCACCAGATTAGAAGGCGAGAACTCACGAACGTGAAAGGCCACCAGCGTGTTCTGATCGAACGAAGAAACAGTTTCTTCAGTGCCTTCAATTGGTCGTCCCAGCGCGTGTCCCGGAAAATAAGCCGCATTAAAGAGCTCGCCTAACAGTTCGTCAGGAGTGTCTTCAACCATTTTCATCTCTTCGAGAATCACTTTTTGTTCACGATCGAGATCATTTTGGTCAAACCTGGGATTAGCCAGGATGTCGGTAAGCAGATCGAGCGCTTGCGGCAGACTCTTGTCCGCAACCTTTAGGGCGAAACCAGTCATCTCATGGGTCGTAAAGGCGTCAAGGTTGCCCCCTAGTCGATCCGATTCAACAGCTATGTCGCGGGCAGTACGGCGTTGCGTTCCCTTGAAGACGGCGTGTTCGATGAAGTGGCAGATTCCGTTGAGTTCCGGAGCCTCGTGGCGGGATCCTCGGCGCACCCAAATTCCGGCCGTCACTGAACGCAACCCGGGCATGTGCTCAGTTAAAACGGTGATGCCATTGGGGAGCCGGGTTAAGCGAACTTTATCAATCATGGATGCCAATCACAGCGGAAAATTAGACGACTGGAATCGTAGCACGGCGGAAACCGTCGGCAAAGCGGGCTAAAATAGGCGCAGAATAGCGCCTAATGCTTGACAGTACTTTCATTTTTGGCGGAAAATGCGCTTATTCAAAGGGTTCCGGTAAGTCTCCTGGCCTGAACCAGTTCGCCTTTTCCGCGGCGAGAGTAACGCTGCCTTAGCTGCCTGCCTTTGTGTAATGAGACGGCAGGAAAATCCGGGGAGACTTCTTCCTATTGCGTACAACACAGTCACAGTCGGTTGCTTCAAACGTTTCCTGCAGGAGGCGTCAGGAGGTTTCGTGGCGATGAAGACACTAAAAGGAACAATGGGGAGAAGAGTGCTCGGCCTGGCTCTGACAGCGTTTACGGCGGGGCTTTGCCTACAGGGCCTCGGGGCGCCCGTAGCAGGCGCTGGCAAAACCAACCTCGCGACGATTACCGGCGCCGTCCTTGATAACAAAGGAAATCCCGTTTCAGGGGCTTTGATTTCTCTCCTGAGAGATGGCGCAAATAAAGTCACTAAACAGACCCGAAGTGATTCCGCCGGGCACTTTAGCGCGCGCATCTCGCCTGGCCGTTATGGTATCCGGGCGATTGCGGCAGGATTTAACGAAGTAGTCTTCACCTCGGTCGAAGTTCGCCCTTCGCAGGAATTGGTTTATCGCTTCAATCTCGAACCTACCGGTGCTGGTAACACCTTACCGGAACGTCGCAAGGATCGCGACGACGTGAAGTGGACCCTGCGAGCTGCACAGACGCGTCGTTCAATCTTTCAGGCGCAAGAGGGCGAGAACGCCGACATTCAAGCCGCGCTTGGCAGGGAAACCTCCGAAACAGAAATGCCGGCCGAAGGCGCAGGAGATGTTACCGGCGTTCCGGACACCACCGACACCGCCGACCATCGAACCGACCGCAGAGTCCAGGGAGTTCTCGAAACATATTTTGCAGGCAATGCCTACGGCCCTGGCTATCCCGGGCTCAATTTTGCGGTTTCGACCTCTCCAAGTGATCGGGTTGAACTAATCTTCTCCGGCCAAACAACGGGGGGCCCGAATGGTCCGGAACGTTTTGAGGCGAGCACTCACCTTCGCCCCGGCCTTAATCATCGGGTGGGTCTAACGGTGGGCACTGTGCAGTTCGGAAAACCGGCCTGGCTGTCCTCAAGCGAAAATGCACCTGGCACCTCCGGTCTTCGTCTGGGCCAGATTTCCGTCAGGGCGATTGACGAGTGGATAGTGCGCGACGGCATCGTGGTCGTTCTTGGACTCGATTACTCTCGTTTCATTGGTGGCGGTGGAGCGCATTCGATCACCCCGCGCCTTGGTATTCAATACGACGTGAACGCGCGCACTCGTTTGAAAGCAGCGTATGCACCGGGCGGCGATGAAAGCAGCATTCAAAATTTGGCCGCCTTTGAAGACAATCAGGTTGTCTTCAGAGACGCAACGAGACGGCCGATAGCCTACGTTGATGGTCGAGCGGTAATGGATCGCAGTCATCGGCTCGAGTTTGGAATTGAGAGAGTTCTTGATTCCAGTTCGAATTTGGAAGGAACTGCGTTCTTTGATTCAACTTCAGCCCGCGGAGTCGGCTTGCTGAGCACGCCCATGACGGCATTCTCAGGTTCAACTGGCCAGGATTTTATCAACGTTGCCAACCAGCAGGGATCCTCACAAGGGATGCGATTGGTTTACACAAGAAGGCTCAGCCGCATGTGGACGGCCTCAGGCGGATTCGCGTTTGGCCGCGGACAGCGGCTCGCGTCCGGCGAAGTTTCTGCGCCGGGCGATATATTTGAAAGCGGCTTGTTTCAGTCGGCGGCGTTTCAACTGGGAGTGGATCTTGGCTCCAGCACAAATATCCGAACGGTGCTGCGGTTCTCGCCAGATGCCACAGTGTTTGCGATCGATCCGTTCGCCGGACGTCTCGCTGTTTACGATCCCTCTCTAAGCGTGCAGGTTACTCAGGAGTTGCCAAGCTTCGGACTGCCCATCCGCGCTGAAGCGATACTTGACGCGCGTAACTTGCTCGATATTCAGCCAGGCACTGAAAACGGCGAGATACTTACGCAACTAAGCACCGGTCGTCGTTCTGTTCGAGGGGGAATCTCACTCCGATTTTAAAGGAGGGAGATTCTACGGGAATTATCCCTCCCGTCACGACGTAATCATCAGGTCAGCCCACTGCCCTTTTCTCCAAAAAGTCGGGAGAAGTTCAAAAACTTGGATAGCGGGAGTCTCCGGTTAAGACGTCACCCACGTGTACCAGCATGATTGCGGGGAGAGAGAGTAAAGGACAGTCAAAAATCGCCCTTGGGAACATACCTTGCCTTTTCAGCTCGGATCGCTGGCTCTTAGAACTGACGGGTTAAGCTTACTTAGGTGAAAAGATCAGTATTCACAACTGGAACGTGGCTGGTGCTGGCCGGCGCCGCCCTGCTGGTGACAGCGGGCATCCTCAACTTTGCCCAGAGATTGAGACACGAAACCCCACCCTGGGACGGCGTCCGCTGGACCAATACGAAGCAAGGGATTGTCGCTGAAACTGTCGAGCCTGGTTCCTCAGGGGCACGTAGCCAGATCTTGCCTGGCGATCGTCTGTTAGGCGTCAGCTTAAACAATCGCGACTACGACGAGGTTGCGCGCGCGAACGATGTCCAAATCTATCTGGACCAGGCACGGGTAGGCGGCGATATTCATTACTTCATCGAACGCCCTTCCTATCCGGAAGACAGTCGGTTTTACTACGCCGATCTTGATCAGCTTGATGCCATCCATAAGTGGGCGCCGCGTGATGTTTATATCAACCTGATTGGTCTGGTCTTTCTCTTTGTCGGTTTCTTTGTCCTTTTCAAGCAAGGGGGCCGCGCACCTTTTGCTTTGCACTTTGCGTCTGTCTGTTTGGCTGCATTCGTTTTTTGTTTCTACACACCCGTTGGCACTTATCGCGATCTGGACTTAGCGATCGCATTTTTGAGAAATGCAGCGTTCATTCTCTTTCCTCCCCTCTTTCTCCACTTTTGTCTTCTTTATCCGTTGCGACAGCAACTCTTTGAACGAAAACGATGGCGCGCCGTTCTGCTCTATGTGCCGGCGATACTGTTAATGCTGCTGGCAACGTTCGTTTTCCTGCGCGGTGTGTTGACGCCCATTGTGCCCGCGTTTCGGCTCCTTCCGAATTTATCGGAGTCTTTTGTCGGCACCTTCTACAAGCTGAGCTTTTTGCACTTCATTGCGGGCTTGATCGCCAGTGTCGTCTTCCTAATCAGGACCTGGGTCAAAGCCGAGAGCGCGGTAGTTCGGCAACAGATGAAGTGGGTGATCTGGGGATCATTATTAGCCGTCGCTCCATTTACCTTGCTCTACGCCATCGGATTTCTCCTCGGCGCGCAAACCGATCCCGGGTTGACCGATGTCGCAGTTCTGCCTTTGATTCTCATCCCGCTTGCCTTCGGCTATTCCGTAGTCCGTTATCGGCTGATGGATGTGGAACTGGTTGTGCGCCGCGTATTCGTTTATGTCCTGACAACGCTGGCGATTGCTTTGATGGTTGGCGCGGTGGTCTATTTTGCCGGGTTATACGCGCTCAGCGGCGATGAAGGATTTACGTCGGGCGAGATTACTCTGCGCGTGGTGATCGCGATTGTGGCTATGGCAGCTATCGTTATGATTGCTGCGCCCGTGAAAAGCTTTTTACAGGAACAGATAGACCGGCTGTTTTATGGCGAACGTTACGACATGCGTAATAGCTTGCTCGACTTTGGCCGCACGCTTTCAGCCACCACTGCTCTCGATCCGTTGCTGGATTCGCTCGTCAGTCGCCTGCAGCAGGTAATGAATGTTGGGCGCATTGCAATTTTCATTGAAGACAAAAACTCCCCGGCCGGTTATCGCGTGGCTCGCGCTGCCGGCCTTTCCTCAGAGATGGTAGTGCCTCCGGACTTCCGCGAGATGATTCGCATTCGCTCCGCGGAAACCGGGGTAGTTCGCACCGATGATTTGGATTTGGTGCCGGAAACAACTGGGTTCGTGCGCCGGGCGCTTCACTACTACGTACCCTGCGTCGTGCGCGGCCGCATGGTTGCCGTAATCGGCCTGGGGCGGTCTGCTGACGGCGCGCTGCTTTCATCGGAAGACGTTGACATACTACTTACGGTCTCTGGTTATGTGGCCGTCGCGATCGAAAACAGTCTGCTGTATCAGGAACAGGGTGACCGGGCGGCGGAGTTGAAACTGCTGAAGGAGTTTAACGAGTCCATCATTGAGTCGATTAACGTTGGACTGCTCGCAGTCGACCTGGAGGGTCGCGTGACTCGACTTAATTCGGCGCTCGAGGAAATTCTGGATTTGAGTCGCGCGCAGGCGGTGGGAAAGCGAGTTGAAGATCTTTTCTCTGAAGATTTTACCGACACGCTACGCCAGGTGCTTGGCAATGACCGCTGGCGGCTTAAAGAAATCCGGAACATCTACAAGATTCACACCGCAACTTTCGTCGGACGTCCGCTCGTGCTCAACATCGCCATTGCGCCGTTGCAGGATTCTCAGGAGCAAACTGGCGCGCTCGTCGTACTTGAGGATGTGACTTCGCGCGTGCGGCTGGAAGAACAACTGCAACAGCGGGAAAAACTTTCGTCGATTGGACTTCTGGCGGCAGGCGTTGCTCACGAAGTGAACACGCCGCTCACAGGCGTTTCGTCGTATACCCAAATGCTTTTGGGTATGCTTTCTGAAACTGATCCGAAGCATGCTCTATTGTTGAAGGTGCGCCGGCAGGCTGAACGGGCTACGAACATCGTCAACAACCTGCTGAATTTTTCGCGCACAGGGGACGCAACCGAGTTTACCGAACTCGACATTGGCCGCGTCCTGGACGACACACTGCAACTGCTCGAGCCACAGTTGCGCGGCAACCAAATTGAAATCGTGCGTGCCTACAATCCTGATTCGCCGCCGGTAATTGGCAACAGCGGCAAGCTCCAGCAAGTGTTTACCAACCTGCTGCTTAACGCGCGCGACGCGACTCCTTTTGGCGGCTCGATCAGAATTTCTACAATGACTTCAGACGACGACTCCCTGACGATCCAGATAGCCGATAGCGGAATTGGCATCGCTCCGGAAAATGTTGCCAAGATTTACGACCCGTTCTACACCACCAAGGGCGTCGGTCGCGGCACTGGTCTTGGTCTCGCCGTTTCTTACGGGATCGTGCAGGAACATTCCGGCCACATCAGCGTTGAAAGCACGCCGGGACATGGAACTATCTTTCGTATTACTTTGCCGACCGTGCAGGCTCGCGCTCGATTGCAGGCAGTTGCCGATTAGTTTCACACACGTCAGATCCCCACCAACTCAGATCCCAACCTTCTTCCAGAACCGAGCGCGGTAACGCCGGATGCTGGAAATTACTTTAGCGATAATTTTGGCACGTAACCGAACCTACTGGTGGAGTTGGGTGTAGCATCCGGCGCATCCACCACCCCAGCGGCGCTGCCCCGCCGGGGACCCCGGTCCGCGCTCGGTTAGGTAAGCTGCGTGACGAATTCAAACTGACTCACTGCCGGCTGGCTGTTGCCTTTTTTTTTGCGCTGATCTCCCCTAAACTGACTCGCTCACAAAAACACAAGAGGTTCAACAGGATTGGCGGTAAAGTCAGAAAGACGCGTGGCTAAAAAAGGTTCAGTACTCATTGTCGACGATGAAGAGATAATGCGTGAAGTGTTGGAAACGCTGCTCTCTTCCGAAGGCTACCGTGTCGACCTCGCAAAAACGGGTGAAGAAGGTCTCGAGTCATACGGTCGCCGCGCCTACGATGTTGTTCTGCTCGACGTTTCCATGCCGGGAATTGGTGGGTTGCGGGCGCTGGAAGAGTTTTTGAAGAT
>DATLBQ010000376.1:0-6732 GCA_035526805.1 Pyrinomonadaceae bacterium
TAGCTATGTGGAGCATGGATAAACGCTGAATGCATCTAAGCGTGAAGCCAGACCCAAGATTATTCCTGCCAGTGAGACTCCTCGTAGACCACGAGGTTGATAGGGTGGATATGTAAGTGCAGTAATGTGCTCAGTTGACCACTACTAATCAGTCCCTTGGCTTGACCATAAAATTTACTCAAGCAACAAATTCGCGCTTGCGCGTGCCTTGCCTAACGGTCACTATTCGATTTTCCCAGATCTTTTGACTGGTCTTTGGTTTTAGGTCTTTGGTCTTTGAGCTTCTTTCGTTGTTTGACTCAAGCCTCGTAAAAGCTCCAAGACCAGAGTACAAAGACCAAAGCCCAAAAGTTGTTTCACAACTTTTCCGGTGATTTTGTCGGCAGGGTCACACCCGTTCCCATCCCGAACACGGAAGTTAAGCCTGCTGGAGCCGATGGTACTGCGCGGGTAACTGTGTGGGAGAGTAGGAAGTCGCCGGGATTATTAAACGAAGCCCGCGAGAGTATTTATGCTCTTGCGGGCTTTTTGTGTGCTGACTCTCGAGAGCTTCAGAAGCCTTCGTAGAAGGGAAGGTCTAGCGAGGAGGCTCGACGCCGCCGGCTAGGCTGGACCCTATCGAGGCCAGCTTCAGGGTGCCGGCACACTACCTTTGCCGTGGTGGAAGCGGGATCGGCAGCGTTTTAGGGTGATACTCTGGTTGCCGTCCCCTCAAATACTGCCGGGGCGCCGGTCTGGATCAACCAAACGGTCTTGCCGTCGCCGGGTTGGACGAATATGTCAAAGCTTGGACCAGCAGTAAATGTGAGCGTACCCGTACAATCTGCCTCGACTGCATAAGATCCTACCCCTCCGCTGGAACGGAAAATGTTGCCATTTATGCTCACCGTCGCGAATGGGCTAACCAAGGTGCCGTCTCCATTGAAATCGATGCCTTCAACGATGGCTTTCGGTTGCGCAACACCTCCGACGATATTCCACCCTTGTGCGGAGAATAGGTACGAGCCGCGTAGCGTCTGCGCGCTACAATTTGGCGCTTGGGGGTTTGCCTGAGTGGTGCCATACATGCCGAACGCCATTGCTACGGCGACCAGGCTGATCACTATCGACTTCGTTAGTATTGTGTTCATTGCTTTGATCTCCTTTTTTTTAGTCTTCATTGGTCGGGCTATTGCCCGCGTTTGTCCGAAGGGACCTCTTCACCGCCCTGATCAGTTTCGAAACGCAATTCTTCGGGAGCGGCCACAATGTCGCCGAGAGCCTCCAGAAGAACGTCAATTTCATGGCCGTCAGAAGGGTGGGGCGCGTTGTTCTCGTTGCTGCAGGTAATCCGGCGCTCGAACCTGATTACTTCAATGCGGCGTGTTCTCTTCAATCCAACCTCCTGTTTTGTCGTAGCAGCGGCGGCGAGGCGTGCTCTATAATTCGCCATCCCGACTTATTGACCCTGGTGGTCGCTGCCGGCCCTTCCTTCAGTCGCGTGTCTGCACAATAGCGGTGCAGAATTACCTCGTAACGAAAGTAAGCTGAAAAATGGACTAAAATTGGCTGAAAAGTGGATGAAGAATCGAGATGACCGCTTAACCTAAGCGCTGCGGTTCTTCAGCCTGGATAAGTTTTGGTAAGGATGGGGGACGAGAAGCTACATCTGTTCGGAGAGTTTGTGCTCGACAGGGCGCGAGGCACTTTGCTGCGCGCAGGCCAGCCCGTCCACCTGCGACCGCAGGCATACAAGACGCTCAAATATCTCGTCGAAAACAGCGGTCGTTTGATTAGCAAAGATCAGCTTATCGAGCAGGTGTGGGAGGGGCGGGCCGTCACCGACGACTCTCTGGTGCAATGCCTAAGAGATGTAAGGCATGCGCTAGGCGAAGGTGGCAATCAGTACCTGAGGAACGAGCGCGGGCGCGGCTACATCTTCGACCCGAAAGTAGGCGAGTGGTCTGAACAGATCGACATGGTCAAGGTGGTCGTAGAGGAAGAGGAAGAGCTGGCAGAGAGAGGCCAGGATGTTGCTCGGGACGAGCTCGCGAGTGATGCCGACAACACACCCGACCGCCGGCCAATGCACACGCTGGAGCGAGTACCTGCCACTCTAACTTCAGACGCAAGCGAAAGCTTGACTGGAGTGAAGGAAACCACCGTCAGCCAGCAAGCATCGCGAAATCAGACGAGACGACCCTCCTGGATGCTTGCTACGCTTCTCGTGGTGCCGCTAGGCATCGCGGCGGTTTTTACCTACCGCTATTACGGACCAGCCGAAACACGGATAGAGTCAATCGCCGTGCTTCCGTTCATCAACGAAAGCGGAAATGCGGATTTAGATTACTTGTCTGATGGGATGACCGAAACTCTCATCAATAACCTGTCGAAACTGCCCAACCTGACGGTCAAGGCGCGAAGCTCGGTCTTCCCATTCAAAGGCAAAACTATCGAGCACCAGCAGGTGGCCAATTCGCTATCCGTGCAGGCACTGCTGGAAGGGCGGGTCGTGCAGCGCGGCCAGGATTTGACGTTGTACCTCTCCCTCGTCGATGGACGCAATGGTGACCAACTTTGGGGCGAGCAATACAGTAGAAAGTTGACGGACCTGCTGGCGTTGCAGCACGAGATCGCGCGTGATGTCTCGCGTAAATTAGGGGCGCGACTATCGGGAGCAGACGAGCGTCGGGTGACGCAAGGGTCCACAACAAACGTCGAAGCTTATCAACTCTTTTTAAGAGGACGTTTTCATGTTGAGAAGTACACGCCGCAAGATGCGCGTAAAGCTCTAGCATACTTTCAGCAGGCAATAGCTCTGGACCCGAACTTCGCCGCCGCTTATGCCAACCTCGCAGGCGTTTATTTAGCTCTAGCGGGCGCGAACGATTTTCGGTCCCGCGAGACTAAGTTAAAGGCGAAGGAGAACGCGCTGAAAGCTATTTCTCTTGACGACCAATTATCTACCGCGCACGAAGCTCTAGGCGTGATCCTCTACAAATATGATTATGATTTTGGCGCGGCGGAACGCGAGTACCAACGTGCTCTCGAACTAGACCCAAACGACGCGTCGGCGCATGAAACCTACGGCGAGCTGTTGTCCCATCACGGCAGGCATGAGGAAGCGCTGGCGGAAACGCTTCGGGCTGCGGAGATTAATCCGCTCTCGCAAAGTATAAGTCATTCGACTGGTATGGCTCTGCTTGACGCACGGCGTTACGACGAAGCTATCGCGCAATTCAAGAAAACTCTCGAATTAGATGCCTATTTCATACCGTCGCATTCCGGGCTAGCCATCGCTTATCAATCGCAGCGGAACTACGCCGAAAGCGTCGAAGAACGCGCTAAAATTGCCGAGATACTCGGCAATCGACAAGGTGCGGCGTTTGTGCGCGAAAGTTTTGCCGCTGGTGGCTGGCAGGGATTTTTGCGGGCGATGACCGAAAACAGCCAAGCCCCTCAAGTACCGCCCTACATTAAAGCCACAATGTATGCAGAACTCGGAGATAAAAACAAAGCTTTTGAAATCCTCAACAAGCTGTATGAAGAACGCTCTTCAACCATTTTAGCGATTAAGGTTGACCCGCGCGTTGATAATCTGCGCTCCGACCCGCGCTTTCAAGACTTGATGAGGCGCGTCGGCCTAACGCCTTGAACCGGCAGGTACGCTAATTCGAAAGCCCGCGAGAGATTTAATCTTTCGCGGGCTTTTTTTTCTATCAATTCTCCTTGGCTGACTACTTATGGTGTTATGTTCGCGCCAGTGTTGGCCGGCTTCTTGGTTGAACGCTTTGCCATTGACCTGCTCTTCAGTTCAACCAGAATAACCTCGAACGGCTGGTCGCTGGTGTTCTCGGGGAGATGTGTGATCGCCGGTGTCCAGCGAGTTTCGCCAGCCTTTGAATTAATGTCCTGCGAGGTGCCATTCGGAAATGTGAACTTCCCATTGGCGTCGGTCATAAAAATGGCGACCGCGTTGGGATGCCGGTGCATGATCGACTTCTCGTGTGGTCCAACCTTAATGCGGAGAACACGCACCTGGGAGTTTTCAAACTCTACGGAGTAATGTTTTGAATCAACTTTTACCGGGTCCTGCGCCATAACGGCTGAAGCGCCGCACACAAGGAAAAAAGCGAGAGCCAGTCCTTTACTCATTATCGTTCTCCTTTTTCAGCAGGAAAATATGGAAGCTTGCAGGGCTGCTTTTATCTCAAATGCCTGTGAGTAGTCAAATATTCTCCTGACGATTGGCTTCCGCCTTATACCCACTGACCAGCCTGATGTTAAGCTGGATCCGTTTGCTTCTTCAGGGTGCAACCAGGCGGGACCATGGCAATGCCAACAACTCGGATCATCAAAATTCCAGGCACACCGCCGTACAATCGCTGGCTGCTGGCAGTAGTGCTGGCCATCGCATTCTCGCTCAGCAACCTTGGCTGTCAGACGGGAACGGTCGCCAACTTTCCTGCAAAGAAAGGGGAAGTCCCGGTCTACGGCTACGAAGTCGTCCACGTTTTTCCGCACGATCGAGACGCTTTCACCCAGGGACTAGCTTTCCAGGATGGCAAATTACTCGAGAGCACTGGAGAGGTCGGCCGTTCGAGCCTGCGCCGCGTAGAGATTGAGACTGGGATTCCTGTTCAGAAGGTCGAAGTGCCCGAGCCCTATTTTGCTGAAGGTATAACCCTCCTGAAAGGCAAAATCTACCAGTTAACCTGGCAACATCAGCTTGGCTTCATCTACGACCCGGCGACGTTTCAAAACATTGGCAGGTTTAGTTATCAGGGCGAAGGCTGGGGGCTAACAAATGACGGCGTATCGTTGATCTTGAGCGACGGCACAAATCAAATTCGATTTCTCGACCCGGACAACTTCCAGGTTAAGAAAACGATCGCAGTTCTTGATGGCCGCACCGCAGTCTCGGAAATAAATGAGCTGGAATATGTCCAGGGCGAGATCTACGCCAACATCTGGCACGCTGACCGGATAGCGCGCATCGATCCGCAGACTGGACGAATCCTTGGCTGGATTGATTTGACGGGACTGCTGCAGGGCGGCGAAGTGCAGGATGAAGAAGCAGTGCTGAATGGTATTGCCTATGACGAGGCGGGTGGCAGGCTCTTTGTGACTGGAAAGCTTTGGCCCAAAATTTTTGAGATACGCTTGGTTCAAAAATAGAGAACTTAAACATTTTCCATTTCTAATTTCAGATTTTTCATCTGCCATTGAAAACGCGGATTATTAAAAACCTCGGGCCGGGTTCTAGTGTTTGCCGATCGGATTAGCAAATGAAAAATGATAAATGGAAAATGGATTTCAGTATTTCTTACCATTAACTACTAGATGAATTTCAAGAACTACTTCCGGATGTTCTCTTATTTGACCGTCGCGGTAGCCACCCTTGCACTATTGCTTGCCGGTGGCCTTTCGGTGACGCTCGCCGTCTTGTGCTGGCTGGCACTTGGAATTGCCTGGCAGGTCGAAGACACAAAGTGGCAACTTTCAGAACGCACGGTTCTGATAGTAGTGCTCATTTCCGTGCCATTATTCTTTGTCGATTGGAAATATCAGCAGAGCATGGGTGAAGCAGCAGGAAGGCTTGGCGTAACGGCATTGGCCCATCTGATTGTTTTCCTCTCAGTGGTAAAGCTGCTGCAGCAGAAGAAAGATCGTGATTGGATCTTCCTGTATCTAATCTCTTTCTTTGAGGTGTTGCTGGCCGCGGGCCTCAGTTTCAGCCCCTTATTCCTGGCCACGTTGACACTGTATTTACTCTGTAGCCTTTCGGCGATCATCGCTTTTGAGATTCAAAAGTCAAAGCGACGAATGCCTGTGGCAGAGACGCACCTGCTTGTGCCACCTGATTCACGCATCTTTAAGAATGCCCGCGGCCGAACGTTCAGACGAAACGTAGAAGCGCATCGCCTTCCATTAGTGGCGCTCGTGCTGCTGTTGTTAACCTTCGTGCTGGCCGCACCCCTGTTTCTCGTGGTGCCGCGTTCCGGCGCCGCAGCGCTGAGTCGTTCGGGCGGCGCCCTTACCAATTTCGTAGGATTCTCCGAAGACGTTACGCTGGGTGAGATTGGCGACCTCAAACGCGACAATGCCGTGGTCATGCGCGTCCGCGTCGAAGAGGCACGACCCGCCAACGGTTACAGATGGCGCGGTGTAGCGCTCGACGAATTTACCGGTCGTGGTTGGAGAAAGTCTGTCGAGAGTCGGCGAATTGCTCTCGACATCGCCGCTCAACAGCGCTCAGCTGAGAAAAAGAATGACAAGGGCTTTTTTCAGTTGGGCACCACGGTAGCGCTGCATCGCCTGACTACGCAGACTATTTTTCTTGAGCCTGTCGAGTCTGCCGTGCTGTTTGCTGCGTCGCGTCCGATCGCTGTTCAGGGCGATTTTCCTTTCGTGCGTGTGGATGCGGAAGGTGGAATGCAGACGCGTAAGCGAGAGTTTGAGCGCGCGATTTACAAAGTGGTCTCCGATACGAATGAGCCAGACCTGTCGTTGTTGCGCGATGACGCGCGTCCTTATCCCGCAGACCTCGGGCGCTACCTGGATTTTCCCAAGACACTTGATCCACGAATAAAGTCACTAACAAATTCGATTGTGGTCAATGCCGACGCGCGCAACCGCTACGATGAAGCGAAAGCGATCGAAACGCATCTGCAGGAGCAATACGGTTACAGCTTACAAATGAGAGCCGGCGGTCCAGACCCGCTGTCCGATTTTCTTTTCAATGTTAAGACC
>DATLBQ010000377.1:0-8149 GCA_035526805.1 Pyrinomonadaceae bacterium
CAACGGCAGGTTTCTCACGCTCCAGGGAATTGTCCGTCAAGTCAATTACGGTCTTAATACCGAGTGCCGCGAGACTTCTAAAGTCTTCCGCTTTTGGCCTGGCGCCGCGATAAAAATTCTCGTCCATTTGTCCAAAATTACTTATCTTAACGTTGGGGAATCTATCCTCATGCTTCTTCGCGAAGGAGACAGCGGATAAAGTAACTATCAGTGCGAGGGCCGCGAGGCCAGAGGGAAACTTGCTATAAAATTTCATCGCTATTTCTTCAACTCCTTAGGTTACCAGACGTTAGTTATCGGTCGGGCATTCAGGCTTTTTGAACGAACGAAAAAGGGTCAATTTCTGAGCAGTTGCGCGCGGATGGGCAACAAATTCGTGTTCACTAATACTACAAACTCAGTTCAAGCAACCAACTAATAAGATTCAAGAATGCGTCACGGAGTTGTATAAAACGACACGCAATCTCGACACTATTTGGAGTGAAAACTCACCCTTTTAGGCAGGTCGTGCGGCCGCCGCCTGTGGCATTCTTTGTGGCCGCGGCCCCGAAGTCGCCGGTGGAATCACTCGATCCTTTAGTGCCTCGCGAAAAACCTGCCGCATATTATCAACGAACACAAAACGGATGTCTTTGAAAGGTTCCTTGGGAACCTCCTCGAGATCGCGGCGGTTCTGTTGCGGCAGAATTATTGTGGAAACGCGTGCGCGACGGGCCGCCAGCACTTTCTCTTTCACTCCACCAACTGGAAGCACATTGCCACGCAGCGTGATCTCTCCTGTCATGGCGACATCTTTCCTCACTGCTCTTGCGGAAAGCGCGGACACCATCGCAGTGGCGAGGGTGATCCCGGCCGATGGTCCGTCCTTCGGAATCGCACCTTCCGGAATGTGAATGTGAAGATCATAGTTACTGAAATCTTCTTCGTTGATGTCCAACTCCTTAGCGCGCGACTTCGCGTACGAATATGCTGCCTGCGCTGACTCGCGCATCACTTCGCCGAGTTGTCCCGTGAGCACCAGGTTACCTTTTCCCTTCATCCGCAGCGCTTCGATAAACAACACATCGCCACCGACGGCCGTCCAGGCCAATCCTGTCGCTACGCCTATCTGATCTTTCTTGAGTACTTCCTCAGGAATTATCTTCGGTGCGCCCAAAAACTCATGAAGGTTTTTCAGGGATACTCGAACCGAACCTTTGTGGCCTTCAGCGAGTCGGCGCGCGACCTTGCGACAGATTCGACCAATCTCCCGTTCCAGTTGTCGCAGTCCGGCTTCCTGAGTGTATTGCTGAATCAGCGCGGTCAGCGCAGTCTTGGAGATATGCAAATGCTTAGCAGTAACACCGTTCTCTTCCATCTGTTTCGGCAACAGGTGGCGACGCGCAATTTCGCGCTTCTCTTCTTCGGTGTACCCGGCCAAACGAATTACTTCCATGCGATCACGCAATGGAGGCTGAATCGTATCGAGCACATTCGCAGTCGTCATGAAGATTACGTTGGACAAATCAAACGTGACGCCAAGATAGTTATCGCGAAAGCTGTTGTTCTGTTCCGGATCGAGTACTTCCAGTAAGGCTGACGAGGGATCACCGCGGAAGTCTGCCCCAACTTTATCGATTTCATCGAGCATGATGAGCGGGTTATTAGTGCCGGCTTGCTGAATGGACTGAATAACGCGGCCCGGCATTGCGCCGACGTAGGTGCGCCGGTGTCCCCGAATCTCCGCTTCGTCATGGACTCCTCCCAACGATAGCCGCATGAATTTACGATCGAGCGCCCGCGCAATCGATCGACCGAGCGAAGTTTTGCCCACTCCCGGTGGGCCAACGAGACAAAGGATCGGCCCCTTGGGCTTTTCCTTCAACTTGCGCACGGCCAGCGCCTCAATGATTCGGTCCTTAACTTTCTCAAGTCCATAATGATCTTCATTGAGGATTTGCTCGGCCTTTTGTAAGTCGAGATTATCAACCGAAGCTTTGGACCATGGCAGGTCGGTCATGATTTCCATCCAGTTTCGCAGCGTTGCCGTCTCGGCGGCATCTGGATGCATCCGTTCGAGTTTTTTCAACTGCCGCAACGCCTCATCTTCGGCGGCTTTTGGCATGTTGGCTGTTTCGATTTTCTCTCTAAACTGCGCCACTTCCTCGGCCAGCTCGTTGCCTTCGCCAAGTTCGCTTTGAATCGCTTTCATCTGCTGTCGCAGATAGAACTCACGTTGTGAGCGGTCGATGTCAGCGCGAGCCTGAGTATTAATTTCCTGCTGCACCGTCAACACTTCTATCTCTTTATTCAGCAGCTCGTTCACGCGCCGCAGCCGCGCGGTGGTATCGGCAATATCAAGCACTGATTGCGCGTCCTCGACCTTCAGTTCGAGATTAGACGCGGACAGATCGGCGAGCCGTCCAGCGTCGTCGAGGTTCGCGATGATTGCCATCACCTCAGGCGAAATGTTCTTACCCAGATTGATAGCTTTCTCCATGGATCCGCGAACGTTTCGCACCAGCGCTTCAACTTCCAGCGAGCGCTCGGGCGGTAGCGTCTCTTCCATCACGCGAACGCGCGCGCGGATGTACTGCCCGGTGGTATCCACAGATTCAATTTCGGCGCGGGCGAGTCCTTGCACCAGTATTCGTATGCGGCCATCAGGCAGTTTCAGCATGCGCATGATGACAGCGGCCGTGCCCACTTTGTATAGGTCGTCGGCGGTTGGTTCTTCCTTGTCGAGATCTTTCTGAGAGGCGAGCAGGATCATCCGATTTTCGCCCAGTGCTTCGTCTACAGCACGGATAGACTTCTCACGCGAAACGAACAAGGGAACAATCATGAACGGATAAATCACGATGTCGCGTAGCGGCAACAAGGGCAGATCGTTTGGAATCTGCAAATCCTGGCTCGTCTCGGCGACCTCAATCCCCTCAGTTATTTCAGCGTCTTTAATGATTGCCATGGTTAATTCTTTTGCTATTCAGTTTCGATGCGGTTTTGGCGCGCGACGGTTATCACTCAATCGATGCCCTATCTGTTACGGGAATCTTGAATTCCACTCCTCGGCGATCCTCAATCTTTGGGAGATATATGGTCAACATCCCGTCTGCGACTTCAGCAGTCGCGTCTTCCAGGCTCACAGTCCAACGAAGCGGCACCAGTCGACTAAACTTCCCATAACTACGCTCGGAACAGAGATGCGACAGTGTCTTATGCCGATTAACACGACGTTTCTTTTCGCCCCAAATTCGTAACTGCGTGTTGGTCGCCCCAATCTTAATCTGTTCCGCTGTCAGTCCGGGCAATTCTACATAAACAACAATGGCGTCCGCAGTTTCACAAAGATCGACCGGCGGCGCCCACGTTTCTGACGCCAGTGGATCTTCAGCAACCGTCGCTTCCTGCAGCGCGGCAAACAAACGTCCCACGCGATCGCGGAGGCGGTGCAGTTCAAGCCGCTCGAGGCCTGTTGCGCGGGCTGGTTTAATCATGGTTAGTAGGACAGGCAATCCGGCCTGTCGAGTCTCGTGTCAAAAGAAGCCTCGCAAACACGGCCGGACGTTGGACTCGGGTTTTCCCTGCGCTTTAGCTTTTCCTGCTGGCCTGATTAGCGCGCGTACGGACCAGGTGTTTTAACTCGGTCATAAACTCCGAAACGTCTTCAAACTCGAGGTATACAGAAGCAAATCTGACATATGCAACTTTGTCGAGTTCCTTAAGCCTGCGCATGATCATCTCACCAATCTTACTTGTCGGCCGTTCGCGCTCAGAAGATTCCTGCACATACTTTTCTATCGCATTCACAATCATGTCCAGTTTCGCGGAAGGGACAGGCCGCTTTTCACAGGCGCGCAGGATTCCGGCCATGACCTTGTTGCGATCGAATGGTTCGCGACGGCCATCCTTCTTGACCACCATGTAGGGAATTTCATCGATGCGTTCATACGAAGTAAACCTGCGCTCGCATCGCAAACATTCGCGGCGCCGGCGGATCGCCTCGCCTTCGCGCGACTCGCGAGAATCGACCACCTTGTCTTCGATATAACCGCAGAATGGACACTTCATCGCATTAGACCTCAGAAATGGATTCGGACCCTCGCGTCTTCCGAAAAGTTCAGTCGCGAGCTGGCGCTGCTTTCAGCTCTGCTTGCGCGAAAAGTTCTTCAGAGATAACCGGCTCGTCTTCAACGGCGTGCTCCACGGATTCCGACGATGTCTTCGCTCGCAGGCGCGAAAGGTTTATGTCGCCACGAAGAATGTAATAAACCCCAAAGATGAGGGCGGGTCCAAAGTCGACAATATGAAGCACAATAGAAATTGCGGCTGCCGTGTCGCGTTGCACGCCAAGAGATATTAATCCGGCGGCAGTTGCAGCATGGAAGGCGCCCGCGGCGCCACCAGGAGTTGGCACCAGCGAACCTACTAGTGACCAGCCCAGCACGAAGATTGTTTCAGTCACTCCGAAAGGCAGCCCAAAGGCACGAAACACAAGGAGGTTTGCCAAAGCAATAGCAAACCAAACCATTGCTGACCAGCCCACCGTCACGGCCAGTTCGCGCGCGTCAACCAGCACTCGCAATGCCCTCGCGAGTTGTTCGAGCACGCTTAAGATCGCGCGCGTGAGTCGTGCCGGAATGAAGCGGCGGGGCTCTATTGTCTTCCTAATCCAGCCAATAATCCGCTCCGATTTTTTTCTGAATTGAGTGAGACCCAAAACTCCGGCTACCGCAAGCAGCATCAGAATTATTCCCGCTGTGCGCACCCGGCCAAACTCCACGCCGGCATTTGCCGGAGGTGTAAACCAGAGCAGGTTTACTGCGAAAAGAAGAACCACAGCAATCATGTCGTAGATTCGTTCTACCATGATGGTAACAAACGACGCGGCGGGACGAATCGCCGAATCACGCATCGGTAAGACAACGGGACGAACAACCTCTCCGGTTCGTCCAAAAAGGAACACCGCGCCGAATCCGACGGTCGTGGCAACAAATAAATTTCGTAAACCGGCAGGGCACAGAGGCGCCAGTAACGCGCCCCAACGAGCTGCGCGAAAGAGATAAGCCAAACTAATTACCGCCACCGCCAGAGCCAATAGATACGGATTTGCGGTACTTACGGCCTGCTTCACCTCCTGCCAATCCAGTTTTCTCCCAAACCACCAGAGAATGGCCACAGCAAGCAGGCAAAGCGCTCCAAACTCAAGGTATTTTCGGGTAATAGACTTCAAGACTTTACTAATCCGCTTGACTGGTAATGAAAGTGAACCACAAGATATTGGGCCGGGCGAAGGCTACTACAGTTCATAACATCGGGCAAGAAGGGTAAAGGTAAAGCAAACTGTTAGTTTGTGAGCAGTCAACCGGAAACTAACAGTTTGCTCTACAAAGGCTTTGCCGGAACTTTCCTTTTGACTGAATCGTAATTCCGTCTGCGCGAGTCGCACTGGCGCTAATTACGTGGGCGGAGAGCAACAGGTGGGGGCTGCAAGAGCTTTGGCTGCCAACGAAGGAGCCGAGTTGGTTCGCAAGTGTCGCGCTGGTGATGGCGCGGCCTGGGAAGAAATTGTTCATACCTACTCGCGCAGAATTTATAACCTGGCGTACCGATTCACGTCGCGGGCGGATGCAGCTGAGGATTTGACTCAGGAAGTCTTTATCAGGATTTATCGATCTTTGGAACAATACGACGCTAAGCAAGGCGACCTGCAAAATTGGTTGATGAGGTTGGCTCGCAATCTGATTATTGATGATTACAGAAAGCGGCAGCGCACTCCGCATGACAATCAGGCTGATGATCTTGCCGACCACACTTATCATTTGCATACCTCGTCTCGTTCCGTACAACAAGAGATGGAGCGTCAGGAACTGGGGGCGCAGGTACAGGCCGGCATAGACAAGCTATCGCCCGACCTCCGAACCTGCGTGATTCTTCGTGACATCGAGGAGTTGAGTTACCAGGAGATTGTCGAGCTTTTAGAGATTCCTGAGGGCACAGTGAAGTCGCGGATTAACCGCGGTCGTATTGAGCTCGCGAAGATACTGCGGCGGATGAAGGTTTTGGCAGTAAGTGAGGCTTAACATCTTTAACGAAGGACTGCTGCGCCCGCGCGGGGTGTCGCAGGAAGAAATGAAACACGGGGCAGGAAGAGAAATTTGATGCTTTGCAATGATTTCGAAGAACGGCTGACGGACTACCTCGACGGCGCACTTGAGCCAAATGTGCACAAGACGTTTGCCGAGCATGCTCTTCGTTGCCCGGTGTGTCACGACACGCTCAGCGAAGTAAAGAACACGATGCAGGCGTGTCAGACTGCCAGTGTGCTCGAAGCTCCCAAAGAGTTGGAGGCAAGGATTCTGCTGAGCACGATGCCGCAGACAACGATGAGCTGCGAAGACTTTGAAGAGTTTCTCACCGATTATCTCGACGGCTTCCTGCCAGCGACCGTTTACCATCGCTGGGAACGTCATGCCGTTCTGTGTAAGCGGTGTACAGAACTTCCCGGTGAAGTCGTGCGCGCAATCGGAACCTGCTACATCTACGTCGGCGAGGAAAAGCCGCTCCCCGCGGGTCTTCATGAAAGAATTTTGCTGGCTACATCAGGCTCACAAATTTCACAGGAGATTCGCGCAAGTTTTGGCGAGAGACTGGCCTCGTGGCTGCGAGTATGGCTCGATCCGATTATATCTCCGCAACTGGCCACGGTGGCGACCATGTTGCTGGTCGCAGTGTTTGTGCTGACCAACACGGTGTCGGCAGACGGCTCGATTGGCGGGGTTTATAGCGCCAGTTTGCGTTTGGCGGAACAGAGCTACGCAGCTGGCTCAAATGGCGGAATCAAAGAAATCACCAAGGGCATAAAGGAATTGGTGGGCAGTCAACCGGACGGAACGCCAGCTACGCCGCAACAAACGCCAGCAAGCGCCCCACAACATCAACCTAAGGCCAACAGCGTTCCGAACAAGAACCGGCAAAACAAGCCCTGACTTCAAACAAGCATGCTTTATTGCGCTTATCACCCGAAGAATCCAGGAGTTGTCCAGTGCAACCAGTGCGCGCGACGACTCTGTTCCGCCTGTGATCACCGGATTCGCGGATTCCCTTTTTGCCAGGATTGCATTGTCGCGGGCGTAGAGTTGCTCCGTCAGGATTCCCAGTCGACCGGTTCACCCGTGACCTATCGCAACAGTTCGCCGTTCATAGCAACGCTCTTGTCATTCGTTCCGGGCCTGGGCGCCGCCTACAACGGCCAGACCGCAAAAGCGATAGTTCACTTCGCGATCTTCGCGAGTTTCTTTCAAATGGCGGTGCTAACTCAGGGTGTCCAATTCTTCATTCTAGGCGTACTAGGCACCTGGCTTTTCGCGGCGGTCGATGCCTGCCGCACCGCGCAGTTAATCAGGGCAGGTCTCACGCCGGATACGGAAGAGGATGTAATTGCGCGACGGTTGTACGGGAACCCGTTTGCCTGGGGCATAACCCTGGTAATAATCGGCACGCTCTTCCTGTTACACACGCTGCTGGGCGTGCAATTTCCTGTTCGTCAATTTCTGCCTGTTGCTCTGGTTGCGCTCGGCATATACATGCTCACCGATTACGTTCGCCGGCGTCGCTCGGGCAACCGCATTATTCGCTTCGAATCGCGGAGACCACCTCCGTCTGTGGTCGTAAGCTCTGCAATCGAGCCGCCGCGTTTCAAAACCGGAGAAACAACGCAATTTGGGCGTAGAGAGACCGAGAGTATCCCTTTCAAACGTAGTTCCTAGAGCATCATCATAGGTTTAAAACCATGGCATTTATACTTAAAGCGCTCGGCGGTATCACTGCACTAATTCTTCTCGTTGTTACCCTGTTAGGTTCTATCCTGACCCTCGGTGGTTTTCTGCTCACCGCGATCAAGGTTTTGATCGTCGTGATATTTGGGGCGCTGCTAATCCTCGTCATCTTCTCTATTCTTCGCGATCGGTCCAGACGGCGTCGCGAGGCCTCCGATTTGTAATCAAATCGTCCTTTCCCAACGGTTGCAATGATCTGAAGTCGTGTGATACGGTCAGGCTTCTTTTGCAGCACCGGCCGGGTGGGTTTTCACCTCGAGACGTGAGGTTTCATTCACCCGCTGCAGTCTTCAAGCAGGTCAAAAACTAAGCTCGCAAGTTATAAGCTCGCA
>DATLBQ010000378.1:0-18556 GCA_035526805.1 Pyrinomonadaceae bacterium
AACCTTGCTGCGATCGGAGGAATTCGAAAGACGCAATGCGATGAAAGTGCCACATTGGGACAATATTGTTTCATCAACCTCGGTTGGACGCTGACTAACGATCATTGCACCTATGCCGAACTTCCGTCCTTCCTTAACCACTCGCTGTATCATGGCACGGGCAGGACCATCAGCATCCTTTGAGAGATAGCGATGCGCTTCTTCCATGACGACCAGCAAGGGCCTGGCGACGCCGCCTTCACTCTTCGCGCGGCTCCAGAACAGGGCGTCATAGATAATCTTTAGAATGGCACCAATGAGCCGAGCGACCACGGTACTGGGAATTCCAGAAAGATCTAGAATCGTGATCGGTTTATCATGGCCCAGCCAGTTCTCAAGCAATGCCGGCAGGTCCATAGCAGCATTGCCATTCAGGTTTGGTTCCCAAGCTCCAGGGTGAAGTAGAAAATCATATTGTCGGTCTAGCAATCTTGAGCGCAGCTGATTGAGAGGACGCCGTATTCCCAAGAGGCCGACCTGGTTTATGAATGGGGGCGTACTACCAGCACCGGGCGGACTATAGCGGGGAGCCTTTAGTGTGTTGGCATCTCCCGCTTCAATAAGCGCTGCTATGGTTCTCTGCTGGTCTGTCCATGTTTTTACTTCAGGATCTAGGAGATCGAACCAAAGTTTCTTTAAGCTGAATGGGACGGGGCTATCGACCGTCATCGAAGCGACTTCGACCCCCTCGATAGGTTGCGCGGTGACCCGATCCACCTTGAATTGAAAGATATGATCGAGGATTTGGCTCAGTGCTTTATCCTCTAACTGACCCATCAAAAACCTTAAGAGCTCCACTGGTTCGAGAGCCCAAAACGGTATATGAAGCGCTTCCTCTCCCAATCCGGGATTAACCCGAAACACCTTCGCGATCGACGCCAGAGCACGCCCATACTCGCCATGAATGTCCAGAAGCAGAACGCGCGCACTTGGCAAAGGTTCAGCGGTTTGCGCATCACCAAGCACGACGGATCTTAAAAGGCTGGCGACTGTTGTAGATTTTCCAGATCCCGTTGAACCCAATACCGCACTATGGCGGGTCACAAGCTTATCCAGATCGACACGCACGGGAATGCCTTCCACGCTGGCCAAGCGACCGATAATCACTTGACCTGCATCAGACGTCCCATAGATCACCGCAAGGTCTTCTTCAGTGACCAAATGCACTTCGTCGTTGACGTTAGGATACTGGCTAATACCACGTTCAAAGGAGACGCCCACTATTTCGCCAACGAGTTGAATCGTCATCCACCTTTCACCACGGTTCTCATCTTCACGCAACGCCTGAGGCGATGCATTTGCACCTACCTCCGCCACGATTCCATAGAGATCGTGATAACCCTGCGGAATGCGAACAAAGCTACTTACCTGCCCTATGCGATAGCTTTTGCCAGCGATGATTGCGATACCTGACGCAACGCTAGGGGACAAGCGGACGCTGACAGCTGCGCCAGAGACTGAGCCGACGTGACCTAGCAATGTTGGCTTCACATTCATTTTGTACGCGAACGCTCCTCATGGAATAGCACTTGGTGCTGGTGCAGGAATGGTTTGAGTAGAGTGAGAAGAGGCAAAGAATCGAGCCAGATGCACATAATTCCCCAACAAAAACTGAGGGGTACCTCCGGTCGAGTTGGCTCCCCAATAACCCGCGCGAATTGGCCCCCAATCGCGAGTTGGCGGATCGCCGGGAAGCCAAGGTGCTGCCACTCCGTTGATGATGGCTTTGTCCGGAGAATACAAACTCATGTTGGCCCGACGAGAGGCAATTTCGGTAGCGTGAACCTCTTCATCCAATGGCCGGAATTGAAATGCAAAGAGACTTGCGGAAGGATTTGCGGTCAGACACTCATCGATACGCGCAGAGACGTGAAAATCCGCAAATGAAAAACCGGTTGCAATGAGTAGCGTGTCTGGCGTTGATAGAAAGGCACCCAAGCGATCAAAGAGGGCTGAGTAGGGCGCCTTCTTCGTCTGTTCATACTTTAGATGTTCGGGGAACACTAGGTGGGTTGCCGTTGGCCCTCCCATCCGAATGATATCGTTGCGCGAATTTGTGGACCAACCTAGTGAACCATGGAGCTTCCATATCCGCGTCCACCGCGAAGGCAAGTCATTCTTTGCAACTGTTGACGGATCGAAGAACGGCTCACCAGCGCCAGTAAATCCGTCAAAGTATGGAGCATGGGCGCGTTCCATTGCCTGTTCGAAAAGCAAATCGTAATTGGTCGTGAAAATCTCGAAGGGATATTCGCGCGGTGTGCCGCTGATCCATGTGACAAATTCAGTGTAAGGTGATGGACCGTCAGGCAAAGGTCTGTTTACGACTTTACCAATTTCAGTGCAAACCGCTTCGCTTAATTCTTTGTGGCCGGTAGCATCGAGCCCATAGACCTTAGTTGTACCAATTACGGCAGCCAAACTGCGGACACGCGAAAGCACTTCTTCAACATTTGCGTCTGGAATTTCGCTGCGTATCGCATCAAGGGTTGTTCCGTACTTCCCAGCCAGAGCACTGAACACTATTTCCGTTAGTCTTGCCACGACAGGAATAAGCGGCTCCGATGAACCTGGGGCATTAATACTTGCGGGAGCTCCCGCACCAACCAATAAGCCAAGTCGCTTGCGACCTTGTGCGATGATTTGCCTAAGGCTTGCCATATATTGATCGGGATTGTGAACGCTTGTGGACATGAGGCTCCTTTGACGAAATGAGGAACTAATCAATCAAGTCTAAACATCGTCATTAACTACTGATCGGGAAACCGTTCGCGGCCACTCCCGTGGGTGAGTCGCTTCAAATCGGACACTTCGATTCCGCCAGCGATCACGAAATTGAGTATGGCCAGCAAGGGCGAGACGATCGTGAGCGGTACTTGAGCGATCTGCAGACACGATAGTTTCACGCTGCGCCTATGTCAACAACGATCGTGCGTTGCGAGTCCTCAACCAGCCTTGCCAAGAGAAAACCGGGCGGATTCACTCGCAGGTCTTGATGAGAATATGCCAAATGAGGCATACTTTCGAGCGTGAACGAACCTCCAAAGGTTAAAAGCATTGTTTGGATCGGTTCGTCACCGCGTGACCTCAGGTCGTTTCCCTCTGAGGTCAAGGATGTTATGGGCTACGCGTTGTATCAAGCCCAGGTAGGACTGAAGGCTCCGACAGCGAAACCGCTACGAGGGTTTGGCGGTGCAGGCGTTCTTGAAATTGTCGAGGACCATCAGACGGACACCTACCGCGCTGTGTACACTGTGAAGTTTGCGGAGCTGGTATATGTGCTGCACGCCTTTCAGAAGAAATCGAAGAAAGGCATAACCACACCAAAACCAGATATCGATCTCATCAAGAGACGGTTAAAAGCGGCGGAAGAAGACTACAAAATCCGCCCGGCAGAGAGAGGACGTAACAAATGAGGGCAAAGATCAAAGCAACAAAGACTGGAAAATCCAGTGCGCGTAGTGAGAAGGTTGAGCCACGCAGCGGCAATGTATTTGCTGACCTTGGTTTCGAAGATTCAGAAGAACGCTTTTTGAAAGCAAAGCTCGCAACCAAGATTGCTCAATTGATAGAAAAGAAGGGATGGACTCAGGCTCAGACCGCCCAGCGCACTGCCTTGGATCAGCCTAAGGTGTCACGCCTTTTGCGTGGTCAGCTTTCCGGCTTCTCAGCCGACCGTCTATTCGCCGTACTAAATCGCTTAGGTCATAGTGTCGAAGTCCGTATCTCTGCAAAAGAACGCGCACCAGAAAAGTCTCACACGCGCGTTATGATCGGGTAATCGTGCCAGCTCGATCTCAACCAGAGGTTCATCAGAATCTAAAGCGGAACTGCCCATAATCTCATGTAATTATGTGTCCAAGTAGTCGAAGCGGAATTTTGAGAGATGACTACGTGACTCGTTCGGTAGACTGGCTCATCGGAGTTCAGAACCAGGATGGCGGGTGGGGAATGTACGAGCATCATCCGAGTCGTATCGTGACCACTGCCGAAGCTGTCACAGGGTTAGCCATTGCTGGAGTCGAAGACAAGTCGATAGATCTTGGGATTGATTATTTGGTAAAGAGTGCGGAGCAAAAGGATTGGTGCCAGTACACTCGTCACCACGCTTGGACCGTTTATGCTCTCATTCGGGCTGGGTGCG
The DNA here is from genome assembly GCA_035526805.1 of Pyrinomonadaceae bacterium. Lineage (GTDB taxonomy): Bacteria > Acidobacteriota > Blastocatellia > Pyrinomonadales > Pyrinomonadaceae > PSRF01. Next base: position 4,184 of record DATLBQ010000378.1, read on the forward strand.
GTGAGAGAGTCCCTCCGAGGTGCATACACGCGTTGGAAAGAACTAACGAAGATGGAGGATGGAGCCAAGGACCAAACGTGAAGCCGACGGTCTTTGCTACGTTTCTCGGTTGGAGGGCCCTAAACGCGTATGGGCAGTCTGAGAACCTTACGAGTCGGGCTCGTCGATGGCTTGCCGACGAAGCGAAGGGTGCGTATTGGGTGTTTGCAGATGGCAAGCCAAGTTATGCAGCCACGAGTTATGCGATCCTTGCACTTTCCGCAGGAGCTAGCTGGCAGGAAGAGTATGGACTGCAGATAAAGAATTCAATTGAATTCTTGCTTGGCGATTCTGAGTCTCTCTGGCCCATCGAACAAGAAGAGAGCGTCTCTGGTGATTTTCAATATAACTTCCACCACTTTACGTTAGCCTGGTGTGTCATGGCTCTACTTTCGGGGGGAGTCTCAGTCTTCAATCCTATGGTTAGGACAGCGCTTGATCGTTTGTATCACGAGCATTTCAGCCCGACAACCGGAGGGTGGTCGGAAGAAGCTAATCATCGGCCTAGTGTTTTTGGAACCTCGCATGTGCTCGCCGCACTGGAAGTGTCTTACAATTCGATGACGCTGCAATCATACCTACTCACCTTTGAGAAGGGACAGAAGCTGATGGAGCCAGAGGCGAGGAACAATGTTTTTATCGTTCACGGACATGACGACGCCGCGAAACAAGAGATGGCCCGTTTCTTGGAACACATCGGTTGCATGCCGATAATTCTTGAAGAGCAGGTTGACGCCGGCATCACAACTATTTTTCAAAAGTTTACGGAACATGCCAATCGGGCAAGATATGCGATCGTGCTCCTAAGTCTAGACGACATGGCCGAGGACCGTAGCGGTCTGAGGGCTGCAAGGGCTCGTCAGAACGTAATTATGGAACTGGGATTTTTCATCGCCAAGCTTGGGCCCTCTCGTGTTTGTTTGGCCAAGAAGGGATCTGTCGAAATACCAACGGATATTTCCGGTATCTTGTACCTGAACCTTGACGATGGAGGCTGGAAGCTTTCGTTAGCTAAGAAACTCAAGTTGGCTGGTCTTTCGATTGATTCTTCAAACCTGCTTTGAACTGAGGGTGATTATGGCGGACTTTAATAAGGTAGGACTTCTGGTGGTTAGGGATAACAGCTTCCTAGTCTGCCGCAAAAACAATTACACATCCCGATTGATTATGCCTGGTGGCCAGTACGAACTAGGCGAGTCAGCGCTTCAATGCCTTGAGAGAGAAGTTAATGAGGAGCTAGGAGATGTGAGTCTTGAGAATGCCAGATACCTCGGCACGTACCTCGACAAAGCAGCGTCAGATGATGCAAATGAGAACAAGACCGTAGAAATCCAGCTATATCGGGCTGAGTTAAAAGGAACTCCTACTCCCTCCTCTGAGGTGGTCGAGTTGCTTTGGTTTAATTCAGCATCGGACAAGAACGAGCTTTCGGCGATCATTGCAAACAAAATTCTGCCCGATCTAATAGCGCGAGGGGAGCTTCTCTGGAGTTAGAAGTTTTCGCATATCGCTTCAGCAATGTGAATGCGCCAACCTAATCCTCTCTCGCCAAATGTCGGTTTGTAGGCGGTCATCCGCGTCCCGCTGAGATCTTATAGGGAATTTCGCTTAGTAACCATCTGACTGTCATCCGATAATCGGGCATTATGTAATCGGGCAGCGCGCCCGCCATCAAACGGCGATGTCATGCGCAATGCGGGTCTTACATAATGACGATTATCGTACGCCTCGCGTCTATTACTTTCCCTCCGGTTATCTGGTCTCTTCTGTTCCTAACACACTGGCCCGTGACCGACAAGCATGGTTCGCTTTAGTGCCCATCCGATGCAAATAAAGTTGGCGGAAGGGTGATAAAGAATCAAACTAGGGAGGGCAGACAAGATACAACGCGATTTCAAACTTTATCGATCCTCTAAGTCTCGTCTTTTCAATAGCTTTAGAATAAAGCAAATCATACGAAGAAACTTGGGCAACTGGGAAAGTCACTCAAGTTCCCGTTCTCCTGCAATTTGTGGCTTTATTTTTGCACTCCGCAAGGCATTTCAATAAGGCGGAGGACACATGGCAATACGACCACGAGGAAGAAAGCGATCGCTCTCGAAGAAGGTGTCATCGTTCAACCTGTGGATGGATCAGGTCTACCAAGTTCGGGCGATCATGGAAGCGACCGGAGCGGTGAAGGACGCGCCGGTGATTCGTGAACTGCTTGACGAGGCGTTGGGCGCGCGCCGGCGAAAGGCTTTGGGAATTACCGATTCGGAAGAGCCCCCAGGTCAAGGCACAGCTGAGACGCTCCATACTCTGCAAACCCTGTTGCTCAAGCTCATTCGGCGCGAAGAGATGGTATTTCAGAGTCAGAACGTTGGGCTCAAGCTTCTCCTCGAAACTTTTGTGGAAGCCCGGACCGGCAGGGCTCTAGCCTGGGAAGAACTTATCGAAAGACCCTTGATCCAAAAGGGTAGAACCAAGCAGGATTTGGTCAACTACTTCGACATGAAAACCCGTTACGCAAAGGAACATGCCGTCGAATTGTTGGAGAAGATCAAAAAGGAAGAGGCTGAAAGTCGGTGACCGGCAAGGCCCAGGTGTTGGATTTTACATACACTTTACGTGTGGTGTTTTACAACAGGGGTGATCGCCGAGCGTGGCTAACGCTCCAGAATTCGGGTCAAACTTTCCGGTTCTTTCCCATTCATTCCCATCACATCCTCTCTCTTCCCATTCCTTCCATGAATGTGTGTTCTGGCACATTGATTGACATAGAGCTGCTACGTGATGAGTTTACCGCAGCAATCGAGCCTCCCTTTCGGAAAGGCAACCATGAACTTGAAGCAGGCGAAAGAGCTGCCGATCTATTTGACCTTGAAAGAAGTGGCGACACTGCTCAAGGTGAAGCCACGAACAATCTACGCATGGGTGAGCGACAACCGAATTCCATTCGAGCGCAAAGGAAGTCTCCTGCGCTTTCGTCTTGATGCGGTTCTCGCCTGGAACGAACCAACGCGGTAACTAGCACAGAACAGATTGCCGAACACTTGTAGATCGAGAATGAGCCGGAGGTGTGTGCGTGTTAGAATCCTCTCGCTCCTGTAACGGCGGCAAACCGGAAAGGAGCAGCCGATGTCAGTAAGGAAAAGGGGAGAACACTGGGTTGTTGACATCAGTGAAAAAGGAAGGCACCGAGTCCAACGCGTTCTCAAAGGCGTACGGACGAAGGCGCAGGCACTAAAGGCTGAGGCCAAACTCAGAACTCAGATCTTTGAAAAGAAATTTGGCCTCGTGGAAAGGCCGGAATGCCGATTCGACAAGTTTGTTGATAACTCATTCCTGCCGACCAAACAACTAAAAAAGAGTTACGCTTCGATCGACAGCATTTGTAAGCCTCTCAAGAATTTCTTCGGGAAGCATTTCATTTCTGAAATCGACACCGAGATGATTGAGAGATATCGACAGATGCGTGTCCAGGAAAAGACGAGGCTGGCTCGGAAACGAAGCCCATTGCGCGTGAATAAAGAGATGCAAGTCCTCTCTTCGATTTTCACGTTGGCTTTGGAAAAGGGGTTAATTGCTTCAAGACCGCGAACGACGATGTTTCGGGTCTCTGGCGAAAGGGTTCGCTACCTAACGTCAGACGAAGAGATAGCCCTTTTCGAACAGCTTGACGGTTGCGAGTGGCTGAAAGGCATCGTCCTGATCGCATTGCACACTGGAATGCGACGCGGCGAAATCTGCGGGCTTCAATGGTTCGATCTGAATTTCGAGCGTGGATTGATTCATGTTCGGAATACCAAGAACGGCAAAGACAGGCTGATCCCGATGAACGCTACTGTCAGAGCCCTGCTTGAGAGCCAGCCGAAAACCAGCAGCTACGTCTTTCCCAGTCCGCGAACCGGCGAGCGGTTGGTCGAGATCAAGTACTCATTCGTGCGAGCTATCAAAGACGCGAAGATTACGGATCTGCGCTTTCACGATCTCCGCCACACAGCGGCGACTCGCATGGGAGACGCCGGAGCGGACGCGTTTACTCTTGCTGCGATCTTCGGTTGGTCAGACATTCGGATGGCGATGCGTTACACCCACGCGATGGAGGACGCAAAGCGCCGAGCAGTTGAAGCAATTGCGGTTGGAAGTAAAAGAAATGCGGGCGAGACGCCCGCGATTCCAGTTTCACGTGACCACAGCGTGATAAATGAAAAACCTGCTGCTAGTCAGATCGCCGTAAGTGGTTGATGAGATTGGTAGCGGGGGGCAGGATCGAACTGCCGACCTTGGGGTTATGAATCCCACGCTCTAACCATCTGAGCTACCCCGCCTCGGGAAAACATTGTCCAATGTCTAAAGTCCAATGTCCAATGTCAGGTAAGGGAAAAAGTGGGCGGTTGGTGGGGGGCAGTGGGCAGTAAAAAGATCTACTTCCCTTTTCACTCCCTACGGCACACCGCCTACCGCACACTGTACACTACGAACTCCCTGCTGCAGACTAGCCACTGCCCCCTGCTCACAGCACACTGCTCACTGGCCACTGACCTTCACACTCGCGCGAAGTCGATGAAACCGCGTTGTGGGTCGGCTGAGAGTAAACGGACGCGCACTTTGTCACCGACACGCAATCCACGCTCGCCTCGCACTACCCGACCATCCACTGGCGGCGCAAGCGTGCGCGCGAAGGTTCCCTTCTCCGAGACGCCCGTAACGATCGCCTTAAACTGTTCGCCGATTTTGTCCTGCAACAAGACAGCGGCTGCAACCTTACGCATCTTTCGTTCAACTTTCCGCGCCGCGGCGTCGCGCTCGGTACAGTGTTCAGCAAGTTGTTTCAATTCTTCTACGGTATAAGGCGCGGCCTCAGTATCCAACGCAGACTTAACCAGCCGCTGCGTTATGAGATCGGCGAAGCGACGGTTTGGCGCCGTCGAGTGCGTGTAGTCCTGAACCGCCAAACCAAAATGGCCTTCACCTTCCTCACCGGGCAACTGCACCGTGTATTCACCGGGGCCGAGCGACTTGACGATAGCAAGCGACAGATCTGGAAAATGAATTGGATCGGCTGACTTCTGTTTTGCCAGAAAGTCAGCGAGTGCGCGCGAGTCGGGTTTGCCAGGAAGCTTTACGTCATGCTCGGCCGCGATCTCCACAATACGGTCCCAGTATTTCGGTTCGCGAACTATACGACGCAGCGTTGGGCCACCCTTTGCTTCCAGAAATTGCGCCATCGAGACATTCGCCGCAATCATAAAATTCGCTATCAAGTCTCTGGCGCTGTTCTGCTCAACCACTGCGAGCTCCTTGACGTTGCCATCAGCGTCGACAACCGGTGAAGCCTGGATAGTTCCCAGTTCCAGCGCGCCATGCTGTTTCCTCAGCTCGCCAAGATCTTTCGCGCTCTCCGCCTGCAGCCGAATCTGCGCCTCAAGGCCCGGCACTGCCTCAACCGCCGGCGGCACCGCACTGTCGCGATCAAGCCAATCGCCGATCGCGTTATACGAAAGCTTTGCGCGGCTTTTGAGTAGGGCGCGATAAATGTCAACACTCCTTACAACGCCGTCCGACGCCAGAATCATTTCTGTAACCACTGCGAGGCGATCCTCGCCTGGATTGAGCGACGTTAAATCAGTCGACAATTCCTCCGGCAGCATCGGAAAAGTTTTGACACCAGCATAGACGGAGGTGCCGTTAGCCTCCGCATGCTTATCGATAGCTGATCCCTTGGAAACGTAAGCGTCCACATCAGCGATTCCTATTAGAAGCCTGGTGTCACCGCCGGGGAGTGATTCAGCGTATTCCACTTGATCGAGATCGCGCGACTTGCTGTCATCAATTGACGACCACAACAACGATCGGAGATCGCGGACGGAGGAATCGAATGGCGGAGGTCTGGAAGCGATTGCCTGAAGTTCGCGGTTGATAGAGTTGTCCAGCTCCGGAATAAAGCCGGCTTCGATCATCGACTGTTCGGCGATGGCCTGTAGATCGACTCTCCGAGAGTGCCCTGCACGTTTTGTCATAAGCAATGACGAAGTATAGCCCAAAGGTGTGGCCGTTGTTGAAATAACGCCACGCCATTATCGAATAAAGAATGGATACGGCTCTGCCGCCGTCATCGCAGCACTGACATAGCTACGGTTTTGGAACAACTTTGCCCTACTATTTCCGCAGTGAAGGTCGAAGTGATTGTTAACAATAGCTCGGGCGCATCTCACGGGTCAGGCATTCAACATAGCCTGGCGGAGGCTTTCAAAGCAGCCGGAGTCGATGCGCGCTTATGGTTGGCCCACACCGGTTCTGAGGTTGCCGCACTCGCGCAGCAGGCGGCGAGCGGCGATGCCGAAATAATTGTAGCGGCGGGTGGCGACGGTACCATCAATTCAGTGGCCGGTGCCATTATCGGCACCGGCAAGGCGTTGGGTGTGTTGCCTTTTGGCACCATGAATCATTTCGCGAAGGACCTGCTTATCCCGCTGGATTTGCAAGGCGCAATTCAAACAATAGTCGAGCGTCATGAGTCAACCGTGGATATCGGCGACGTGAATGGACACATCTTTATCAACAATTCGAGTTTGGGACTCTATCCAAGCATTGTTCGCGAGCGCGAGAGGCAGCAACAACTCGGATGGGGTAAATGGCCGGCATACGTGTGGGCCGCTCTCGCCGTGCTGCGACGGTATCCGTTCCTTGATATACAAGTCGGCGTGGAAGGAAAAGAGTTAAGAAGCCGCACACCTTTCATTTTTGTCGGGAACAACGAATATGAAATGGAGACTCTGAATATTGGCAGGCGTGCTTGCCTCGATAAAGGCGAACTGAGTTTATACATGACCAACCGCACCGGTCGGCTCGGATTAATCCGGCTAGCCTTGCACGCGCTCCTTGGTGGCCTGCATCAGGAAAAGGATTTCGTCGCCCTGTGCACGAAAGAAATCCGGATCGAAACCAGGCATAAGCGGGTGCGAGTGGCTCTCGATGGCGAAGTGAAATCGATGGCACCGCCGCTTCACTACCGCGCTCGCCCAGCAGCGTTACGGGTGTTGACTCCAGCATCGGGTTCGTCATCGCGTAGGAATTCCACGCCACTAACAGCGCGAGCGATTGAATAGAGAATTAATGCGCTCAATAGTTCATCTGTCGGACATACATTTCGGCCGACTCAATCACCAGGTCGTGCTTCCGCTGATCGATGCGATCGCCCGAATCAATCCCGACCTGGTAGCGGTGTCCGGTGATCTGACACAGCGCGCTCGCTCTCATCAGTTTAAGCAGGCACGAGCTTTTCTCGACCGCTTGCCCAATCCTCAGATCGTAGTCCCTGGCAACCACGATGTTCCCTTGCATAACCTATGGACGCGATTTGTAAAGCCACTGCGCAAGTATCGGCAGTTCATTACGGAAGATTTGCGACCTGTTTACCAGGACGAAGAAATCGCCGTGCTCGGGCTGAACACTGCTCGATCCCTCACGTTCAAAGGGGGCCGCATTAATGAGAGTCAGGTTGAGTGGATGCGTGAGAAACTCTGCGATCTTGATGAAGAGATCGTACGAATAGTCGTCACTCACCATCCGTTCGATTTGCCGGAAGGGCACGACGAGCGGCAGCTGGTGGGACGAGCGCGCATAGCTATGGAAACTCTGGCGAGTTGCGGTGCGGATGTCTTCCTTGCCGGCCATCTTCATGTTAGCCGCACCACGCATAGCGCCGCTCGTTACCGGATCAAAGGGCATTCCGCGCTGGTAGTGCAAGCGGGCACCGCCACCTCAGCCAGAGGGCGCGGAGAACAAAATTCGTTCAACGTTATTCGCGTCAACAGACCAAACATCACGGTGGAACGATTTGAATGGCAAACAGACCGAAGGGAATTTGACCTGGCGACGACCGAACAATTTCGTCTCACCTCCGAAGGCTGGGCCAGAACGTCCGGATGACTTGAATGAAGCCGCGCCGCACCAGGAGTTTCCTCGGTTTACAGCTGACGGCCGGGTTAATCGTTTTTACAACGATGACAATACTGGTGTGGCAAATCTCGGAAGGCATTCGCGGTCGCGAGCCTTTGACAATTACTGATGCCAGACTCAGCTCCTGGCTGCATAGTCACCACACACCTCCTATTACTACCACCATGTCTGCAATAACGTCTTTGGGTTCGACTGCGGTCGGGACTGCGATCGCAGCTGCATTTGGAATCTATTTTATTTTTCGACGGCGCTTCTATTGGCTGACGGCATTTATGTCATCGGTTTTCGGCGGTATGTTGCTGAATAGGCTTTTGAAGTATGCGTTTCATCGCCCGCGGCCATTTTTTGACGACCCGTTGTTGGCGTTCAGCGGCTATAGCTTTCCCAGCGGGCATACGATGCTGGCAACGGTGCTTTACGGCGTCGTCGCGGCATATTTCTTTACGACGACATCAGACTGGTGGCGGCGTGCGCTGATTGTTATGGCTGCGATTTTCCTGATCGCGATGGTGGGCTTTAGCAGGATATACCTCGGCGCGCATTACTTAAGCGATGTGCTGGGCGCCGTGGCGGAAGGTCTAGCCTGGCTGTCCCTTTGTTTGATCGTGGTGTATGCAGTTTGGCGCCAAAGAATCTCATCATAGGATCAGCTACTGAGGACGGGCTTTGCCCCCGGATGTGAGGCGGTGGCTCTGCCCCGCCACAGCAGACCCGATTATTCTGGGCTATGCCGTGGGTGAGGGCTTGCCCTTTGAATTCATACGCCGCACCAAGGACACAGCGCAAATGCCTGGAGCTCGGCTACGGCAAAGCCACCGCCTCACATCGGGCGGCGAAGCCGAACTCTCAGAAGTCCATAAGTTTTGAAGCAAACGCCCAAGTTACTCACGATTACTTGGGTGCACCTGCGATACTTGCGGTGCTACGTAGCGAATGGAGTTCAACTGCCCAAGCGCTTCTAGTTTCTCAATCGACAAACGGCCGATAATTAACTTGGCACTCTTCGGATCGAGTATGACCTCGAAGCCAAGCTCTTTGAGTTTTGCCAGAGTCTCGTCTGACTTGTCAGTTAGCCAAATTTGAATCTCGGCTTTCCCGTCGCGGACAAACGTCGCTTCATCGGCGCCGGCAGCGCTTGTGGTTTTCAAGCGATCGATCAGGGCGAGAATTGACGGATGTAGCCTTGCGCGTAACTGCTGGCGTTTCCGCTCTTCGGGCGAGATTATTCTTTCAGGTTTCACAGCATCCACAAATACAAACGCGCCGACCGGGGGTGCGTTCGCAACCCCGGCAACACCACCACCTCCGCCGCCAGCCGCACGTTGCGATTTCAACTTTGCTGAATTAGTTCCTGATTTCGTAACCACCGATCTTTGAGCTACCTGACTCGATTTCCCCGCACTGAGACTAGACGACGACAAATTCGCGAATGACCTTTGTAACGTCCCAGAAGGGCGAGCCTCCGCATCAATCAAGGCGTCACGATTCACACCTTCCGGCACCTCCACCGGCACATCAATACGTCGGGGCTGCCCGCCATCAGTCACAATCATCTCCTCAACCGCGACGAAAGACGTGAACTGCGTCATCAAGCGATACTCGAGGCCGAGGGTTGTAATTGTCTCCTTCAATTCAGGCTTCATCTCTCCATGTTGCACGCCGTTGTAATCCTGGCCCATCAAATCGTCTATGCGTGAACGTGCCCAAAGCGATGACAGAACATTGTGTTGGGATTCAGACTCGGGAAAGTCCACCGCAATCTCACGAACAAACTCTCGGCCCGACATCTTGCCTTTCAAACGAATAACGCCATGACCGGCGCCGCTGTAACGCCCCGTTAGAATAACCGGCTTCGCGCCGAACAGATCCGGAATGCGTTGCGGATAAACCTCCGACACGAGTAGACCATTCCAATCAACCGAGATGTCCGTGAGCAACGGATTGCGCACGCGCTCATGGAAACGCCGTGCGGCGGCGGAGCCGTCATCGTTAAGCGCGACATACTCCACTTCACCGCGACCGTATTCAGACATTTTGTCCAGCAGGAATCTGTTTACCGAGCTGCCGATTCCGAAGCCAAAGACACGCGCGTTTGAGTGCTTCTGCACTTCAGAAATGATTGCCATTTCGTTGCCGACATAACCGTCAGTCATAAAACAAACGATGCGCATGTGGTCCTGCGAATCTGATGCATCGAGCGAAGCCTTGATGGCCTTCATCATCTCGGTGCCGCCTGCGCCCGAGCTCGCGGCCAGAAACTCCTGCGCTTTCCTCAGGTTCGCCGGGGTTGCGCGTACTGGTGCGGGAAACATTATCCGCGTATCGCCGGCGAAAGTGATTAGATTGAAAGTGTCACCAGGGTAGAGACCGTCGAGCGCGAGCTTCATTGTCTCCTTGGCCTTCTCAATAGGAAAGCCACTCATCGAACCGGAAGTGTCGAGCACAAAGACCAACTCTTTCGGCGTTACATCGGCGACGGTAACACGATCGGGTGGTTGAAGAATTAACGTGAAGTAACCACCCTTTTCCGACCGGTGGCTCAACAACGCATCCTGAATGGTTTTGCCCGCGACCTCGTAGCGAAGCACGAAATCTTTGTTGGGAATTATCGTACCGCTTTTCAAGCGTACGTGCGCGCTGTGTCCGTTGAGGCGATCAATCTGTACTTCGTGAGATTTTCCTTTTATCTCATCAAGGGGCAAGCCTGCATCAAGCATGATGTCGAGCGAAATGTCATGACCGGCACGCATTCCCTCTGCCGCAAGCTTAGGGGAGATGCGAGAGGCATCGGGAACCTGAGTAGTGTCCGGTGAAGAACTGTTTGCTTGTTGGCCAGTGGGCACTCCCGGCATGTAGCGCGGTCCAACCACCATGGGAAAGGAAAACTCATACGAGCCGGCTTCATATTTTAGCGTCTCGACGTAACTGATTGTGATCTTGATCTTTTCGCCGGGCAGGATGTTGGCGACCGATTGGGTGAAGATGTTGGGCCGTTCCTGATTCAGTAAGCTCGCTATTTGTCCGCCGGATTTCGCTGCGTCATAAACCGCCTGTGCCTCTTCCCGACGTAAGATCTTGCCGCGCACTGTGCGCTCGCCGATAACCATAGTCATATCATCCACCGCCGCGTCTGCCGGCAGAGGGAACACATAGATGGCTTCAATTTTTTCTTTGAATGCGTTTTCAAATTCCTGCGTGACGTTTACGCGCGACAAGAAGCCGCTGATCTCAACTCTAACGTCAGTATGCTTAAGCGGACACACGGCCTTGGGCTGACCAGTTCCATCGAGCACCTGCAGTGAGCCTTGACTTTCACCAGTTTGGGCCGCGGCAACTCCGCAAGCGCACAAGTTTCTTAGCCCAACGAATGCGACAATCAGTGCGGCTGAGCCCGCCAGTAGCGAGAGCGATTTCAGAGAGAACTTGCGCTGCATAAACTCCTCCTTAAAACACACTGCGAGTGAATCACGTAGTCTTGTTAACACGTCGTGACGGTTGAACGGTTCCCGAGGTTAATTAGATACCCTAACCTCAGCCTCTGTTCCCGATTGCTCTGGGGATAGAACGCGAAAAGAGGGAGAGCTTGCAGTTGACTACCTGATTGATGCGCGCGATCGCCATTGCGATGGCCACCAACATTGATCTTTAGTCGTGGGTCTTAGGTCAGCTGTTGTAAGGCAACCTGTCGTTTGCGTCAGTCTCCATCCTCTCAAGTCAGAGGCAGCCGACCTCGCAAACTAACAATTTGCTTTACACTCGGATGCTCAGACCAAAGAGACAGTCTTCAGTAAAGATTGAAATTGTATTTCAGCTGCATGTAGATGTTCACGGTACGGCCGTTTTGTCGCCCGACGAAATCGACGTCATACACATGAGTTGCAAAGGCGATACTTGTCTCTAACTACGATTTCCCTATTCGCAGTTTGTAGGTCCAGTTAGTGAGGAGTTCGGTAATCAGTATTGCGGATTCAATTCGTGGATTTCTTGTTCGCCGAAATATACTGCTCCAACTTCGTGCGATCTGGATACTGTGGCTTCTTTTTTAGGAACTCTGCATATTCCGCCGCGGCCTTATCTTTCAGTCCGGCGCCGTTATATAGCGCGGCCAGGCGCAGGTGGGCTTCGGCCATTCCGACGGGATCGAGTTTGAGCGCTTCGTAAAGATAGACCACCGCCTTCGATCCCTTTTTGATCTGCAAATAGGCTTCGCCGAGGAAATAGTTGGCCTCTGGAGAATCGGGTTTGATCTTAACTGCCTGACTCAGGGGTTCTACGGCCATTTCAAATTTCTTTTGAACCATTCGCAACTTCCCAAGATTAAAGAAGCCCTGAAAGAAGCCAGGATTCACTTCAGCAGCCCGCAGATATGCGCTTTCGGCTTCAGCGAAATCTCTCTGCACCAGGTAAACAGTTCCCAGCTCACTCCAGGACTGGTAGTCCTTTTCGTCTTCGCTGAGAATTTGCCGCAAGAGAACGATCGCTTCAGCATAATTCTTCTCATCTATGGCTTTCGCCGCTTTTACAAAGCGCTTCTTGTTCGTGGCCGTGCGCATATAGAAATCTGCTACACCGGCGACTGGTTTGTTATTGTTTTTCCCGGGCAAATTTTCTCGCCATTCCAATTCAATGTCGCGCCGAATATCGGTTTTGAAGACTTCGTTAAGCTGCAAGCGTATACGCGCGACTTCGTTGTTCTCCACTTCGACGCCAATCTCGTAGTCTCCATTAGAAAGGTTCATAAAACGGTAGCGCGAATTGTTTCCGACAGTCTGACGTGCGACCACGCGGCCAACGGTGTAGAGGATGAGATCAAAGCTTAGTGGTTTTGTGCCCGTAGCTTTACTCTCGTCCACCTTGAAGTCTCCGTAAAGCATGTGTCCACCTTCCGATTGGGCTACGGATATCCCGGCAAAGACGAAAGTGAGGAGGGCCAGAAGGAGCAGCGTGCATCCCCCTTTGATCAGCCGACTGGGAGCAGACAAATCAGAGCGGCCTAATGTATAAATCATGAAAGTGCCTCAACAAAAACTAACCCGGCGCAGCGGTCCAGGACCATCGCCAACCCTTAGCAACGCTGGAAAAACGTTCGGCTTATGGAAACAGAGCCGGAACAAATTTGTTCCGGCCCTGATCTGTGAAATGGAAGTGCCTTAGAACGAGTAACGGAAACCGAACTGCATTACTCTCGGTGTTCCTTGAATGCCCGTGAAATTCGACCAATTCGAGGGCGGAGTGGCTGTACTCGGGTCGAGCGTAACACCGATGCCTGTGCGGCTGATGTCCATCTTTCCGAAATGCTGAGTGTTCGTAACGTTAAACGTCTCCCAGCGAATTTGGAACCTCTGGTTTTCGCCCCAGGGCACACCAAAGGACTTGCTTAGACCAAGATCCAGGCTGACGTAGCCTGGCAGTCTGAAGACATTGCGATCTCCCGACTCGCCGGGGAATGCATTTCTAAAACTCTGGTAAGCGCCTGTGGGATCACAGCCGAATAGTTTTGGCGCGTCAACCCCGCCACGATCCGGGCAAGCTTCAAGGGGCTTGGTTCTGACCACAGCGCTCTGAACGTTCCAATTTGTGGCCCAGCGAGCATCGTCAAAGAAATTCGGAGCTGGCAGACCAGAGTTCCAGCGATAGATACCAGCGAGTTGCCAACCACCCAATATCCCGTTAACAATCTTATTGCTGTCGCTCAAAAGCCATCGGCCGCGCCCCATCGGCAACTGCCAGATTGCATTGAGGTTGATGACGTGGCGTACATCAAAGTCGGAATCAGCGTACCAATCGCGTTGCCGGATCGGATTCAGGATGAATCCGTTGCCGAAAGTTGCGCTTGGCAAGCCGCTTGTTTGCAAGCCCGAAGCATCGTCACGCGAGTGAGAGAGCGTATAGTTGAAGTCAAGAGTCAATTTCTCTCCCAGCCTTTCACGCAGAGAGATGGTGCCTGCGTGATAGGACGAACGACCAATGCTGCTGAACGCAGCAAGCGCACCGTACTGCGGATGAAAGAACAGGTTATTCGCACCTCCACCGACTGCCGTGTCAATGACATCCTGAGTATCTGTCCAGTCGTTGCCATAAAATCCCTGGGCAACGGCGTAGACGGCTTGGGTCTGGTTTAGACTCTCGTCAATGCAGAACGAGTCGGGATCGGCACACCCCGCATTTCCAAAGTAGAAATCATTAGCGAGAGCCGCGAAATCCGCCGGCAGCAAATTGGCAAAATACGGAATCTGCTGAACGTTTGAAATTGAAGTACCTTGAGCACGCAGGTTTTCAAGGATACCGGCGGCAGTATACCAATCCATACCTGAGGTCTTGTCGACCAGGTTATTCAGCGCCATGATATCGCGTTGGGCCAGCAGTTTCCGTCCCAACCTCCCAAAA
>DATLBQ010000379.1:0-3636 GCA_035526805.1 Pyrinomonadaceae bacterium
GATTAGCCTTCCAGGGCCCGGCTAAATAGTCGAGATAGGCCGTTTCCATGCCGGGCTTCATGCGGATAAACGCAATGTTCCAAACTGAACCGTTGTGATAGGGACGATTGACTTGTGCGAATACGGAAACTCCAACTATCAACACCATCAGAACTATTGAACCAATTAGCATGCGCCTGAGATTCATATTGAGCTCCTTACCGTACTGGGATTAGGGGACTTCAGGCAGCGACGTACGGGAGTCTGCGCTGTCTTGAAGCTTGGGAAAGCGGGCGAGGGTTTCGCCCGTGCGGCCGAAACACATTGATTGTGAGCGCGAAATCTATGAGAAAAGCTGAGGTCTGTCAATGTCAGAACGCCTACGTGGGAGGCTTTGCACAAAGGTTCTCCTGCCATGGTCATCGAAACGGATGTTTACACGAAGTCAGAACCGGGAGCCGTAGCGACCGGGTCGGTACGAGGAATCTGTAGTTGTCTTGAGCAAAAGAATTTATATGTTTGGCGGAGGTGAGGGTCCGAAAGACCCGGGCGCTACTGCTCCCGGTTCTGACTTTGTGTGACCACAGAACTTAACTTTCCGTAGCTGACTGATTAAACACTTTTTGTGCAACGCCTAAGTGGGAAGGCCCTGGCGCGCAATCGACTCCATCACGTTGCAAAACCGATCCAACTCGCCCAGCGTCGTATAAACGTTTGGCGTAATGCGAATGCCCTGAAATTCTTCATGAATGATCGGCGTCGTGAAGATGCGGTGCTTGTCGAATAGATAACTGCCAACCGCGCTGGGATTGAGGCCCTCGATTTGCACGTTAGCGATTGCGCAAGATTGTCTTGGATCAAAAGAGGTGTTGAAACGAACCTTGGGCAAGTTCTTCAGCCGGTTCATCCAGTAACGCGAGAGATAACGCAGCCGCGCCTCTTTTCGTTTTCCGCCAATGCCGTTATGAAACAGCAACGCTTCGCCGATGGCTAGTTTTGGCGCCGCCGAATGCGTGCCAATCTCTTCAAACTTGCGAATGTCGCCAGCCTGTTTCGACTCCGCCGCCATCAACGGCCAGATCTTCGCAATCTTGTCACGCTTGATATAGAGCAGTCCGGTACCTTTCGGAGCATAGAGCCATTTATGGAGACTGGTGCCGAAGTAGTCGCAGTCAAGATCTCTCTGTTTGAAATCAAACTGCGCGAACGAGTGCGCACCATCAACAATGGTTTCGATTCCTCTCGCTCGGGCCATGTCGCAAACTGCCTTAACCGGCGTAATTTGACCGGTGATGTTCACCTGATGCGCCATCAGAATCAGACGCGTGCGATTAGTGATGCCCTTTTCAAATGCCGTGACTATCTCGTTCAAGTCTTTCGGTGGAATCGGTATCTTGATCAGCTTCAACGCGAGCCCTTCGCGTTTCTCACGCTGCCGCAGCGTCGTCAGCATTCGCGCATAGTCCTGTGTCGTCGTCAGAATCTCGTCGCCAGATTTGAAGTCCATGCCCATCAGCAAGACTTCCAGCGACTCGGAAGCGTTGCGCGTGATGGCAATTTCTTCGCGGTCACAGCCGAACAACTCGGCGAGCCCGGTGCGAATCGTTTCCGATTGTGGCTCGAGTATCTGCCACATCGTGTAGGCGGTGGCGTCTTCCTGTTGCCAGATGTAACGGACGAGCGCTTCGGTAACCAGGCGTGGGCTCGGGCTGACGCCGCCATTGTTCAGATTGATTATGCCGCGCGTGACGGAAAACGAATTTTGGATGACTGACCAGTAATCTTCGTCCATCGCTGCTTGTTCCGGCGTTAGATGCGCCACCGCTTTCGTGGCGCCCTGTACCTCCTTTAGAAGCGACGCGACGGTCGTAGAAGAAAGTGCAGCCAAACCAAGACCCTTGCCGGCGAGCGAAAGAAAGTTGCGGCGGTCAACCTCAGAATTAACTTTCATGGAATGTGTTCCTTCAGGGTTCGAATATCAGCCGCAGATGAACGCGGATTACGCGGATCAGAAAAGAGAAAAGTCAGATGGAAACTAACATCGACGAATCTAACCTTCGATGACCGGCCCAACTCGTCTGGGTCCAAATTCCTATCCGCGTCATCCGTGAATCAGTGGCTAATAATTTGAGGTCATTACTTCGCCTCGTACACAATCTCGCCACCAATCACGGTCATCACGCAACGCGTTTTCAGAATCTCAGCTTCAGGAATCTTCATGATGTCGGCGGACAGTATGGTGAAGTCAGCGAGCTTCCCGACTTCAATGGAACCTCGTAGCGTTTCCTCAAATGCAGCGTAGGCGGGCCAGATAGTAAACATCTTCAGCGCCTGTTCACGCGTGGCTGCTTCCTCCGCGTGCCAGCCTTCGCCGGAAAAGCCCTTCATGTCCTTGCGCGCCGTAGCCGCGTAAAATTCAATCATTGGCTCACCGCGTTCGACCGGTGCATCAGACCCGCCGGGAATAATCGAGCCTGACTTGATAAAACTTTGCCACGCATAGGCACCCGCGAGTCGTGCTATTCCCAATCGGCTGGGCGCGAAATGTAAATCGCCGATTGCGTGCGAAGGCTGCATCGACGGAATCACTCCGAGCTTTGCGAACCGCGGAATGTCCGCTGGATTAACTACCTGTGAATGCTCAACTCGCCAACGCGGTTCTTTGATCTTCCACTGAGCTTTCGGAACGGCATTCATCGCCTTCTCATATTGATCGAGAATAAAACGATTGCCCAGATCGCCGATCGCGTGCGTTTCGATTTGAATACCTTTCCTCAATGCCTCTTGCAGCAACGGCTGCAAATCTTCCTCTTTGATTGTCAGAAACCCGGACGACTCCGGCTTGTCGGAATACGGTTGTAGCAAGGCAGCGCTGCGCGAACCGAGCGACCCATCGGCGTAAAGTTTGAGCGACCGCACGGTCAGGTGATGGCTTTCGGCGCCGATGATTTGACCGTCGCGTAGAAGTCGTTGCGCCTCCGTTCCGGGTGCCGAAAGCGCTTTGTAGATACGCAGCTTGATTTTCCCCTCATGATACAGCTTCTTGAAAATTTCAACTTCAGCAAAACTCCCGCCGGGGTCCTGCACCTGTGTCCAACCAAGTTGAATATCTCGCTGGACTCCAAGCGTGACGGCACGTTCAGCCTCAGCAGCTGTCGTCGTGGGAATGTGGCGTTGGACTAAATCCTGTGCCGCGTCCAACAACATTCCGTTTGGCTCGCCGCTCTGTTTGTCTTTCGAAATCTCGCCGCCAAAAGGGCTCGCTGTATTCTTGTCAACCCCTGCAATTTTTAGAGCAGCACTGTTGGCCACGGCGCCGTGTCCGTCAGCCCGATCCAAAAAAACCGGATTGTTCGGAGCGACTTTATCGAGGTCCCAGCGCGTGGGAAACACGGGCGGCTTCCAGAATGTTTCAATCCAGCCGCGACCGGTAACCCACTCACCCGGCTGTTTCTGCTCGACGCGTTCTTTAACTTTTGCGAGAAACTCTTCGAGGCTCTTTATGCCTTCGAGATTCAGCGTCATCTCGCGAAAGCCGACTCCGGAAAGATGTTGATGCGCGTCAGCCAAGCCCGGTAACATCACCTTGCCACCAAGATCGACGACGCGCGTATTTTTGCCGACGTATTTCTGCGCTTCGACATTGGAGCCGACAAA
>DATLBQ010000380.1:0-4018 GCA_035526805.1 Pyrinomonadaceae bacterium
CCGGTTTTACCTGGGCGCCGATGCGAATGATTCCTGATTCATCCAAATCGCGGAGCATATTTTCTCCGACGTTCGGAATATCGCGAGTGATTTCTTCCGGTCCGAGTTTGGTATCGCGAGCTTCGATTTCAAGCTCTTCAATGTGAATCGAGGTGTAATAATCCTCTTTCACCAGGCGCTCGGAAACGAGAATGGCGTCCTCAAAGTTGTAACCGCGCCAGGGCATGAATGCCACCAGCACGTTACGGCCCAGCGCCAGCTCACCGCGATCCGTGCAGGGACCGTCGGCTATTACCTGGCCTTTGGCGACGCGCTCACCCACGTGAACAATGGGCCGCTGGTTAATACAGGTGTTCTGGTTCGAGCGCTTAAACTTGATTAGCGTGTAGATGTCCGCAGTGACTTCGCGCGAAATCGTGCCGTCAACATTATGATCGGCCTTGATGATGGCGCGTTCGGAGTCTACGTAGTCAACCACGCCATCGCGTTTCGCAACCACCACTGCGCCGGAATCGCGAGCAGTAGTCTGCTCCATGCCCGTACCGATGTAAGGCGCTTCTGCGCGCAGCAACGGAACGGACTGGCGTTGCATGTTCGAACCCATCAGCGCGCGGTTCGCGTCGTCGTTTTCGAGAAACGGAATCAGCGAAGCGGCAACCGAAACAAGCTGCTTCGGCGACACGTCGACGTATTCAATATCTTTGCGCAAGGCAAGAATGAACTCACCGGCTTTACGGGCGGCATTGCGCTCATTGACGATGTATCCGGTCTCGTCAAGTCCAATATTCGCCTGACCAACGACGTGCTTATCTTCTTCCCAGGCTGTCAGGTAAAAAGGCCAGGGCTCATAGTCTGCCTTGCGGCCGTCGCCGGTCACCTTCCTGTTAATCTTCTCCAAATCTTCCAGCGGCAGATGTTCGCCATGCTTCAGCTTCGTATCTCCGCCGTTAAGAACGCGAACGTACTCGACTACTTTTCCGTCGGTCACCTTGCGATACGGCGCTTCAATAAAACCGAACTCATTGATGCGGGCAAAGCAGGACAGACTGGAAATCAAACCGATGTTTGGACCTTCAGGCGTCTCGATCGGACAGATGCGGCCATAGTGAGTCGGATGGACGTCGCGGACTTCAAAGCCGGCACGCTCGCGCGACAAGCCGCCGGGTCCAAGCGCCGACAGGCGGCGTTTATGCGTGATCTCCGAAAGCGGATTTGTCTGATCCATGAACTGTGAAAGTTGGCTGGAGCCGAAAAACTCGCGCACCGCGGCGGTCACGGGTTTCGCGTTGATCAGATCGCGCGGCATCGTCGTCTGCATTTCCTGATGGATCGACATCTTCTCTTTGATGGCGCGTTCCATGCGCTCAAGACCGATGCGGAACTGGTTCTCAAGCAGTTCGCCGACTGCGCGAACGCGACGGTTGCCCAGATGATCGATATCGTCGGCCTGATATTCGGAAGGGTTCTTGCGCATCTTTAACACGTAAGAAACTACTTCATAAAAATCCTTGGCTGAGAGCAGCGGGTCGTTGATGCGATCGCGCTCTGGTTTACCCATCTTGATGTTGAACTTCAGACGACCCACACGCGAGAAATCAAATTTACGCGGATCGAAGAACATGGCCTCGAGCAGT
This sequence comes from Pyrinomonadaceae bacterium, assembly GCA_035526805.1. GTDB lineage: Bacteria > Acidobacteriota > Blastocatellia > Pyrinomonadales > Pyrinomonadaceae > PSRF01. The sequence goes on from DATLBQ010000380.1 coordinate 1,635, forward strand.
TTGTAGGCAGTCTGCACGGTCGGGGGATCGCCGGGGCGCATCTTGCGATAAATCTCAAGCAACGCATCAACAGGCTTGGTGATTACATCCTTCTTGAGTGTCTGCGCCAGAATGGATCCGATGTCGTCACGCTCCGGGAAGAAGATGGAAAAGGTGTCGATACCGCCTTCGACGATCTCCTGCAATTTGGCAGGCGTGATTTCGTTGTTAGCTTCCAGGATTACTTCGCCACTCTCTTTGTTGACGATGTCAGACAGCGCGTGGGCGCCTTCAAACTGCGAGGTTTCCATCTCAACTTCGCCAATGTTTGCCTTGCGCAGCGCTTCGAGTGCCGAACTTGTAACTTTCTTCCCCGCACGAACAATCGGATCGGGTCCACGCCCCTTGATATCAAAATCGACTTTCATGCCCACCAGACTGGTAGCGCCCTGTTCAGGCACCTGCATCATCAAGCGACCATCTTCAACCCGGATTTCGTCGGTAACGTAAAGGGCGCGCAGAATGTCTTCGTCGGCAAACGAAGCATTCTTCACTCGCTCTTCCAGAATTGCATCGCTCTTCACCAGCTTGCCGTCAGGGTCTGTGCCAAACCACAAACCGAGAGCCCGCAGAAAAATCGACGCCAGGAATTTGCGTTTGCCCACGCGGACATAAAGGAGGTTCTTCTGGTCGTATTCAAACTCGACCCAGGAACCGCGATAGGGAATGATCTTGGCAATGTAAATTGCGCCGCGTTTAAAGAAGACTCCCGGAGAGCGGTGCAGCTGAGAAACGATGACGCGCTCGGTGCCGTTAATGATGAAAGTGCCGTTGTCGGTCATCAATGGAATTTCGCCGAAGAAAACTTCTTCCTCTTTTATATCGCGAATCGAGAGCGTCTCGGTTTCGGGGTCTTTGTCGTAAACCGTCAAGCGAATTTTAACTTTGAGCGGAACGCTGTAACTCATGCCGCGTTCCTGACACTCCTGCTGATCGTGCTTATGCTTCAAGCCCACGGGCTCGCCACAGTTTTCGCAAAGCTGGGGGCGCACGGAGTTAAACGTGCCACACTTATGACAGAGCGTCTCGCCGGCTGCCAGCGGATTAACCTTGATCGTGGAACCGCAGTGCTTACAATTTGCGCGCAGGTAGTTCAGGCCCTCAAGCCGTCCGCACTTGCACTGCCAATTGCCGATCTGATACTCCACAAAATCGAGCGTCGCCGTTCCGCGAAAGTCGGAGATGGGGAAGACGGACTGGAACACGGCCTGCAATCCGGTGTTCTCACGTTCTTCCGGCAGGAAATCCATCTGCAGAAAACGATTGTACGACTCGCGCTGAATCTCAATTAGATTCGGAATTCGCACGGCAGTGGATATTTTGGAAAAATCGACGCGCACAGGCGCCTGACTCGTCCTTTTCCCTAACCCTGTATTTACTGATTGAAGCAGATTTCCTTGCATGAGAGGTTCCTTATTACTGCCGGTTCAATTTCCGATTTCCCGATTTAGGTACGAGTGCCAATCAATCGGAAAGCGGAAATCGGCATTGCAAATGAGTAGAAACACGAAGGCGCGGCCAGAGCGCAGAATGCCCCGACCGCTTCATCACTAAAAAACGGCTGATTTCTGGTTCGACTTTTTCGGAATAACGCCAGCGCCTCAATACTCTCTTAACTTAACCACCAAGTGCACAAGTGTCAAGCCAACGAGCCATGTCCAATGTCGCAAGTCCAATGTCCAATGAGCAACCGACTTTGGACATTGGACGTTGAACTTTGGACTATTTATTTAACTTCGACAGTTGCGCCCGCGTCGGCAAGCTTCTGCCGGACGGTCTCCGCTTCTTCCTTAGAGACGCCTTCTTTCACCGGCTTCGGCGCTGCTTCGACCAGATCCTTGGCCTCTTTCAAGCCAAGTGCGGTTACTTCGCGCACAACCTTGATCACGTTAATCTTGTTGCTGCCGATTGCTTGCAGGATTACGTCGAATTCGGTTTGCTCTTCTGCCGGAGCTGCGGCTTCACCGCCTCCGCCACCCGCGGCCGGAGCGGCCACTGCTGCCGCCGCTGCGGAAACACCGAATGTTTCTTCCAGATCCTTCACAAGCTGTGACGCTTCAAGAAGCGTCATGCTCTTCAAAAACTCAATAACATCTTCACGTGTTGCTGCCATGATTGCCTTTCTATCCTCCTCAAAGGGTTCCTTTGTTGCTTTTTAAGATTCGCAGCAGGAGAACCCACGGGACTCTTTCTCGAGTTGCTGCATCGCAACGGGAAAAAATGTCCGAAGCGCTGGTGGCGATCTGACTCATCGCTGCGCCCGCTTTCCGCGTCCGGCCCACTGACTCTACGACGGAAGCAGCATGCGGCTCGTTACCGCAGTCCGCAGTCCGCATTCTAAAATC
>DATLBQ010000381.1:0-19951 GCA_035526805.1 Pyrinomonadaceae bacterium
CTTCCCGCGACGAGGTAACCACTTCGCTTACGTGGTGAGATGCCGTCGAAGTAAAAACCTTGACCAGTTCGGGAATGATTGCTCCCGCGAGGGTGCCGCACGAAATGATGGTAGAAAGTTTCCACCATAGTGTCGTATCACCGCTCAACTCCGGGATTGTCAGCCAGGATATGACGAACGTGACTATCACGGAAAGAATCGACGTAATCCAGACGAGCGATGTAAGCGGTGCTTCGAAGTTCATCTTGTCTGCCTTCCCATAACGGGCCTTGGCAATCGCATCGTTTATAAAGTAAGACGCGGCGCTCGCGATAATCATCATGATGCGCATTACGAAAATCCAAACGAGCAACTGCACCTGTACGGTCTCACTGCCCACGCCCAACAATATGAAAGTGATCAACGCCACGCCCGTGACGCCATAAGTTTCGAACCCGTCAGCGCTGGGACCAACGGAATCACCGGCATTGTCTCCAGTGCAGTCAGCGATTACGCCCGGATTGCGCGCGTCGTCTTCTTTAATCTTGAAGACGATCTTCATCAAGTCAGAGCCGATGTCGGCTATCTTGGTGAAAATACCGCCCGCAATACGCAGGGCGGCCGCCCCAAGCGATTCACCAATCGCAAACCCTATGAAACACGGACCGGCGTAATCTCCGGGAATGAAAAGCAGAATGCACAACATGATCAGCAGCTCTACGCTGATCAGCATCATGCCGATGCTCATGCCGGCTTTCAACGGGATGGCGTAAAGCGGAAACGGCTTACCTTCAAGACTGGCAAACGCAGTACGCGAATTGGCGAAGGTGTTGACGCGAATACCAAACCAGGCGACGCCGTAACTGCCGGCTATACCAACGAGACTGAACGCGAGAATGATCGCGACGCGAAACGGCTCCATACGCGAGAGCACGCCGAAATAAAGAATGATGATGACGCCGATGAAAATTTCCAGAATCAGAATGAACTTGCCTTGCGTGATCAGGTAGGTCTTGCAAGTTTCGTAAATGAGTTCGGAGATCTCCCGCATGGCACGATGTACCGGCAGCCTCTTCAGGTTCATGTAAATGGCGAGCCCGAAAAGGAGACCAAGCATGCAAACGACGAGTCCGATCAGTAGCAGATTATGTCCGTTAATGCCGCCGAAGAACGTTACATCCGCAAGGTCAGGCAGGATGAGATTGGCTTCACCGCCGGTGTGCTGGCCAAAAGCGGGTGACGCGGAAAATGCCAGGCCGGCTAAAGTGGCGGCTCCAGTCAGCGCCGCCTGACCCACGCGTTTTGAATAATTGCTTAGTCGGGAAGAAGCTTTTGTTTCCATATTTTTGATAGTTTTCTTTCGGATAAGTAGTGCTGCCAAGCAAAGTGTTAGCAGGCTGATAATTGAAATCAGCGATGGTTCCACGATTGTGTGATTCCTTTCAGTCGTTTAAATAGCGGCGAGATCCCAGCCCTGCTCGTCTTCACAATTCAACCGGCTGAACTGCTCGGGAGTTCCTACGGTGTTGACGAATCGCCTTTCCAGAAACGCGTATTATTAACGATTTGCGGGTGGGCTGTCCAACGTGCACGTTAATGGTGGTTGTCAGTTTGTATTTAATGAGGCGGCTAATTACAGAACCGAGCGCGGTAGCGCCGGATCCTAAAAACAAGTTCAGTATAAGGAGTCTTGTATGACTACAATTATTACTGAAGTAGATTCACGCACCCGGTGCTACCGCGCTCGGTTCTGTAATTAGTCCTCTGATTAGCGTCCAACTCAAGGGGCAAGTTCATCCACGAGCTCCAGCTTCGGCCAGTTCGACGAGGCTTTGAGGCTGCTTTCCAATACCCAACCAGCGACGAATTGAATCGACCAGAATAATTATCGCGGCCAGCATGATGATTGCGGTGAGAAAAATATTGACGTAGCCAAGCGTCGCAGTTTCTGACCTTTGCGCGAGCGGCCAGAAGATGTCTGTGATCGACTTCCAACCGGCCACGAAAGTTGTCGTGCCAACAAAGCTCAACGGCATTAGCGTCACCCAACTGTATTTCGCGCGGCCGGAATTAATGAGGATCGTTGTCGCAACGCAGAGCGCTACCGCCGCCAGCAGTTGATTGGCGATGCCGAACATGGGCCAAATAGTTGAGATCGATCCTGACCAGATAAACGCCGCCCAGGCGGTGACCACCAGCGCCGAGGTGATGACGGAACCCGGCAGCCAGTTTGGCTCTTCCAGTTTGCGATAAAAGCGCCCGCCAAACTCACCGACCAAAAAGCGCGCCACGCGCGTGCCGGTGTCGATCGTAGTGAGGATAAAAAGCGCTTCAAACATGATCGCGAAGTGATACCAATATTTCATCAGACCGCCCAGGCCGGGAATGCCGTCAAAGATTTTCGCAATGCCGAGCGCCAGAGTTACCGCTCCTCCAGTTCGTCCGCGCAGGTTTTTCTCGCCTGATTCCTGTTCCAGCCGGTCAATCTCCTGAGGCTGCAGATTGAATCCGGCAGTGCTGTGGTCCTCGACCATGCGCGCGTAGGCCGCTTTTTGTGTATCGGTTTTCTGCGCCGTGTTGATGGCGAAATAGTCGCCGGGGAAAAGAGAAGCTGCGGCAATTAGCGCGACCACGCCGACCACTCCTTCCATGAGCATCGAGCCGTACCCGATCATGCGCGCGTCCGATTCTTTGGCGATCATCTTCGGAGTCGTGCCGGAAGAAATCAGCGCGTGAAAACCTGAAATTGCACCACACGCGATAGTGATAAAGACAAAAGGATATAGCTTCCCTGGGATTATCGGACCGCCGCCCGCGGTGAACGGCGTCAGGGCCGGCATATTCAGATTTGGATGAACGAAAATTACGCCCGCGATCAGGAAAGCGATCGTGCCAATTTTTAAATACGATGAGAGATAGTCGCGCGGACACAACAACATCCACACGGGCAGCACCGAAGCGATGAAGCCGTATGCCGCCATCAATATGATCAGCGCGTTGCGCGAAAGAGTGAACGTGTCGGCGAGAGATGATTCGGCAACGCGTCCACCGAGGTAAACCGCGGACAACAATCCCAAAACGCCAATTGCGCTGGCCTCGGCGATCCTGCCTTTGCGGAAGCGATACATGTAGAGTCCCATGAAAAGAGCCAGCGGAATTGTGAACGCAACTGTGAATGTTCCCCAGGGAGACTCGGCGAGCGCATTCACTACGACTAAACCCAGACCCGCCAGCGCAATCACCACGATGAAGAGAATCGCAACACCAGCGACGAAACCCGAGAGAGGACTAATCTCAGTCCGGGCCATCTCGGCGAGTGATTTTCCTTTGCGGCGAATGCTGCCTGCGAGAATCATGAAGTCGTGCACGGCCCCGCCGAGACAAACACCAATCACCAGCCATAGGAGTCCAGGCAGAAAACCAAATTGCGCCGCCAGCACCGGGCCAATCAGCGGGCCGGCCCCGGAGATCGCTGCAAAGTGATGACCGAACAGAACCCATTTATTAGTCGGGTAATAATTGTGGCCGTCATACATCGTTTGCGACGGCACCGGGCGAGAATCATCGAGCGCCAGCACCTTCGCTGCGATGAAGGCGGAGTAGTAGCGATACGCAATTGCGATAACGCAAAGTGAACCGATGATGATGGGAAGTGCGTTCATGGCCTGGTAGTCGACGACCCGCCAGCGACGTTAGCGGCGAGAATTTGACCGATCCACTTTTTGGTAAAGTCTCGCAAAACCTCCACATCGGCGGCCGAGGTGAATTTGCGGAAAGTGTAAACATAAATTAGCCGCTGCCCGACTCTGACATATGACAACCCTCCCGCGATAAGAACTCTTACCTCGTCGTCACCACTTTTGGTTTTGAAGTTCAGAAGCAGCATCACGCTATAGACGTTGGGTCGCGTGTCGAATTCGCCGAGATTAACCGGCTGAGCCAGGTCAACTTCAGTTTCCTGCTTGCTCAACTCGCTTAGAGTATTGTCCAGTCGCCGGATCGCGCTCTTCATGATTGGACTGTTTACATCGAGCAGCTGCGTGCCGTTTTTTCGAAACGTGGCAACAAGACTCGTGAAACGCTCGGCTGAATAATCGATCTCGCGAATCGCCCTGCGGACGGAAACTTTGGTATTAGAGTGGAACGGACCAAACCCGCCCGCCCGCAACCGTTCACAGTCGGCATGCGGAAGATGGACGGCCAACATGTCGTTTTCGGCAGCCTCGGTGCGGGTGAATTGATCCTTGATGACTTCGAATTTCGAAGCTGCTTCCTCAAAGCCTTCGGGTGCCGGGATCCTGATCGCCTGATTCCCTAATTGAAAGACAGTGACTTCGCCTTTCGGAGTTTGGGCAAAGCCAGAAGCAGTAACGACGAAAAAGACCGTAAAGGCGCCGATAACCGTTGGAAGCGTTTTCATAATTACTTCGTAACGTAATTCAGCGTAATCCTACTACCTGGGTTGCTTCAAATATTTTCACTCAGCGTATTTAGTGACGAAAAACCGAGCCGGGCATGGGTCAGTAGTGACGATTCGCGGGCGGAGTTTGGCACGGAACGCCGCGGAAAATCCACATAAAAATATGGCGTTCAAAAAGAAAAAACCAAATGTAAGAGAGCGCTAAAATAGGAGGCGAAGGGTGCTTATGAGCAGTTGTGCGTCCATTTCCTTTTTGGTGGGCGCTTTTTCCCGGCCCTTCGCGGTTCCTATTCCTCCGTAACTTTTTTCTTGTTAGACTTCGCGCGCAACACAACAACGATTTTGCATTTTACGAATTTGTCTGAGAGCCTTATATTCGAAATTCACAGCTCCAAGTTTTGCCATGTACCCTTTCAGAAACATCCTTTTTCCGACGGATTTCACAACACACGCTCGCGCTGCCTTGAAGTATGCCGCGGCGTTCGCGCGCAATGGCGGCGGCCGGGTAGTGCTGTTTAGTGTGCAGAGCGCCAGCGTTCCTGCAAATCTGCTGACCTTGCCCGAAAGAATTTTCGCAGAGCAGGACAATAGGTGGCTATTACAATTGCGCACCGAGGTGCGAGCGTTACTCGCTGACCCGCTATTTAATGGACTCGAGGTGGAACCGGTGATCGTGGAGGGCGAACCGGCGACAGAAATAGCAAAAGCGGTTCGCGACTACGATATCGATCTGGTGACGGTGGTGACGCATGGTCGCAAGGGACTAACCCGCGCGCTCTGGGGATCGACGGCTGAAGAAATTATCGCTGAGGCGCCCTGTCCGGTTCTGACTATTCGCCCGCCGCAACACGATTTTGTCGAACACCGCGGCGATCACACCGAGGTTCATCTAAATCGCATACTGCTATCAACCAATTTTCGGCCCTCATCCGCCGCCGCCACCCTAGTCGCGACACAGTTGGCGAGTCAATCCGGCGCCGAGTTGCACGTGGTCTATGTAATCGGAGACTACCTGGAACAAATTTCGGTAATGTTTCCTGAAGGCGGTTTGAACGCGCTGACTCGTTTGCGAAGTTACGTGCAGGAACGAATGGCCCAACTAGGTCGCGGAGACGGCGCTCGTGCTGAAACGCACATCGTTGAAGGAAGACCTTACGAAGAGATCGTGCGTCTCGCGGCCGAGAACGACGCGGATTTGATCGTGATTGGTACCAGCGTCCACGCGTCACTCTTTGGCGGCACGCCCGTCCTTGGTTCTCAAATCGAGCGCGTTGTCAGAAACTCTCCCTGTCCGGTGTTGTGCGTTCCCGCCGCACGAGTGGTGACACCATTGCCGGCTCTGATCAGTCAACCAGTAAGCTAGTACCTGCCTTCTACCGAGGACCTCGCAAACAAAAAGCGAGACAGGACCCTTGTCCGCCTCGCTTTATACGACTTCTGTGGAAACCTTGCTTATTGCGTGATCAACTGCAGTCGCCCGTCCGGAAGTCTCACCGCAAACACGCTGCGTTCGTACATGGTAAGTGGCGTTGAATCCTTGCGCTGGTTAGCGGCCACCTGTTGCCGCGTGTAGGTGTCTGCATAACTGTAGGCCAGCGGATCACGAATCAACTCGTAACGTTTGCTTATTCTTCTCACGTACTCCTGGGTTTCATTATAAGGAGGGATGCGGTAACCATACTTCATTACGGCGCCTTCGCCGGCGTTGTAGCCCGCAAGCGCGAGTTTGACGTCGCCGTTAAATTTGTCGAGCAGGAAACGCATGTAGCGCGTGCCGCCTTCGATGTTCTGCTTGGGATCCCAAATGCTGCTGACGCCGAAACGCACCGCAGTACCAGGCATCAACTGCATTAACCCGCGCGCGCCCTTATTCGACAAGGCGCGAGCCTTGAAGGTGGATTCCTGATGCATGATCGCATAGAGCAGCAATGGATCAACTGAGTTGCGCCGGCCGGAATCGATGATGTAACCGTCGACCGCCGCATTGCCGGTTGTAAATCCGCCTAACGCGCCCGACGCATTCAAATTCGTAACCCGAGCCGGGCGAATATTCGACGAACCTCGATCTAAATAATTGGACGTTAACACGCGTCCCTTGCCGAGTTTTTTCGCAGCCGGAGGAGGTGTCGATTCGATCCGAACTCCGCCGGCGAGGTCAAAATTATCTACGCGGTAAGACGGCCCGTCAGATTGGGCCAGAGCGGGTAGGGCCGAGGCAATAAGGAAAGCGATAACCAGGAGGGATTTTTTCATGCGGGTTAGTTTTCTGTAACGTCGCGGTTAATTTCGAATGTAGAACTGAACCTGCTTGTTGCCGAGATGCGTTTAGACGTGAAGACTTTCGGGGAGGGTCGTTAAGACCGGGAAGATATTAACACGGCGGTTAAACGTTTGCCAACACCTTAGCTTTTTACTCAGCAAACACACAGATTCTCGCCAGATTCCGCACCCACAACGCCGAAACTGTCGCTTCACGCGCTCACGGGCAGCCCTGCAAAATACCTTGTAAACACTGGATATCGCGCTTCGCGGCTATCAATTGTATTCCCTGGGGCAGCTTGCAATGATACCGCCGCTCTTTCCCAAGTCAGAATTGTCGCGCGTCACCGCGCGTCTCCACCAAGAAGAAGGAACATATGAAAAAAATACTTTCAACGACCCTTTCCCTACTGTTTGTTTTTGCAATCGCGGTGGTCGCGCAAAACCCAAACAGTTCAACCACAATCAACCCTTCTGACACTGCGGCAAAACCCGCGAAGAAACGCGGGCCTGTTTTTAGAGCCAGCAAAGATCAGATTCAACAAGCTCAAAAGATTCTGAAGGACCGCAGCTTTTACGCCGGCGAGCAAACCGGCAAGCTCGATCCAGACACACGCGCCGGATTGAAGAAGTATCAGATAGCCGAGAGTCTGAAAGCTACCGGTACGCTCAACAAGGGCACGCTGGAGAAAATGGCGATCGTGCTTACAGACAAACAACGCGCGATGTAAGTTTATTCAGTCAGAAAAACAGCGGGGGCAAGCCCGCCTTCCGGACCTCGAGGTTAATAGATCGAGTTGTTATGTTGGAGATCGAAAGCCTTTCGAGGGATGGGCCACCGAGCCGGTGAATAGTCTCGGGGTCAGGAAGGCGGGGCTTGCCCCCGCTCTTCGCTTAACCGAGCATCCTTTCAACAATCGCGTAACTCGCCTCCAGAGCCTCGGCAAGTTTTTCAGGAAGCGCGCCGCCGCCTTCCGCCATATCAGCTTTACCGCCGCCCCTGCCGCCCACGATTGGCGCGAGTTCTTTAATTACCTTTCCTGCGGGCACGCGACCTGTCAGATCGTCAGAGGTGCGCACGATCAACGAAACCTTTCCGTCACTGCTGCGGCCCAGCACAACCACTCCTGATTTAATACGCGCCAGCAGAGTATCGGAGAGCTGCCGCATGCCCGCGGAATCAAGTCCGTTTGCCTCACGCGCCACAACCTTCACTCCCGCAACTTCACGCGCGTCATCGCCATTTGCTGACGCACTGCCAACCGCGCCGGTCGCAATCTTCATGCGCAGCTCGTCGGCTTCGCGGCGCGTCCTTTTCAAATCTTCCTGCAACTTGGCGATGACTCCGGGCAGTTCTGATCTTGAGGTGCGCAAGTCGCCAGCTACCTTGTCTACGATCGCCTCGCTCTCGCGGAACCGCTGGAACGCGTCGACCCCAGTTACCGCGCGGATGCGTCGCACCCCGGAAGCGATTGATTCATCGCTGACGATTTTAAAGAGACCGATATCGCCGGTAGCGCGCACGTGTGTGCCGCCGCAAAGCTCTCTCGAGAAAATATCTTCAGCGCCTTTGATGGAAAGCACGCGCACCTTCTCGCCATACTTCTCGCCAAACAGCGCCATCGCGCCCGAGCGCATCGCTTCTTCAACGGCCATCTCGTTCGTCTCAACCGGCTCATTTCGCAGGATATGATAATTGACGAGGTTCTCGATTTCTTCGATCTCAGTTTGAGTTAACGGCTGATAATGGGAGAAGTCGAACCGCAAATAAGTCGGCGCCACCACTGAGCCTGCCTGCTTGACGTGCGTTCCTAAGACCTCTCGCAATGCGGCATGCATCAGGTGCGTGGCGGTGTGGTTGCGACGGGTCGCGTCGCGTTTCTCGACATCGACTTCAGCCGATACGACGTCACCAACTTTCAGACTTCCTTTCTCAACCTTAACCTTGTGGACTATCAGACCCTGTGCAGGAGAGTAGGTGTCAATAACCGACGCAATAAAATCAGTACCACCTGCGGTAGCGGGGGAAATCGTTAATCTGCCAACGTCGCCGACCTGTCCTCCGCTCTCCGCGTAGAACGGCGTTTGATCAAGAACAACTTCGCCGTCCTGACCTTCGTTCAATGTTTCAACTTCACCGTTAGCACGTCCTACGCTCATGACCTTCGCGGAATCAACTCGCGTAGTCTCGTAACCTCTAAACTCAGAACGAGTCATACGAGCAGTAAGATCGCCGTACGCTGCGTTCGCCTTTGTTGTAGCTTCAGTTTTTCCCGCGACTCCCGTTTGCTGTAGTGCCTGTAGAGCAGCGTCAAACCACTCGTTAAACTCATCCTCGGCGATTGAAAAACCGCGCTCTTCCAATCCTACCCGAATCAAATCCCTGGGCGTTCCAAAGGTGTCATACAAACGCGCCAGAGCCTGATATTCCGGGATGGCGCCGCGCGTAGAAGCGAAAAGCTCATCAAGTTTGTTCAAGCCAACGGTCATTGTGGCTGCGAAGCGGTTCTCCTCAAGCCGCACCATCTTCTCAATGAAGCTCCGCTGAACTTCAAGCTCTGGATACGGTTCGTGCATCTGATCAACCACGAAGTTTGTGACCTTATGAAAGAACGAACCCGAAAACTGTAGCGTATGACGGCCCTGATAAATCGCGCGGCGCATGATCTTGCGCAGGACGTAGTTTCGTCCTTCATTTCCGGGAAGAATTCCATCGGCGATTAAGAAGGCAGTAGAGCGTGCGTGGTCCGCGATGACGCGCATCGCGAAACCTTCCTGGGTTTCCGCTTCGTAAGTTTTACCCGCGAGCGTGGCGGTGAACTCGATGATCGGGTGCAAGAAATCGGTCTCGTAGTTTGATTTCACGCCCTGCAGCACCACCGACAGACGTTCCAGGCCCATTCCGGTATCGACAGACGGCGCCGGAAGCGGATCGAGTCGGTATTGACCGGGCTCGACTTCGCTGCGATCGAACTGCATAAACACGAGGTTCCATATCTCCGTAATCGTGTCGCCCGGTCCGTTGACGTTGGCCGCTGAGTTCTCCGCGTCGTTCGGATCCGCGCCCATGTAGTAATGAACTTCGCTGCAAGGGCCGCACGGTCCGGTTTCACCCATTTGCCAGAAGTTGTCTTTGCGTCCAAAGCGCAGGATTCTTTCGCGCGGTGCGCCCACTTGTTCCCAAAACTTCTCCCCATCCACATCCGGCCCGACCTGGTCGTCACCTTCAAAAACTGAGAACCACATGCGCGCCGGATCGAGTTTGAACTCGTTCACCAGCAGGTCCCAGGCAAATTTGATCGCGTCTTCCTTGAAATAATCACCGAACGAAAAATTGCCGAGCATCTCGAAAAACGTCTGATGCCGCGCAGTCTTTCCGACTTCATCGAGGTCGTTATGTTTGCCGCCGGCCCGCACACATTTTTGCGACGAGCAGGCTCGCACATACTCACGTTTCTCGATTCCGAGGAACACGTCCTTAAACTGATTCATGCCCGCGTTGGTGAAGAGCAGCGTCGGATCGTTGGCAGGCAACAAGGGCGACGAGCGCACACGTGTATGTCCGTGCCGCTCGAAGTACTTCAGAAAAGTTTCGCGTATTTCGTTTCCAGTCATAAAAGAAGTAGACAGTAAACAGTAGACAGTAAACAGCAACTGCAGTTGTAGACGAGCCTGCTTAGCTCGGACCTTCCGGGAAGGAATGACGGACAACTGACCAGGGACTACTGCCTGTTTTGCAGTTTAGCATGCAGGGTTGTGGCGTATGAAACTGAGCGGAATTCACGGGTACGTCACAATTCATTCTGGACTTTGAAAGCGCCTTTGGCGCTGGAGAGGTATGGCAGCGGAATCTTTCGTATAATGTTATTCACTCTCCTCCAGGTCCGCCTTCGAGGCAGCCTGCACCTTATCCACTACCAATTCAAACTGAAATCCCTGGCGTAGCAGATGATCGAAGAGGCTCTTCGCCTCGGCGCGCGTCTTAGGTTGGCCACGGAGGCGAATGCGTTTTTCGATAGCCCGGTCGATTAGTTCGTCTTCAGGCGTTTCGGCGAAAACCTGATTAAGCGCTTCGTCGGCAACCGCGCGATCTATTTTCTTTCGCGCCAGACTGAATTCCAACCGTCGCCTTCCGACAGGGTGTTGCCTTACCTTCGAGGTGGCATACGTCACAGCGTAGCGTTCGTCATCCAGATAGCCATATTCGCGCAATCGGCTAATCACCGTTTCAATCACAGTCTTACTCGAACAACGTTCCGCGAGTCTTTCACGCAGCTCAGCAATCGAGCGCGGCCTGGCAGCCAGAAGCTTCACCGCATGCTGAAACGCACGCGCGCGGATCTCATCGGGAGACAGTCGACTGGTCCGCGAATCGGCAGCCGCAGTTTTGGGTTTTGAACTACGTTGACGCATGCGATGACAACAATTACCACATCGAGTTGAGATCGGGGAGGCGCCGCGGCGAAAAATCTGCGGTCGATTTCTCCGGCATCGCCAATTCTCAACCGGCAATCTAGAATGAATCATATGGATGGAGTTCTGATTATTGACAAACCTGCCGACGTCACTTCCCACGACGTGGTCGACGACCTGCGGCGCATCCTTCACGTGCCGCGGATTGGACACACCGGCACGCTCGATCCTTTTGCTACTGGAGTGTTGGTGATTCTCGTCGGTCGCGCGACGCGCCTGGCGCAGTTTCTCAGCGGATTCGAAAAAGAGTATGAGGCGGTGATTCGCCTCGGCTACGCCACTGATACCGGCGACCTTACCGGACATCGGACGCCCGGCAGCGAAACGCGGTCCGGGCAAATGAGCAAGCCGGGAGGCTTGACCGCTGAGCAGATCGAAGCAGCGCTCGCGAAACTTCGCGGCGAAATCGATCAGGTGCCGCCGATGTATTCGGCCAAGAAGCAGGCCGGGCGCAAGCTTTACGAGCTGGCGCGTCGCGGCGAAGAAGTAGAACGGAAGCCTGTGAGAGTTCGCATCCACACCTTTGAATCAATCAAACCGTCTGGCGACTTACTCAAAGATAATCTTGACGGCACTTTTGATTTCGAAGTTCGCGTGGTGTGCTCCGCCGGCACTTACATCAGAACCCTGGCGGAAGATTTTGGTAAGCTGCTTGGTATCGGCGCCCACGTCGCGGAGTTGCGCCGCACGCGCGTAGGCGACTTTGGGATTCAACAAGCAGCGACACTTAACGAGGTGAAAGTGAATGTTGCGGAAGAAGCGCTGGGCAAGATCATTCTTCCCAACGACGCCGCACTTTCGCGTTTTCCTTTTATCGACTTAAGCGCCGACGATCTTCGGCGAGTACAAAACGGCATGCCGGTCCAGATTTCCGGAGTAGCCTGGAACAATGGAGACCGGATAAGAATACGGGACCACGGCGAACTAATCGCAGTTGCACAGTTCGACGCCACCTCAGGATCGTTGCGTCCCAGCGTAGTTATCGCACGAGACAATTCATGAAGAAGCGTTACTGGATCGGAGGAATATCCGCCGCTGCGTTGTTGGCCTCAGTCGCGGCGAAGCTCTTGCTTCGGCCGAAGGATGCGGACTGGGAGCAACACCGCGAGGCGATTTTTCACGCCGACTATTCGCGCTTTGCAGAAGTTGATGGTGTTCGCGTCCATTACCAGGAAGCCGGCGCTGCAGACGCGCCAACGATGATTCTGATTCACGGGTTCGCTACCTCCAATCTCGTTTGGAGCAAAGTATTTTTGGATTTCGCGGCTGGTGGATTCAGAGTTATCGCTCCGGATCTGTTGGGTTATGGTTATTCGGATAAACCTCGCGAACTGGAGTACACCATCGCGCGCCAGGCCGAGATGGTGCTTACCCTCATGAAGCAACTAGGCCTCGAGCGCGCGATCCTTGTTGGCAGTTCCTACGGCGCCGCAGTTGTGGCCACGATCGCACTTGATCACCCAAACATGGTTGCTAAATTGGTTCTGGTGGGTGCTGTTAACAATAATAAACCGACGCGGTATCTGTTGATGCGGCTATTCGGCTCGCCAATTATCGGCGACATTCTATCTCCGCTGCTGGTCGGTTCGCGGCGGCTGCTGCGGTTGAGGATGAAGCGCGTTTACGACAGGCATGCGTGGGAGCTTGACGAGCGGCGAGTTGAGGCGCGGCATCTTCCGCTGCGCACAAGAAACGCGCATCGAGCGATCATCCGCACGGTGCGTCGCTGGGACGCCGAACGCGTTTCACGCGACGCCCACCTGTTGACGCAGCCCACGCTGCTGTTGTGGGGCGACACCGATCGGGAGGTGCCGTTACAAGATGGCAAGCGCCTGCATGAGGCGATTGCGGGTTCGCGATTGATAGTGTTTCGCGATTGTGGGCATCTTCCGAACGAAGAGTATCCGGAGCTTTTTACGAAGCTGGTTTTGGAGTTTTGTTCTTAACAGAGGATGCGCGGCAGTGCCCGGCGTTTATTCCAATCGAACTCCGAGTCGTTTTGCCAGTCCTTCACCGCCCCAGCGCATCACGACGTTGTGGTTCCACTTGAAGACAGGGCGCGCGATCGGAGCCAAATAATTCATCCAACACTTAGTAGTTTCGACCTTCCAGTCGTAGCGAACGGTTGTAATCGCGCCGTCGTTTGTAAGTTGCCAACGGCCAGCACCCTGCAGTTCGCCAATAGCGCGCCCTTCGATAATCGATACGGGCTCGACCCGCGTTGTTTCCATCTCAAAAACCAGCCGATAAGGCAGCTGGCTTTTCCAGGTGTAGCGATGTCGCGCGCCGACGTGGTTGGCGTCGCCGTCTTTTAACTTTTCGACGCGCTCAACACCAGGCCACCACTGCGGCCATTGTTCGGGATGAAAAATTAGATCCCAAACTTTCTCCTGAGGAGCATTTAAGCGCCAGGTGGTGACGAATTCGTAACTGGCCATTAGGTAAATCAGCCGCAGATTAAACGCGGATAAGAACGGATCACAGGAAAGTAGTAAAGAGTTTTCAGCCATTTCATCTTATCGCTCTAATCCGTGTTCATCTGTGGCCGTATTTATGTTCTCTATCCCATGTTCAATGCTTTGCCAACAGAAGGATCGCGGCGCACGCGCCAGATTTTTGAGTCGAGGTAGTAATGAATGAAAGCGTAGCCCCACAAAAACGAAATGCCAAGTTGGGTTGCAAACGACTGCTCGCCACTGATGCTGTCGCCGCTCTTTAAACTCAGATAGCCCAGGATTTGTCTTGGGCCCTGATAGATCAGTCCGAAAAGAACTCCAAAGGCTACGTAATAGAGCAGGCGCCGACTAATCAATTCCGCCGCGCCGTACTTCTGTTGAAGTTCGGCATTTGCGGATCGGCCACGCTCCAGTGCGGAAAGACGCGCTGCAGACAATAGGTCTGCGCTCCCGGCGGTGTATTTCTTGTTATGAAACCAAATCAACCGGTGATATTGCAGGTTGTGATAAATAGTAAGAATGGCGACGATCGCGATTGGCTTATGCGGCATCGGGGTCAGCAATACGATCCAATGCATGGGAATCGCGGCGGCGAGCAGCAGATACTTGGGAACGTTGAGCGGTTCGCCGGTTATCAGTCGCTGAATTTGTCTTCCTAACCATGCCAGCGCGAGCACGATGGTGCCGGCCAGGAGTATGGTGGCGAGCCCTTTCACTCCCGACTGTAACGCCGCCGGTACGCGCTTCATCGCTTCCGGATCTTGCGCAATGAAAGCGACGAACGGGTAATTGAAAGCGAACAGCAACAGCAGACGATCGAGTGCGTTGTCGAGCGGGGCGAGATCGTTGTTCTTTTTCTTGTACAGCACCATGAAACCGTAATGCTGTTTTACCAGATGGTAATAAGCCCAAAGCGCGGCGAGGAAAAAGAAAATGAGGCCGGCGCCTGCCAAGACCATCAGCGGGCCAATTGCGAAAAATAGAAGCGAGCCCCAAAGCAGACGGCTGCGGTTTCGCCGTTCCGTACGATCGAAATAGGTTCGCGAAAAAGTGCCGAACACGTGAGGCGCATCGATTAAGATGGCCCAAGCGGCAACCATCGGTACCAGCGGCAAAATGCCTTTCACGTAAAGAATGAGGAGCAGGTAACTGGAAGCAACCGAGCCTATCAACCACACCAAATCGTCGCGGGCGCTGATGATCCAACGAACGGAGAGTGCGCGTGGTTGCGCTCTGTCAATTACGTCAACCGATATAGCCATAGGATTTGGCAGCCAAAGCCTTACCTTTGAAAACCGTGGGCGCCGAGGCTAGGATTCTAACACCGACGTAAACGCAGTCAGAAGAAAGAAGGGTTCCGCGCGCATGGCAAAAGAAGACTCCACTCTGAATCTTTTCAAGCTGATGTTTCAGGCGCATCCATGGCATGGCGTTGCGCCTGGAGACAAATCGCCGGAAACGGTGAATGCTTACATAGAGATTGTTCCGACTGACGCCGTCAAGTATGAATTGGACAAACAGTCGGGACATCTGCGCGTTGATCGGCCGCAGCGATTTTCATCGATGTGCCCATCGTTGTACGGTTTTATTCCGCAAACTTTTTGTGGAGATCATGTGGCCGACCTGTGCGCGGAACGAACTGGAATGACCGGCATCAAAGGCGACGGAGATCCGATGGATATTTGCGTCCTGACCGAAAAAACGTTTGCGCAGGGAAACCTCTTTGTACAAGCCCACCCAATCGGCGGACTTAGAATGATCGACGGCGAGCAAGCCGACGACAAGATTATCGCAGTGCTTGAAGCTGACCTTGCATACGGCCACGTCAACGATATTAACGAATGCCCGAAAGCGTTGGTCGATCGACTTCAGCATTATTTTCTAAGTTACAAACAACTTCCCGGGGACGCACCACGGCGGGTCGAAATTGTGGATGTCTATGATCGGGTCGAGGCGCTGGACGTGATTACGCGCAGTATTAGTGACTACCAAAAACAATTCGGTGAGCGGATAACGTAACGAGGTAATAGATTGTTTAAATAGACAGACCGAATTCACACCAGGGCAACGAAAATCAGGCCTGCGTACTAATCCTCTCTTCGATTCCACAGCGCGGGCAGGCAAGAGCGTTGCGGGAGGCGTCGGTCCAACTAGCAAGGGCTAACCCCGACTGCTTCGCTTCTTTCTTTTCCGGCTGAGCGGCACGCAGGAAACTATTGTGAGTCGCTGGAGGCTGATGGTTCGCCTCGGTATCGGCGGCGCTGCAATGTTTGCAGAGCCAGCCGTAACCAAGATCGAAGAAGTGGTTTGTCTGGTTCACGGAAGAAAGAGAAGAAAGAATTCAGAAGGTAGAATACAGAAGTCAGAAGTTGGAATTCAGCAAACCATGCCAAATTCTGTCTTCTGAATTCTGTCTCCTGTCTTCTGCTTTTCTACCTCCGGAGAATGCCACGGTTCGAAGCCGGCACGCTCAGCCGCACCGGAACAGATGCCCGGCGACCGTTTCGCATGATCTGAACCTGGACCGTATCGCCCACCTGATGTTTGTCCAGAATGCGATAGAGGTCGTCGTTGTTGGCAACTTTCTCATTGTCGATGCCAATGATGATATCCCCGAGTTCTACATCGCCGTTTTCAGTCTGCGTCAGCCCGCGCAGGCCGGCGTTTGCAGCAGCGTCTCCGGGAGCAACCTGCCAGATGACTACGCCCTGGGCGACGGGCAAATCGATCTGTCTCTTCAGTACTTCCACATCGCGGCTGCTGATTCCGAGCTTAGGCCGGCGCACTTCACCGGAACGCACCAACTGCGGCACGATGCGCTTCGCAATGTTAACCGGTACTGCGAAACCCACGCCGGCTGAACCACCGGACGGCGATAGAATTTGCGAGTTGATCCCGATCATACGACCGTGCGAGTCAAGCAATGGACCGCCCGAGTTTCCCGGATTGATTGAGGCGTCCGTTTGAATCGCACCCTCAATGGGGCGCCCGTTACGAGCTCTTATCGGACGTTGCAAACCACTGATCACGCCAGTGGTCAGCGTGCGATCGAGGCCGAACGGATTACCGATCGCTAACACCTTTTGTCCCACCTCGAGCTTATCTGAGTCGCCCAGCGCGATTATCGTCAAAGGCTCCCTTGGCTTTTCAATTAACCTGATCACGGCCAGATCTGTATCCGGATCGCCGCCGACAAGTTGCGCGGCGTAATTCTTTTGTCCACCAAAACTGACGGCGAGTTTCGTGGCCCCTTCGATCACGTGATAGTTCGTAAGGATGTTACCGTCCTGATCGATGACTGATCCTGATCCGGAACCTTCCTGCGGTTCCACGAACCCGAAAAAGTCGCGCGCGTAAGAAGTAGAATGGACGTTTACTACTCCCGGAGAAAGCGTGCGATAAATCTCGATGTTGTTTTGCTCATCGGTGGCCGCTGCCGGATTGGTTAGACCGCCGGGAGGGGCCTCGCTGAAGGCGGAACCGGATGGCTGGAATCGATTGGAAACGCGATCCACAATGGCAATCGCGCCGGCCGCAAAAACCGCTGAAAGAAAAGCAATAGTCAAGATTTGACGTGCTGATAGTCTATACATAGCTTATGTCTCGCTTAGTTATCAATTAGAAAACCGCTCGCCTGGGAGCATCTGCTGAGATGCGGCGGGCGGGCGCTGTAGTTGCGCGCTTTTGGCTGCGCGTCCTTCACCTAATCTAGAACTCAAGAACCCATCAGGCAAGGCAAAAAGCAACCGTCGGCACCCAGGGATGGTCCTACTTCTGAACGTTTCGGAGCCTTTAGAAGTTCTTTTTTTAGCGAACCCCGCGCGTGAGAATCTTGGCGGTACGGCATTACCGTGCCTCTCCCGGATGGAATACGCACTTGGCGACAGCTTGTATGTTGTTTAGTTGTGCGACTAGAACGAACCGGGATCAGAAAACGGAGGCGATAAAGGACTCAGGCAAGCTGATGAAGTAGGAAAGCACAGTGGCTGGGGCTTGCCAGCCGAGCGCTGAAAAACCTGTCACGGCGTGCACGATCATCAGCGTGAAATAAACGCCCAGCACGATTTTCATTCCGCGCCGGGCAACAGGAATTTCGGCAAAGCGATAGAGGACATAAGCGGAGAGACCGCCGATTGCGAGTTTGACTGAAAGAAAAGAGCTCTCGCTATGAGCGAGAAGACTCGCCATTAAACCGTTTCCTTCAGTGGCAACATTCAACCGCAGCCAAAGGATAGTCAGCTGGGCATCCAGCCAATTCATTACGAACAAAAGAAGTGCTTTGGAGAGGGCGCCCATGCTGCTCCTAAGAAACGTTGTTAAACTTCGGCTCCTTTTAACGGCAGAACCTCCGAAACCGGATGGCTTGGAGGTTCTGTCGCTTACGGGAGGAACGAGACTCGTTACCTTTGTACCAGCAAGAAACTCGTAATGTGATTCTCGTTCCCGAATTACAACACGACTTCTCGTAACAATTTCTCTGTATCGAACTTGTCCGAGCATTGTAGGGCAGGCATTCTTGCCTGTCTAACTTTCCAAAAGCAGGCAGTGTCTTAATTTGATTTCGTGTCCTTTTTATTTTCCACAAATTCGGACTACGAAACATTAAAATTGACTGTGAACGTTTCGTGCGTGTAATGATTTTGGCCGGGCAGTATTCTCAAATTAGGCAAACAAAAATACGGTAATGGGGACAGACACGAATGTTTCCCCACAAAATCCGATGTCATGACAACTTCAATAGCCGAAGCGATATTGCAGGGTGCCCACGTGCTGCGATTAGCCGGCGTGCCTGAAGCGCGGCGCGAGGCCGGATCGTTGTTGGCACATATCCTCGGTCGAGACCGCTCGTTCATTCTCAGTCACGCCGAAGACGCGATCACAGCGGAACACGCTGAACTATTTCGACGCTATCTGGAGCGACGTGCCGAGGGAGAGCCACTTCAGTACATCAGCGGCCACCAGGAATTCTTTAGTCTTGATTTCGAAGTGAACAGGAACGTCCTGATTCCGCGACCGGAGACTGAACTACTGATCGAAAAGACGCTGAAGCTATTCGCGGCGTTCAATGACGCGCCGTTTATTTGTGACGTTGGCACTGGCTCGGGTTGCGTGGCTATCACGCTGGTTCATAAACTTCCGCAGTCGCGCGGCGTGGCGATCGATATTTCGCCCGCGGCGCTGGCCGTAGCGCAGCGAAACGCGGAACGTCATTCAGTTTCCGATCGCATAGAGTTTGTGGTCTCGGATTGTTTCTCAGCCCTGGACGTGCGCGATCCGCGGCAGTCAGCTTTCGACTTAATCGTTTCGAATCCGCCGTATGTTAGGAACGGCGCAATGGCAGGTCTGCAAAGAGAAGTGAGGGACTTCGAACCACACAGCGCGCTCGTGGCCGGCGAAGATGGTCTGGCAGTAATTCGCCGTTTGCTGCTCGATGCCGGCAGTTTTCTGAAACCCGCGGGGTTTCTTCTATTCGAGATCGGTTTTGATCAGGCTGCTGTAGTAAAAAAGTTAATTGACCGCCGAGTGTGGCAACTGCTGGCCATTCATCCAGACCTGCAAGGCATCCCGCGAACTGTTGCTTTACAGAAGACAGCGTAGTAAAAGATTCGAACAATCCCCAGGCAAACTACCACAATGCGCCCGCCCACCGCGTAGAGTGTTGGACTGCAACGGTTCGAACCGAGAGCAAACAACTGAAGGAGAAAACGACATGAATAAATTGCTGAGGCGTGGTGTGTTGCTTCTGATGATCGCGAGTGTGTCCGCGGTCCCGGCTTTAAGTCAAAAAGAAAGAGGCAAAGATTCTCTGGCGTGTCGTGATAATTGGCACAATGACAAGCTGGTGAATCACTGCGAAATCAAAGAACAAACTCTGCCGGCATCAGACGCCACCATCGCGGTTGATGGAATGATGAATGGAGGCGTTTCGATTAAGGGATGGGAACGCAATGAGATCTTGCTGCGGGCCCGAATTCAATCCGCCGCGCCCTCTCAGGCTGAAGCAGACGAGCTTGCTCGACAGATTAGGGTTGAAACTGCGGGCTCGAAGATTTTCGCTTCTGGTCCAAAGAATCGCACTGACGCCTGGTGGAGTGTGAGCTATGAGATATTTGTGCCGCGTCGTTCAAATCTATCTTTGAAAACAAACAACGGTGGTATATCTATTGTTGACGTAACTGGGAGGCTCGAGTTTAGCGCTTTGAATGGCGGCGTCAATCTCAAACGAATTGGCGGCAGCGTCAAAGGTAGCACTACTAACGGTGGTTTGAATGTCGAGTTGAGTGGTGACCGTTGGGACGGCGAAGCCATGGATGTGAGCACGACCAACGGCGGGGTGTCTGTGTCGATTCCCGAAAACTACTCG
>DATLBQ010000382.1:0-6643 GCA_035526805.1 Pyrinomonadaceae bacterium
ACGGAGCTGACAAGAAAAATCGCGACCTTCTTACAACAAACTGGCGCCGATATCGTGCTGACGCACCCTTTCGAAGGAGCACATCCGGATCACGACGCGACTGCGTTTGCCACGCACGCGGCATTACGACTGATGAAGAAAAACGGATTCAGACCGCCCGTGCTCTTTGAGATGGCTCTGCATCCGGGTACGGATTGGAAAGCTAAGGTTCCGGAGTTCCTGCCGGGCTCCGACCGCGAGACCACCACCTTGCTGCTGGATGAGCGAGCGCAGCAACTGAAGCAGCGAATGTTTTCCTGTTTCGAATCGCAACGAGCGAGCCTGGAGGTTTCTCCGCTTGGTCCGGAAAAATTTCGTCAACCACCCGCTTACAACTTCAATGCGCCACCACAAGCCGGCAAGTTACACTACGAAAACTTGAATTTGGGGTTTACAAGCGGAGAGTGGCATACGTTAGCCGGCAACGCACTTGCTGAACTTTTTCCCGCCCGTCAATCAACGGCGAAATCGTCCGGCTCTTCGCCCGGATGATAATTGGCCGCGGGTTAACGCGGATCACCGCTGATCAGAAAAGCCTTTTAGATTAGAAAGGTTTTCCACTTATTCACCCGTCGCTCTGGAGTTTCTACTCTTTCGTAATTGCTATTCCTTAAACCTAATCCGCGTGTATCCGTGTAAATCCGCGGCTAAACATTCTTACCAACGCAGATGCAAGAACACTGGTAAGAACCAGCCTGAGTTAATTGCAGAAAAGTCCATGGCTGCAGTTTGCGCTGTAGTATACTGCCTGCCGCTTCGCAGTTTATTTATGCGCATCTTAGGCATCGATCCAGGTAGTGAAACCACCGGCTGGGGCGTCATTGAAGATGATGGCCGGCATTACCGTTTGCTGGAGTGTGGCACTATCCGGGCATTGAAGGCCCAAAGGTTTCCGGCGCGCCTTCTACGCATCGCCAACGCATTGGAAGAAGTCATTCAGCGTCACCATCCTGACTCTTGCGCGATCGAAGACGGCTTCCTCGCAACCAACGTGAAGGTGACGTTGAAATTGGGGCAGGTGCGCGGAGTCGCGATGCTTGTTGCCGAACGTGCGGCTCTGCAGATTCATGAGTACTCACCCAGACTCGTAAAGCAGACTGTAGTCGGGCACGGCAACGCCGAAAAATTTCAGGTTCAGCAAATGGTAAAGACATTGCTTTCCCTTGCCAGCCTCCCTGAACCGCACGATGCTGCCGACGCATTGGCGGTAGCGATCTGTCATTTTCATCATGCTCGTTCTGCTCAGCGATTAATGACCGCGCAAACTGCAGCCGCTTTGGCGAATCACGAGGTGGGTCTTTCCAGTCGACCTCCGATCCGACGGCGTATTTCCCGCTAACCGCGTCTTCAAGCGCTCACCCTGCTCGATTCGCTCTGGTCAAACACGAAGTCGGAACCGAAGCGGTAACGACGGGGTTCAACTTACGTAACAGATCATCATCTTCAGCTTGGCGGAGGCGAAGCCATGGATATTTCTGCCTTACAGAGGGTCGGCCCTTCAGTTCTTTTGCTCTGTCTAATTCTGATTCCTGCAAACAGCTTTGCCAGGAGGCGTCCGCCTACCGGTGGTCGCGTTGCTGTCGTCGTTGATGAGCGACTTTCAGCCTTGAGGGCGACGCCCGAACTTTCGGGAAAGCTTTTGCGGCGAATGAGTCGTGGGAATTTTGTCGCTATCAAGGGTGAGAAGCGCAGCAGAGATGGCGTCAGTTTCTACCGGGTGAATGTTACCAGCAGAACGAGCGGATGGATTCAGCGCGAGGCGATAGTCTCGCCTGCTCGTGCGGGTGACGACGCGCGATTGCTGCGTCTAATCAAAGCCTCAGACGATTTCGATCGAGTTGCGCGCGCGAGAATCTTTCTTGATAACTTTTCGTCTTCCAAATTCCGGCCGGAAGTG
The DNA here is from genome assembly GCA_035526805.1 of Pyrinomonadaceae bacterium. Classification (GTDB taxonomy): domain Bacteria; phylum Acidobacteriota; class Blastocatellia; order Pyrinomonadales; family Pyrinomonadaceae; genus PSRF01. Next base: position 1,937 of record DATLBQ010000382.1, read on the forward strand.
TTGCTGATCTATTCGCAAACTGCCGAAGATATTGCCGGTCACCTCTCACGCGAAGCCTTGCGCCGGCTCGACTACGGGGAAATGAATGCCGGTGGCGCGCCACTCTTCACTTATTTCCTCAATTACAACGGTCTCGATCGCTACAACCGCCAGGGAGTCACCTTTGTTTTTGATTCCCGCGAGAAAGCGCTTCGCTACGACGGCGAAGGCTGGCAGGAACTAATTCACCGTTACCCACGAAGCCCCGAAGCCGCGGAAGCGCGCAAACGACTGGAAGTTCGCTCGGCCGCGAACACGCAATAATAGTTGTAAAAAGTTAGACGCGGGTTTACGCGGATAAGCGCGCGGGTCAGAAAGTATATTAATGCTGGTTCGCTTCCATTCTCGTTTCTATTCTCGTTTATCGGCGTAATCCGCAGCTAATATCGAACGGCGCACTTCAAATGATTTTTGCGCCTGAGCGAGCGAAGAGCGTAATATTGATCTGCCCCGTCTCACGTTGATTCTCCAGAACGCCAGGAGGAAGACAATTGAACATGCTATTTGTAAGCAACCGTCGGGCTGACCTGCGCCGATGGTTGACGCTGGTAATTCTAGTCGCCGTGTGCGGACTCGCTGGAGTGCTTGCGAGTCACACCGTTCAGGCAGCCGGGCCGTCGGTCGTCCAGTTTAGCGCCAGCACTTACAACGTGCAGGAAGACATGGTCTTTAGAACGATCACCGTGCTGCGGACAGGCGACATCTCCGGCCCGGCGACGGTCGACTACATCACCGCTGGCGTCACCGCGTCGCAGCGCACCGATTACACCACTGCTTTAGGCACTCTGCGATTTGCTGCTAATGAGTCGAGCAAATCGTTCGATGTGCTCATTAGCGAAGACATCAAGCTCGAAGGCACGGAAACGTTCACCATCACACTGTCGAATGGCACGGGCCAGGCCCTGCTCGGCAGCCCTTCCACGGCTTCCGTTGTAATTACCGACGACGCTATCGAGACCGGATCGAACCCGATCGCCTTTAACGACATCTTTGTGGGGCAGCACTATCATGACTTCCTCGCTCGCCACGCCGATTCACCGGGCCAACTGTTTTGGCAAAATCAAATTTCTATCTGCGGGACGAATCAGACCTGCATTGATGAGCGGCGAACAAATGTCTCGGCAGCGTTTTTTCTTTCTATCGAATTTCGGCAGACTGGTTACTTCGTTATTCGCGCGCACAAGGCTGCGTTTGGCAGCGCCAAATCAAACCCACGGTATTTGCCGTTCCTGCGCGACCAGCGACGCGTGGGGGATGGTTTCTTTGTTGGGAGTTCTGGTTGGGAGGCCGTATTGGAGGCGAACCGCCAGGCTTTTCTGGAGGAGTTTGTGACGCGGCCCGAATTCATCTCCGTTTTGCCGCAGGGTATAGCCGGAGCAACATATGTAGATACTCTCTTCCTCAACTCCGGCGTTATCCCAACGGCAAACGAGCGGCAAGCTGCCATAAATGCTTATGGAAGCGGGAATACCCTCGGTCGCGCGGCGGCCCTGAAGAGCGTTATAGAGACCGATAGCGTCTACAACGCGCAATATAATCCTGCTTTCGTGCTCATGCAGTACTTCGGATATTTGCGGCGTGATCCTGATGACGCACCTGACAATAACTTTGGCGGTTACGACTTCTGGCTGGCTAAGCTGAACCAATTCACCTTGCCGGGCGAAAACGTGCGCGACGACAGCGTGGCTCTGAGTCGTGTCAAACGCGCCGAGATGGTGAAGTCGTTTCTCGTATCAATCGAATACCGCGCTCGCTTTGGTCTGTAAGTAGGACAGGCATTCCTGTCTGTCCCACCAGTCTGCAATCAATCGAACAAAAAGACGAAGTTTTCCACTCCTCATCGCAAAGTTTTCCTTTGTCATCTAGTTCACCCACTTCTCGGTCCTTCCACAGAATGGCCGGCGCATGATTTATGTTCAGACAAATAATCAGTGGAACATTCAGGCAGTCGAGTTTGATATGAATAGGGAAAAGGCGTTTGGCGAGGGCATGCGATATTGGTAAAATGTTTTCGCTCGACAGTTTCCAGTACGAGTTCTAAATATTCTCTTCTTAACTTGCGCCGAGACGATGAAAGCGATTGGTTTGATCGAACCGGCGCCGCTGTGAAACTTGCTGGTTCTCGATGGCTGAATCAAGGTTATCTATGGGCGCCAAAGGTTTCGGCGCAACCATGCGTCGCGATGCCTGGTGGCTTGAGCTGATTCCAGTTGTCATCGTGCTCGGCGCGTTTGGTATCTATGCGACTGTGCGCGCCTTCGAGGGCGCTTATTACGAATGGGGCCCTTATCTTTCACCTTTTTATTCTCCGCTCATTGACCCACATCATCGCTGGTGGCCCTTTTCTCCCGCGATTTTGATCCTGGGCGCACCGCTCGGGTTTCGGGCGACTTGTTACTACTATCGCAAGGCTTATTATCGCGCCTTTTTTCTCGATCCGCCGGCGTGCGCGGTAGGTGAGTCTCGACCACATCGCTATAGTGGCGAAACGCGCTTTCCGTTTGTTCTGCAAAACCTTCATCGTTACTTTCTTTACCTCGCGCTTATCTTTCTGATTATCCTCTGGTACGACGCTGTGCGAGCGTTCTGGTTCGAAGGGCGCTTCGGCATTGGCGTGGGCTCGCTGGTGCTGCTCGCCAACATCCTGCTGCTTTCGTTCTACACATTTTCCTGTCACTCGCTGCGGCACATCGTGGGCGGCAAACTTGACTGTTTTTCCTGCGCCGCCTTTGGTGGGCCACGACACGCGGCCTGGCGCGGCGCCAGCTTTCTCAATGAACATCACATGTTGTTTGCCTGGCTAAGCCTGTTTTCAGTCGGACTTGCGGATCTCTACATCCGGCTCGTTGCCTCGGGATCTATTCATGATCTGAGACTGCTGTGAACGAGAAATACGAAACTCACGAACACGACGTGCTGATCATTGGTGCAGGCGGGGCGGGGCTATGTGCGGCCATCTCAGCCCTGGGCCAGGGTGCGACTGTCGGTGTTGTCTGCAAATCGCTGCTTGGAAAGGCGCATACAGTCATGGCCGAAGGTGGAATTGCAGCGGCCATGGCAAACGTCGACCAAGCTGACGACTGGCGCACGCATTTCCGCGACACAATGCGCGGCGGTAAATTTCTAAACAATTGGCGGATGGCCCAAATACATGCTCAAGAGGCGCCGGACCGGGTGCATGAACTGGAGCAGTGGGGCGCCTTGTTTGATCGCACCAGCGACGGCGAGATTTTGCAGCGAGCTTTCGGCGGTCACACTTTCAAGCGCCTTTGCCACGTCGGCGATCGCACGGGCCTCGAGATGATTCGCACCTTGCAGGATCGCGGCGTCCATTTGGGGATCGATGTGTATATGGAGTGTGCGGTAACACGCTTGATGAAGGACGGCGATCGGGTTGCGGGGGCATTTGCGTACTGGCGAGACACAGGCCGCTTCGTTGTGTTCAAGGCAAAATCGGTGGTGATTGCAACCGGAGGGATTGGCAAAGCGTGGCGCATCACTTCAAACTCCTGGGAGTATACGGGAGATGGAATGGCTCTGGCATACGACGCGGGCGCCGAGTTGATGGACATGGAGTTTGTCCAGTTTCATCCGACCGGAATGGTTTGGCCCCCAGGAGTGCAGGGAATCCTGGTGACGGAAGCGGTGCGGGGGGAGGGCGGCGTCCTGCGCAACAAGAATGGCGAGCGTTTTATGGAACGCTACGACCCGGATAAAATGGAACTGTCCACGCGAGATGTCGTGGCGCGGGCTATTTACACCGAGGCGAAGGAAGGACGTGGGACTGAACATGGCGGTGCTTACCTTGATATTTCACACAAGCCTGGAGACTACGTGAAGCGCAAGCTTCCCAGCATGTATCATCAGTTTCGCGAGTTGGCCGATGTCGATATCACAAAGGGGCCGATGGAAGTCGGGCCAACCTGTCACTACATGATGGGCGGCATTCGTGTCGATGCTGAGACGGCTGCAGCGACAGTGCCGGGTTTGTTTGCCGCAGGTGAAGCTGCCGCAGGTTTACACGGAGCGAATCGCCTGGGTGGAAACTCGCTTTCAGATCTACTGGTCTTTGGCCGCCGTGCTGGCCTTGCCGCGGCGGAGCATGCGGGAAAACCGAGTTCTGTGAATATTCGCCCGGAGCAAATCGACGAGGCCTCAATGGAAATGCTGGAGCCCTTTGCGCGCGGTGAAGGTGAAAGTCCTTATCGAATACATGAGGCATTGCAGGACACAATGCAAAGCTATGTTGGGATCTTTCGGAACGAAGATGATTTGGGGAGAGGACTTTCGGAGTTACAAGTATTGAAGGAGCGGGCCGCCCGAGTGCGGGTAGAAGGTTCGCGGCTCTTCAATCCGGGTTGGCACCTCGCGCGCGACCTCAAATCAATGTTGACAGTTTCGGAAGCGGTTGCGGTAAGTGCCCTGGAACGGCGCGAGAGTCGTGGAGCTCACAGCCGGATCGACTATCCAAACTACGATGAGAGCTGGAGCAAACAAAACAACATTGTGGCGCGCGCTGGAACCGCAATGAGTTTATCCCAGCGGCCGATTTCGGAGATGCCTCCGGAGTTGAAGCAGATTGTCGACGAAGGGAAGTGAAAGGCGGTCAGACTACTGACCACTGACCACCGACCAGGAACAATGTCACAGGCAACATTCAACATCTTT
>DATLBQ010000383.1:0-7863 GCA_035526805.1 Pyrinomonadaceae bacterium
ATTGCCGTAGGATTCACTGGCGGGTTCAATCGCCGAGAAGCCGGGTTCGGTCTTAATCAATTCACGAGATGGTTTCATCGTACACCTTGGGAAAAATTCAAATTATGACCGGCGACCGCCGACGGACGACCGACGCACCACCGGAGATTCTTTCATTTGTGACTGCCCCAGGAATCTTTTCATAGACTGAATTTTCGCGAATAGCTTTGCGCCAAGCTCGCGAGCAGGTTGCAAATCACCAGTGGTCGCATACTTCGAAGTTCAATGATGTCTTGGCACGCGACGGTTTCGACCAGGGATCGCAGAGACATTCCGAGAAATCTGGACTGTTCCGCATCGCTTTGGCCGGTAGATCCCTCTGCGATGTTTAGCGCAATAGACGTGGCTGCGCGATTAATCTGGGACTTCAGATTGAAATTCTCACTGCCGGTAGCTTTTCTGAGATTTCATAAGTCAAGCTAACGTAATCGAGGGCAAGCCGATAAATCTCAAGCCTTTGAACTTTGTAAGCCATTAAAATGGACGGATGACCGCCGGTTAGAAGTGACCCTCTTGCGACGCTTTCGACGGTCGCCGGTCGACGGTCGGCGGTCAGTCTCTAGGGAATAATGCGGACCGGGAGTTGTGCGACGGACGGCGCCACGGTGCCGAGCAGGGTGCGTAAAAAGCTCTTGCTGCCTGAGGTGGGCACATCGATGATGTCGTTGGGCCTCAGCGCAATGTCTTCCGCGCGCTTTTTCTCAATCGCCGTCAGGTCCACTACGATTTCCCGGCTCGTCATGCCTGCTTCCTGCCTGACAATCCTGACCTTGTCTTTCTTGCTGTCCTGCTTAACGCCGCCGGCCATCGCCACCGCGCGCGAAAGGGTAATCGGCTCCTTCAGTGGAATCGTTAACGGCGTAAACACATTTCCCACCACATAAACCTGGTTGGCTTCAGGAAGCGTGATGATGTCGCCAGCTTCTAAGTATGGATTCGCTCGCGGGTCGCCGGTAAGCGTGTCGCTTAGTTTGTAACTGGAAAATGCCTTCGCATCCTCCGTTGAAGAGTCTGGCTGCTGACATGCGAGCGCTGGCGGCGCGTGAACGATGTTGATTGTCTGACCTGCTTTGGCCGATGGACCTTTCGCGTAGGTCAGCAGCTCGAGCAGACGAATGCGCCGTTGCAGTTCAAACCGGCTCTGTTCGTTGACCGCGCCAATCACGGCCACCTGTCTTGAGTGATACTCCTTGATAAAGACGTCGACTTGCGGCTTGCGATAAAACTTGGTGTAGCGTTCAGCGATTTCCCTGGCGAGTTCGCCTTCAGTCTTACAGGCTGCCTGAATCTCCGTCTCGATCAGCGGCATGCGAATCATGCCGCTTCCCTCAACGCGTATGGCTTCGCGCGAAAGGTTTGGACGATTGAGGATCCGTATATCGAGCACGTCGCCGGGTCCGATGCGGTAGCGGTTGTCCTCGTTCATCTTCAACGCCACTTTACTCGCGTCAGCGGCAACCGGCTTGTCGGCGACAGTTTGTTCGGGCTGTTGAGCACAAACGAAACTCGAAGCAGCCAGACATGCTGCCATGAGAACCATTCCTACTATCAACTTGCTGTGAAATCTTTTCTTGCTCATATAAAGCCTCGTTACTTTCTCGCCAGCCCAACCCGGCGCGACAGCAGTGCTTCGCGCATGTGGTTGGGGTGGGCCAGGTTTAAGACAGTGTTACTTAGGAGGACCAGTAATTCCTCGTGCTCGCGTTTGAAGGTTCCGGTTAAAGGACTATCCTGGGTCTTAATTACAACTCCCTCTCGCACCCATTGCCAGAATTGCGGTTGCGTGGTCCAAAACTGCTTGCGATCGCTGCAGATTACGAGCGCAGTCTTCTTCTTTTTTTTCTTTTTCTTGTCCCTGGTGCTTACGACTTTACTCATCGTGCGTTCGTTCGAGTGAAGGGGCCGGCCCGGTCGCTACGGCTCCCGGTTCCGACTTTGTGTTTGCTTGGTTCTCAGCGCCAAAGGCGCTAGATGTAATAGCCTGGGCCAGCGGCCCAGGAACCATCAAACTATTCTTCTAAAGCACTGAAGGTGCGCAATACATTTCGAGCGATCATCTCACGAGCGCTTTCAGCGCTTCACGATTCATTTTTGCTCGAACCTGAGGCCTTGCCCCAGGCTGTTAAATTTTGCGCTGTGGGCGATTAAAACGACTGCAAACGTGGGCACACTTGTGTCCTGGTATGTTTTTCATTTCCGATAACCCGAAATGACAACACACAGTGCCCCGAAGGGAAACCTCATATGCGAGGCAGCATTAAATTTTCAACTCAACCCGCAGCCTGGGCTGACCACCGGCCACTGCTCACTGCTTTAAAGCAACAACCGCGAGATCAACTCCGCCCGGCGCTTCACGCCAAACTTTATGAAGATGTGACGCAGATGAAATTTCACGGTCTGTTCACTCACCAACAAACGCGAGCCGATTTCCGCGTTCGTTAATCCCTCCACGCAACAGAGCGCCACTTGCGCCTCGCGTCGACTGAGATTCCTGTTTTCAACGACTCTCTGAATGACGCGCTCGAACGCACGATTGCCAACGCCGCTGTCAATTCCCTTCGCATACGACTTCACCCCGCGCTCCTCGCGCCGCGCAATTATTTGCTCGGGAGTGAAGACGCGGTAAGTAGCGTGATCGCGTGTGCCGTTGCCGTTGGCTTTTGCCTCGCGCTCGATACTGAACTTCGACACCAGTCCCTCGAGACCTCGTCTGATGGTGCTCAAACTCACGATGCCGGTGCGCTCCATCACCGTTCGCACGGTAAAAACGGCTGACGAATTGTCGGCTGACAAATTGTCGGATTGATTCGGGGCGGCGTTCATGGCGGTAAGCATCGCGGCATACAGCCGGCGCTCCACGGGCGTATGGGTCAAGGCCACCAGCGCCATGCTTGCGCTCCCGTCCGCGTGTTCGATCTTCTCACCTAAAGGGTAGGTTTTTGGATCGATCTCCGCGACGGTTTTGGTTTTTAGGGGAAACATCAAATGTGTCAGAGAGTTATTGCGAGATACGGGGAGAATTGCAGCGCGATCAGCGTCTCAGGCTTTAATTGGCAGCAGGCCCGCAACTAAATTCAAACTCCTGCGCAACTTCGGTTACGACGTGCAGGTGCGCGAGCGTAACCTTTTGTATTTCAAGTGCCTCTGGGCGTGAGTGACCTCGGGGAAATCACTAACCGATTGAATGCCAGAGACTAAACGCAACAATAATCTATGTCAAGCAGGAATTGCGTGAAAAGTGAAGGGTGAAGTGAAAATTCAACGGGCATACCGATTACTACTTTTCACTCTTCACTTTTTACTTTTCACTGCCATCGCCGGCGACGGCGTTGTCGACCATTTCACACCAGAGATGTCCGACCGTGATGTGGGCTTCCTGAACGCGGGAAGTCCTTTCAGCCGGCACGACTACCGCTAAATCACAATGCGAGGTCAACGGTTCGCCCGCAGCTCCGGTCAACGCGATTGTCCGGCAGCCTAACGCTCTTGCCTGATCCGCCGCCTTCACGATACTGGGAGACTTGCCACTGGTGCTGATGGCGATCAGCACATCCCCGGCGACAGCAAGTGCGGCCACTTGCCGCGCAAACACTTCGTCGTATCCATAATCGTTGCTTAACGCCGTCAGCGCGGAAGTGTCCGTGGTCAGCGAAATCGCCGGGAAAGCGCGTCTCTGTTTTTCGTACCGTCCCACCAGTTCGGCCGCAATGTGCTGGGCATCGGCGGCACTGCCGCCATTTCCGCAAAGCAAAATCTTGTGGCCGGATCCCAATGCGTCCCAGATAACTCGGCCTGAAGCCTCGATCTCCGAAAGCCGCGACGCCAGCAGAGCCTGCATAGTTTCCAAGTGCTCTTCGAGTGAGCGAGTTAACAATGCGCTGGAGTTGTCGGGACTATTTGTCATTGTGATCGTTTAGATATCGCCGCTGTTCGGGCTGGAAACTAACATAGTTTCGTTCGCAACTAAAATGAGAAGTTAGCCACAGATTTACGCGGATAAACGCGGATCAGAAAAAGAAGAGTAGAAAGTCGACTTGGAAGATTCAAGTTTCGGTTAAAGCATAAAAACGTAACGATGATTGCCGATTCATGTGTGAATCCGTGTAAACCCGTGTCTAGCTGTGGCTCAAGTCCGCGTTTATCCGCGTGAAAGTGCGGGTAACTTGCCTATTTCCTTGTGCTCACTACGATCAAGTAAATCGGATACCACCTTGCACAACTGTTATTCTCCGATGTAGGCTTCGCCCTTCACTTTTCTGGGCGCTGTCGTCTTTAGATGAACCTCATCTGCCCTCTTTAAGTAGCCGTTTTATGATGACTAATCAGACGCCCATGCTGCGCCAGTATCACGAGCTGAAGCAGCAGCATCCCGGAACACTTCTTTTTTTTCGCCTTGGTGATTTCTACGAACTTTTCTTCGACGATGCGGTCACGGGATCGCGCGAGCTGCAAATAACCCTTACCGCCCGCCATAAAGAACGTGGCGACCCGGTGCCGATGTGCGGCGTTCCACATCATTCAGCTGCAAATTACATCGCGCGCCTCGTGCGTAAGGGTTATCGCGTTGCCATCTGCGAGCAGACGGAGGACGCGTCAAAAACCAAAAAGCTCGTAAGGCGCGAAGTTGTCAGAATCGTAACTCCTGGAACTCCTATTGACCCGCAACTGCTCGACTCCCGCGAGCCGGTGTATCTGGCGGCCGTCTGCAGCTCGGGCGAAACGGTGGGCGCCGCATTTTTAGATTTATCAACCGGAGAATTTCGTGCGACACAGGAGAGCGGAGCCGATGCCTGGGACAAAATCCGCGCCGACCTCGAGTCGTATTCGCCCCGCGAACTGCTCTTCCCCGCGTCGCTGGCGCCACTAATCAACGCCGGGCTGTCGGCTAAACCGCAAACCGCGCCCCTGCCTCTTGTTAGTCCCGCGGATGCCGAAGGTGCTGCAAATATCGATGCGACGCCAGAATCTTTTAGTTCTAACAGCCTACAGCGCAGTCAGTTCCTTGATGCCGCATTAACTTCGATCGAAGACTGGCTCTGGCAGAAGAAAGATTGCGCAGAATTGTTACTCACTCACTTTGGAGCACGATCGCTCGAGGGCTATGGACTTGAACGCAAAGACGAAGCGGTGCGGGCGGCCGGCGCCTGCCTTCGTTATGCGCAGGAGACGCAACGCGCGGCCGCGGCTCACATAACGAACCTCACCTATTTTGAGCCGCAGGATCACCTTGTGCTCGACAACGTGACCGTTCGTAATCTGGAACTCGTCGAGTCGCTTGGAGGTGCAACCGGCCGCACTTTGCTTAGCGTTATTGACGAAACTGCGACCAGCATGGGCGCGCGATTGCTACGGTCTTGGTTGCTGCGTCCCTGTGTGAAGCAAGGCGAGGTGGAGGCGCGGCTTGCGGCAGTCGAGGACTTGCATGGTTCCCAAATCACCCGGGACAAGTTGCGTTCATTGCTCAAGGAAGTTTCAGACCTCGAGCGATTGATCGGCCGCATCAGTTTTGGCTCAGCCTCGCCAAGAGACTTGAACGCGATTCTCCGCTCGCTTTATCAAGTGCCGGCAATTCGCGAAGCGCTCTCCACGATGCAGTCCTCTCTGTTTCAAGTCTTGTCTGAAACTGCTGACGAGGTACCTGAGATTTGTGCACTTTTAGTCAAAGCAATCAGCGACGATCCGCCGGCGAAGATTAGCGAAGGCGACACTATTCGCGCCGGCTATTCAAGCGAGCTGGATGAGCTGCGGTCTATCAGCCGCAACGCCAAGCAGATCATCGCGACCCTCGAAGCGACTGAGCGCACCCGCAGCGGCATTAACAACCTGCGCATCAAGTTCAATAACGTCTTCGGCTATTTCATCGAAGTGTCCAAGGGAAATGCCGCGCGGGTCCCCGCCGAATACGAGCGCAGGCAGACGCTCACCAACGCGGAACGATTCACTACGCCCGAGCTGCGCGATTGGGAGAAGAAGGTCCTGGGCGCTGAAGAACGCATCATTCAACTCGAAGCGGAGTTGTTCACTGACGTCTGTCGCCAGGTCGCCGCGGCAACCATTCGCATTCAGGCCACGGCCCACGCCTTAGCAACGCTCGACGCGCTCGCATCGCTCGCAGAAACAGCGGCGCGAAGACGTTTTGTCAAACCGGTAATGCACGAGGGCGACGAAGTTGAGATTGTCCAGGGCCGGCATCCGATGATCGAAGTCTTCAGTGAAGATCCTTTCGTGCCCAACAGCGTCTATTTAAACAATTCGACGGACCGGCTGCTGGTGATCACCGGACCTAACATGGGCGGCAAAAGCACGGTACTGCGGCAGACAGCAATCATTTGCATCCTGGCCCAGATGGGAAGCTTCGTTCCGGCAGAGAGAGCGCGTTTGCCGCTGTTGGATCGTGTCTGGACGCGCGTCGGGGCTTCGGATGATTTAACCCGCGGACGCAGCACCTTTATGGTAGAGATGACGGAAACGGCGGCTATTCTGCATAGCTCGACAGCGCGCTCGCTGGTGTTGTTGGATGAAATTGGGCGCGGCACTGCAACCTTCGACGGGTTATCTATTGCCTGGGCCGTTGCCGAATATCTTCACGACTCGCCGGAGCACGCGGCCAAGACACTGTTTGCGACTCACTATCACGAGCTGACTGAATTGGCTGAGCGTCTACCGGGCGCTCAGAATTATCAAATCACGGCAGCCGAGCGTGAAGGCGAGGTTGTATTTCTACATCGACTCGAGCGCGGGCGCGCCTCAAAGTCGTATGGAATTCAGGTGGCGCGCTTGGCCGGACTGCCTCCCGCGGTGTTGGCGAACGCACGCGAGGTGTTGGCGCGGCTCGAGCGCTACGAACTGGACGTGTTTGCGGAAGAGGATGCGATTGCCGCGCAGGCTGCCGTCAGGACTGCTGAGGCGCGTGCCGCTGCGCAAGGCGCAGGTGCAGGCGTGTCCGACGATCTTCAGATCGTCGATCAAGCTTCGACAGTCGGCGCTTTGGAAGTTGCCGCTCGACGTGCCGGACGCCGCAAGGCTTTGGCCCAGGCGTCGCTGTTTGATCTGGCTAATCAGAAAGTGGTTGAAGAAATCCGCAACGTTGATCCAGACTCGTTGTCAGCGGAAGAAGCAAAGGAACTGTTGCGAAAGCTCCGCGAGCGCATGATGTAAGAATATTAGCCACAGATCTCCACGGATAGACACGGATCAGGAAACAACAAAAATAGGTCTTAGCAGAGTAGTACAGCTTTCGAAAGAGCATGGAAGCTCAACTAGGCTGCCAACTCTTGTTTATACCCGTGTGAATCCGTGTTTATCTGTGGCTAATTCCTCGGCGGCCGCGAAGGCGTGTCGGTGACGGTAAACCAATCGCCCCGGCCGTCATTTGTGCGCACCATGCGCATCATCTCGTCGAGGTTAAACGGCCTTGCGCCACGGCGGCCAAACACCGAAACCTGGTTCCCGCTTTCATCCACCGCCCGATCGCGATCCAGTGGTTTCGAAATCCCGAGTGCTTCGCCTTTAGTTTTGAACGTTGCTATTAACACCGGTCGTGGTCGCGGACTAAAGCCTGCGTATTCCGGCATTGTCTCCGGCGAAGTCAATTGCAGCACGCGCAAACCATTTCGGCCGTCAGCCACATAGCCAAATAGGCTCGCATTAGTCATCGCGACCTTCACCTGATGCGCATCGTTTAGTTTTCCGGCCGCATTAAATGTTTGGTCCAGCCGTGGCCGCTCGGGCTGTTCCACATCAATGATGGCAATACCCTCTTTGCCATTTGCTACGTACGCATAGGTGCGCGCAACGTAAACATCGTGTGCGTCAGACAAGGAA
>DATLBQ010000384.1:0-10035 GCA_035526805.1 Pyrinomonadaceae bacterium
CGGTGGTTTGATTGTTTGCAAAAGTTACATTCGTGAGACTTAAGGTCGTACTCTTCGCTCCGCCGATAATGGCGCCGCCACCGACGCCGCTGCCGACGTCGCGGCCACCGGTAATAGTAAGACCCGAAAAGCTATAGGTGCGTCCGGCGACGAGCCCAGTGTCTAAACACATAACGCGATCATTGGCACCAGAGCCCTGGCGAACAATACTAAGCCCTGCACCGGTGCCGGTGACCGTCGTGGTGGCATTAATCTCCAAATCGCCGAGGGTATTGCCAGTCGAGGTAGGCAGTTCATGCAGGCAGCCAAGGGCGCCATTAATTGCTAGGACGTAAGTAGCCGTTGACAAACTGATAACGGTTCCGGAATTAGCATTTGCAAATTGAACCGCGCCGCGCAAGCTGCAATCGTTAAGGGCGCCCGTGCAGGCTGAGGCCGTCGTCAAACCTGCGCCACTAGGATCGTCTGTGCGGTCAACCGTAATCGTGGCCGTGGGTGCGAGGGGAAGGAGTGTCGGAGACACACTACCCGCCTCCATCACCACCAGATCCCGCCAACCATTCAATTTTTGGGGCAACGCCAACGTCGCCGGCGCATCTGCTGACTCCAAGCTGGTAGTAGTAAAGTCGCCGCCAATCAAGTTCGCACTCGCCGGGGCGCTCTTCGTAGTATCAACCTGGCGGATGATGTCGAGCTTACTGCCGCCGCCCAACACCATTAAGTCATCAGTATCACTGAAAGAGATGTCTGCGCCTCGCAGCAAATTCCGGGTGCTCGCGTCGGCTCCAACAAACTTGCCGGTCACCAACTCGCGTGACTTGATCCACTGTTCGGCCTGAGTTGAGCGCCAACCGGAAAGCATTTCAACATCAACTGGCGTCGTCCGCTTCGGTTGCAGGCGAAGTCTTGCACGCGCATCGATTTCCTGTTCGCTGAACGGTTGGGTGTTCAATTGTCCCCGGCCAAAAATGCGGATGGTGCCATCGTCCCCTAACGCGGCAAGTTGCTTGCTGCCCTCGCGACTCCACATGAAGAAGCCGGAAGCGAGGCCACGGACGTTCGTGCCGGTATCGATTTTCTCGACGCGTGATTCTAGTTGAGCTGGTACTTTTCGTCCCCAGCCATGGATGACATCGATTTCACTTCCGGTCGCTACGGCCAGACCCCTGAACGGACTGTCATCCACCTCGCCAAATTCCAGCGACGTTGCCCGATTGGCTAGTGCCAGGCGCATGGGCTCACCGGACACGCCGTTGGCGCCATCGTAGATAAGTACTTGCGGACCCGACGGGCCATCAATGCCGACCGCCAGATCTGCTCGTCCGTCAGGAGCTCGGAACTCGCCCGCCGCCACAGCGGTGACAACGCCGGGTAAGAGAACCTGCTGCGCCGCAATCAGGTTTCCCTCCGCATCGCCGGCCAGAAGATATAGATCGCCACCCTGCGCGGCCACGAGCACGTCTTTGCGACCGTCGTTATTAAAGTCACCCGCCTGCAGAAAATCCGCGCTCACGGGGATCTGATACGTTTCCGCCGTCGGCAGCAGGGAATTCGGGTTGTAGCCGTCATGCATGCGCTGGTAGACCGATTCGTCTTTGGGCGCAAACGCTTCAGGGTTGCCGCGTTGAATCGTCACGATACCGGTGCTGCCATAGTTATAGCCAGCCAACAGATCGGGAGTCGCGTCGCCGTCAAGATCCGCCGACGCCAACGCTCGTGCTTTAGCCTGGCCGGACTGCATAGCCTGAACCACACTTTGCTCGCCAAGATATTCGGCGCGCAACGCGCGTCCCTCCTGCACGTTTAGGTACGAACCGCTCCGGCCGCTCGCCTGGGTCGTAACCGTCGCTTTTACATTTTTGGAATCGACACGGACGTATAGTGCGTAAGGCACGGAAACCGTTACCAAACAAACTACGAGCAGCTTGATGAATGTCCATGGTGTTGAGGAAAAGTTTCCTGGGCGCGCGTCAGGAGCGGGGTTCTTAACGGGGTACATCGGGGATTCTCCTTGTTCTGTCAGCGGTAGTTATTAAATTGCGAAACGAACGATCGTGCGGTCGGAGGACTCGCGGGTGTGGACGTCCTAAATAGCTTCTGGATCGGTTCGCCACATACTTTACTTTGGGGTTGGCATCGCGGTCAATAGTCCTACAAGCCACTTTGGCGCCTCGACGGCAAGCGGCCGGAAACCAATATTGCGGTCGCCGCTAATTGGTTTCTTTAGGAAACCCCAGCGGTCGAAAACAAGAATGGAGCGCAGATCTTTCTGCGCTCCACAACTCCCAACAAAACCCCTGGAAAAAAACCCCTGGTCATACTACAAATTTAGCTGCCACAGTCTGGCACTGTGTCGTTAGTGATAGTCCAGGTCACGTTGTCGTTACAAACAACTACGTGATAGAGGAAGCAGCCATTCTGATCCTCCGCAATGACCTTTACGCCTGCACCGGCACAAGACACATTGTCCAGGGTAAATGACCCGCCGCCCGGAGGGATCGTACCGTTTAGCTGGTCCGGTCCCCAGTTATCCTGGTTGGTAGCTGAAAGGTAAACATGCCGAATCGCGCGACTGGAGTTGTTTGCGATTGTGATTCTCGTGGCAGCAGCATGCGCGTTCGATAGTAGCGGCAGGCATGCAAACATACCGAAAAGAATCATAACGATCGGGAGACGGCTCGACTTAGCCAATTGAGTACTCATCTCAGCTACCTTTCTCAGAAAAATCAAACTTCGGTTCGAGTCAAATACCTTACGGACACGCGCTGGTAACCGTGTATCCGGGGCCAGGACCATTTACTGCTGAGCCACCGCTCTGGTTAATCGGCACAGAGACCGTCGCCGTCGCCGTCGTGGTATTCCCTCCCGAATCCGTAACCTTGAAAGTAATTGTGTAAACGCGCCCGTTCAAATTAGCGTCGCGCTCAATGCGAAGCTGCGTCGACTTACAGTTAGCAGCAATCACAATATCGTTCAAAGTAGTACCGTCGGCGCCGAGAGGATTGTCTTCAGGCTCATCGCTGCTGATGCTGGCAATCACGATACTGCTCGTCAGATCGCCGTCGCAGCCGGAGGCGCTCGCGCCAAAGTCTGCCGCGGTGAACGTGTGATAAGAGTGGTTCGGTGGCCACATGTTTATGTTGCTGGTTGTCAGTGTGATTACCGGAGGCGAGCCCACCGTCAGCGTTGCGCTCTGCGAGGCGCTGCCGCACGTGCCGGTCGTCGTTACGGCAACCGTATGTGGTCCAGAACTAAGCGAACCCGTCGGCACGCTGATGCTGGCGCTGTCGCCATTGAAGGGCACGCCGTCTAAGGTCCAGGCGTAGTGGAATGGACCTGTTCCTGAAGCCGTGGTTGAGAAGTTAGCGGTCGCGCCTTTGCAAACCGTCTGGTCGGCCGGATCGGTTGTGGCTGTGGGCGCTTGCACCGTCAGCGTCGCGCTCTGTGAAGCGCTGCCGCCGCAGGTGCCGGTAGTGGTGACCGCTACGGTGTGATTGCCAACGCTCAGTGAGCCGGTCGGCACGTTAATGCTCGCGCTGTCACCGTTGAATGGCGAGCCATCCAAAGTCCATGCGTAGTGGAAAGGAGGGGTGCCAGACGCGGTGGTGGAGAAGTTTGCTGTGGCCCCCTGACAGACGGCGACGTCAGACGGATCGCTGGTAGTTGTGTTTCCCCCCACAGTAACCGTAGCAGTCTCTGTTTCATTGTCCGCTACGACGTCGATATTCGCTGTGCCCGTGCTACTGCCGGTGAAAGTCGCGGTTGCCTCTCCGTTTACGAAATTGGCACTCACCGCGGAGAGACTGCCCACCGCCGGTGTAGTGTTAATAAACGTGGCTGGGAATGGCGGCAGACCGTTGAGCTCGGTCGTCAAAGGGGCGCCGGCGTTTCGCTGCTTGATGTCGGCCGTGATGGTTGACGAGTCGCCTACGCAAATCGTATTCGGACTCGCGCTCGCGCGGAGCTGCAGATACGACGCCGGCATGACATCGCCGGTGGGGCTGGAGAAATCTCCGGGAGCCGGGCCGGTATTGATTCCCCACCAGTCATCGTTTGCGGTAAATGTGCCTGAACCGCGGAAGATGGCGCGCCCACTAGGAGCAGAGTTTCCCACTAGTCGGGAATACGTGACGCTTCCTGTAGTGCCACTGGAGAAAATCGCGCCGCCGGAGTTGCCGGCAGAATTAGTAGCGAACGAGCTCGTCGTGACGGTAAGGGGTCCACCGCTTTCAACTATGATCGCACCGCCGCTGCGGTTCGGCGCTGAATTGCTGGAAAAGCTCGAGGAGTCAATGTTGTAGATGCCCGTCGAGAGGTTGAAATCATACAAATCCAACCCACCGCCACCTGCCGCGACGGAATTGGCTACATTGCTCGTGAAAGTGGAGCCGGAAACGGTCAAGGTCCCGGTTGCACCACTACTGCCCGCCGGATCACCGGCTGAATAACTTACGCCGCCACCGCTGGTGCTGGTCGAATTGTTAGTGAAGGTGGTTCCACTGATCGTCAGGTTGCCGCCAGTATGACAAATACCGCCACCGCCAAAACTGCCGGCCCCCGTTGCTGAGTTACCGGATATGACAGAGTTGGAAATTGTCAGATCATTATTGAGCGAGCCGGAGAGTATCCCGCCACCACCGACACCAGTCGTCTCGGTTCCGCCTGAGATCCTGACATCCGAAATACTGGTAGTGAGGCTTGCGACCAAAAACGGATTAATTTCAATTACACGACTGCCGGCGGTGGTTTGCGTAATGATAGTAACAGCCGCACCCGCGCCGACGATGCTTGTGTTATTGCCAGTAATGTCCAGATCACCGATTGAATTATTGCCGGCAAAGCCTTCCCCTGCGCCGGAGATTGTCAGGTTATAACTTCCGGCCGGGACACTCACAGTCGTACCGGGAAACAAATTAGCAAAAGTAATCGCGCCACGCAGGCTGCAATCATTCGGCGCCACGGTGCACAGCTGAGCAGTTGCGTCATCGTCAGTTCTGTCGACGGTTATCGTCGCCAACAGCGGGGCTGCAAGTGCCAGTGCCTCGGGCGTTCTGCGAGCCGCAGTTGCGCCTCTCCGAGAGTGAACGCGCTCCGTCGCACCATTTGCTTCCGTTCGACCCAACACCGATCTGGATCCAACAGCGCTGGATACCGAGGCCATCAACGCCAGCCCGGCTACTGCCAGCAAAGCCGAAATAAATAAGAATCTTGAGAGCGTTGCAGTGGCGGTGCCTTTATTGGTTCGTTGTCTCCAGGAGTAACGCATGTGAGCTCCTTCTTTGCGATGGCTGTTTTAAATTCCCGAGGCTTGTATTTAGCAGTACTACCGTGACGACATAACAAAAATTTAAGTCCTGACCAGAAACGCGAAAAAGGAGCGGAACCGTTAGGGAAGTTTTCGATTCCGCGCCTGTCGCACGCGTCTTACACGCGTCTTAATCGTCAGCCGGCTGGCAAATCCTTTTGAAATACTGACTCACTCTCACGGACGCTGCGGAAAGACCCCCTGCAACGCTATGCAGAAATTGAGCGTCAGGTAGGGCTGCATGTTGTTATGCGGCAGACTACCTCCCGTCACCTGAATCACATCGGATTTCATTGCACCGGTTGGTGGCCCTGGATTGTAGGTGTTCACTGCCGCGCGAACGCTGCCTACCTGCGCCCAAATATTAGCCACTGGCGTCGTCGAATCGCCGAGGGCGTCCAACGCGCGCCCTACCGTATGGGTATGAAGGGGGATCTCCGATAGCAACAAGGTAACGTTCTCGCTGCCGCCCTGCTCACCCTCATCATGCAGACTTAGCCCTTGGCCCTGACCATTGCCTGTATGCATTGGCGCACTGCCTTGCAGATCGGGCAAAGCAAAAGTTGACTTACCGTCGCCTCCGTAGGTAGTACCCAGCAGGGAGAAGAGCGCCGTATTCTGGCTAAGCGGCATAAGCTGGCCGTCGCAAAAAGCCCAGCCTTTCGGCGGAAAGTTGAACGGGAAGATTCGGATCTCGGCCACGAAAGGATCGGACATGGTTTTCTCTCTTTCTCGTTAGTTTTGCGAAGGGAAAATTCCCTGAAGCGCGATGCAGAAATTCAACACCAAATACGGCTGCATGTTCAGGTGGGCCTGGCTGCCACCCACATTACTTACCGTCTGAGCCGCCATGGCACCGAGACTCACGCCGCCGGTACTGTAGGCTGTATGACCGTTGTTGGCCCAATAGTTGCTCGTTGGGGGACTCACAGTAGCGTTTGCCGATGCACTTACGACTGCAGTGTTTTGCGAAAAATCGTGGTTATGCGTCGGCAGCTCGCTTATGGTCACTGTGTGTGCCTGCTCGCCACCCTGTTCTCCCAGAGTATGGCCGTCGCCCTCGTGAAGCGGCACGCGGCCCTGCAAGTTCGGCAACGCAAAATTGGTTTGGCCATTGCCCCCGTAAGTAGTGCCGAGCAATGAAAAGAGCGCCTGGTTCTGATTGATGGGCAGCAACTGGCCGTTGCACAACGCCCAGCCCTTGGGCGCGTAATTCATACTAAAGATTTTGATCTCGGATAAGAATGGCTCTGACACGATTGTTTGCTCCTTATCGTTTCAAGTTCAGGTCGGTTCCAAGATGGTCCTCAATTGCTTCTGCCAACCGTGGCTCTGTTAGGTTGGACTGGGGAAAACCCCAAAGAGCGAGATGATAAATTCAATACACAGATAAGGCATGAAGTTAGTATGCGGCTGCGAGCCGCCAGATGGGCCGCCGGTAATGGCCGGGTTTCCCATCTGCACCGTGCCGGCCTGCGTACTGTACTGCAATTGATCGGTCGGAGCCCAATATCCGCCGGCTGGGTTGCTATTAGGAGTTCCGCCGCTGGCAGCGCAAAGCAATGGATGCGTGTGAATCGGTATTTGCTGCGTCGTAAGCGTGATCTCTTCAGCGCCTGCCGCTTCTGCGAGGACGAAGCCGTTACCCATATGCATCGGCAGCCGGCCGCGCAGATCCGGCAACGCAAACGTCGACTGACCATCCCCGCCATAGGTTGTGCCGATTAGCGTAAAGAGCGTTTCATTCTCAGAAATTGGCAGCAATTGTCCGTCGCAAAACATCCAGCCGCTAGGTGGGAAGTTGCCCGCGAACATTCTAATTTCACCGACATATGGTTCACCCATAATCAGTTCTCCTTTAAGGCTTAAGAATCAAAGGTGTGGAAAATTTCAGCTTCATCAACCTGGTTTACAGACGATACGAATGCCCAGAGACGTCATTCGATCGTTTCACATGTGTGGAAGCTTTTGCTCTCGTTCCCCAGCGCGAGTGAAGGGAAAGGAACACCCAATTTCTGATGCGCCGCGGACTATATATTGAACCGGAACAAAAATACAAGATATTTTTTACGCAACGCGCAAAATAATAATTTTTTTGTTGCAACTTCGAGAAAGAAGAAATAGACTGCACGCCCTTCACGGCTGTCTTTCCCGAATTTCAATGCTCTTTAGGAGGACGTTCAATGGGTACTTCGCGTAGAGATTTCATAAAGAAGGGCTCCCTGGTGGCACTAGTTGCCGGAGTGCCGGTGAGCCTCGCTGAAAGGACTGCCGCTGGTGAAACTGCTGTGCCTTCCAGTGCCTTAGGCCTGAGCAAGGCCGCATTTTTAGCGCAGCTGAATTCAACTTTTCTAATCAATGAGGGGGGTTCAAAAGTCGCAGTCAGGTTGGTTGACGTTGCCGACTTGCCTCGGCGGGGAGCAAGTGCCCGGAAAGAGGCCTTTTCACTTCTTTTCCGAGGCGATAAGGCGACGGCTCTTAAACAAAGCACCTACCTTATTGAACACGAAAAACTTGGACTGTTCTCTTTTTTGATGGTGCCAATTATGAGCAAAGACAAGAGAGCACTTCATTACGAAGCAATCATTAATCGCCTGCATCCGTAAGTTCAATTCAGTTTTCGAACTGCAGTTTCCTTCATAAACCTAAAAGCAATCGTGTCTGCCCCTGGCGGGCTGCTCTATGTTCTTCCACTGCTGGTGCGCGTGTCACTAGCCGGCATTGGGGGACCATTCGAGCAGCAGGTGGATTCCCTGCTGCTCAACAGGTTTGAAGTTCAGACGCTCGAAGAGACGAAGCGAAGGGTTAAAGTCCTCTACGTAGATTCTGACAAGCTTGCCCAGGCGCCGTGCTTCGTCCATCAATCCATTTAGCAAAAAACTTCCAATTCCAGCATTTCGCTCCGGAGGCATCACAGTAATGTCGACAATTCGAATTTCCTGCTCCAGCCGGGCAACATACAGCCTTCCTACTGGTCGACCCCTTAACAGGATAATTTGGTGGCTCGCTGTTGGAAATGTGTTTTGATAGTGCTCTTGCTGAGCGGCAAATTGCATTTTGACAAACGCCTGCCGCTGCTCGGCGTTCCAGGGCACCAAAGCCATTTCGTCAGCTCGCGTGCTGGCATAGACTTCGAGTAGAAACGCGTAATCATCCGGCGCAACGGCGCGCCATGTTATTGATGAAGTTGCCGGATATTGATCGGTTGCCTGGCTGTCCACTTGACTTGATCCTGGTCGTCGCCTGTAGGTGCGAGGATTAGACAACTGCGCGCACAACTTCGTTAATCCCAAGCAAAATGGTGCGTGCCACAGAGTGTTCGAGCTTACTTACGAAACCGATTAAATACCGCTTCGTAATAAAATCCTTCACCGTCCTGACGAATCGGAACAATGAATAATTCAAACTGCCCCAGTTTGTCATGTTCGAAAGAACGCATACCCTGGCCCATGAATAGGTTAAGCGGGCCACGAAAGACAACCGCAAACTGATCGTGCGTTTTAAGCTGTTTCAGTTCAGAAACTTCAGCAAGCTCAAGCTCGACTTGGTTAGTATCGCCTGTGGAAACTTGAAATCTGGTGTTGACGTTTTGAATAAATGCTTCGTGGGTTAAGGAATCATCCATAATTGCTTCTTCTCCGATGGGAATATTTGCCGTCAACACGGCGTCCTCTTCGAATCGTCTTTGCTAATCCTGGGGCTTGGTCATAATCAATATCATAAAATCGTCTATCTTGGGACCGAAGTGATACCCACTGCTAATCGGCGAAAACGAGAATCCCTTTAAATCGATCCGTTCAACAATTGTTTGGAATCGGTTTTCGAATTCTTTCTTCGAAATTACAGCGTAGGGAAGCGACATCCCATGCTTTTTGAGAACATAGTTCAAAGTTAGAAAGTGTTCCTCTCGTCCATTGAGGACTAATACACTATCGTCAAAATCTAAAAATTCTTTCAATGATAGCAATCTACAATTAAAGCCAACGCTGGTGGCGCACGTGGCCAGGTGGCCGAAGTGAACGGAAAATTCTTCATGGTTCAACTGATAAGCCTGAATCGGATATTGGTGCGCCGCTCCATACTCAGAGACCAGCACCGCTCCACCCGGAGCAAGATGTTCAAAGCAGCGTTCGATAAAGTCGAAGGCCCCGGCGCTTACCCAAAAACTATCCGGCGCATTGTCGGTAGCGAGGCCATATTTCTCAAGATAATGCGCCCCTGGGCCCTCCCACTCAGGCGGGTTGTCAGCGATTGCTTTACGATCGCTGCCTCCGCCATCGGAACGCCGCACGAGAGCCATGGGAAAGTCCGCTATAACTTCATTCGCAATAATCAGATCAAACCTGTGGCTGGGAATACTAAATTTCGTGGCATCCTGGTGGAAATATCTGTCTGCCGGAAGCATCTGCATTAAAAGTCTTCTTTGGCTCTCCATCAGGGTCGGAGACAAATCCAGGATGTGATAGTTCAAGTCGATTCCCCTCAGTTCTGCCAGGCTTTGTGACTGTCCCAGGAATGACCGCGCAAAGGTTCCGGTCCCCCCACCGACTTCGAGGATCTCCAACTGATCTGAATGACTTAATAAAGGGACTACGTCAGGTCGCAACGCCGAAATGGCAAAGCGGGATCCGTAATCAAAACCGCCTAGTGCCTCGTTGGGAAAGCGGAAAGAATGATTAACTGTGGGTTCTATTTGATCAAATTCCCACTGGGCGTCTGCAATGCCGCTC
>DATLBQ010000385.1:0-15398 GCA_035526805.1 Pyrinomonadaceae bacterium
TTTGCTTTTGCGATCATCAACGGTGTGAGTCCGGATTTCTTCCCGTTTACCATTAGATTAGACGGCTTGTTCACATCTACGCCCTTTGAAAGTAATAGCCGCAGAATATCTAAATTATTATGTAGCGATGCGATAATCAGAGCCGTATACCCGTCACTGTCCTCTGCATTAATGTTGGCCCCTCGATCCAGTAGAAGCTGAATGCCACTATAGTTGTCTCCCACCGCAGTAACCACAATTGGTGGACCCAACCCTTCAACCGTTACGTTTACGTCAGCCCCAGACTTGATCGCAGCTTCCATTGTCGCAGTATTTCTATTCAGGGCTGCGGCAATAAGTTTTAGACTCGCCCTCTTCAGGCAAGCCATATCGTCTTGCGTTTCTTGAGCAACGTCCTTTCGGGCGCCGCGACCGCAGCCGGTCAAGACTAAGCCGACGAGCATCAATACAAACAATACAACCTTTCCACAGGCCATAAACGTTCCTTTCCAATCAACCCAGCGAGGTTGTGCGCCTTTCGTTTTGCGAGAACTGGCTAAACGGTAATCACTAGAAGGACATTGGCCGATGTGACTTTTATCTTGCGCGCCTCCATAGAAGAAGGCCATCCAACGCCGCGCTTCAGCGGCCGGGTGACAACTGCGCCAACGGCAAGTTATCGATGAGAGACACGCTGACTCCGGTCCGCTGCAAGCGCTTGTCATGTCGCGTTCAGTGACTGACGCCACAGAATAGGCAAATCATTGCGCGGGGCTTTTCCTTGAAAAAGATCAATCTCCCGGCATGGGGGTGTCCCGAAGCGTGCGGTTAGATCATCTCCTCTCGCACTCGCAACCTATTCGCACCCCAAAAGCAAAGGGCAGCGCCCTTGTTCTCAAGCACCTGCCCCTAGCTCATTGATTCTGAATGGTGCACCCGGCATGATTCGAACATGCGACCCCCTGATTCGTAGTCAGGTACTCTATCCAACTGAGCTACGGGTGCCTGGTTTGGTAAATAGTAAATGGTAAATCGTGAATAGTGAAGTGACGAAGAAAAGTTTCGAGTTTCGACTTTCGGGTTTCGCGGTTTCCGAGTTCGGCGCCTGGCAATTTGAGTTTCGGATCAGAGTTTCCGTTGCAGGTGGCGCGTTCTAAACTCGAAACTCGAAACTGCCTAACGCGCAAAGTATCCCGGCCTCGTGCGCACAATCAGTTGTGGCTGCCCAACCTCGATCTTTATCTCGTGCCACTTGCCCCTCCGAGAGCGGTCGCTGCGCGGCTGGTAAGCGAGCGTATAAAGCGTCCGCAATTCCGCCGCTACCTCTGCATACAATCGCGCCATCTGATCGAGCCGCGCGATTTCGTGGAGACGACCGCCGGTGCGATCGGCCAGGCTCTGCAAACGTGTGCGCGCCGCGCTGTAGATTCCGGTGATGACAGGATCGGGCAAAGGCAAACGTTTCGGATCGCCTGATGGCAACGCCAGGGGAAAGATCGAAACCCCTTGCCGGTCCGCCGCATTGAGAACGTTGTTGAGTGTGCTGCTTGCTTTCGCATCAATCGCCCCGATCGCGTCCGCATCCGTTTGCACTTTGGCCAAAAAGGGACGATCAAGGTTACGCTGCAAAGTATCGATTCCGTCTGTCATAACCACAATCGCTTTGCGCCGCTGGGTTCCTTCTTTGTCCAACTCGTTCAGGGCATATTTCAGGGCTTCGTAGAAATGCGTCTCACCGGCGCCTTCAGCAATTTGAATTGCGTAGGCTGTTTTCTTTCTATCCGTTGAAAACCCCGAAAGGACTTTGACCTTCGCATTGAATTGGATCACCGCTACTCGATCGTCGGGCGCGAGCGTGTCGAGGAAACGCGACGCGGCTGACTTGAACTGGTCACGAAAACTTATGGTTGAGCCGGATGTATCCAATAGCAGGACCAGGCTGAAGGGAGCGTCAGTTGGTTCAAAGTGGAGAATCTGCTGCTTCACGCCGTCCTCGTAAACGGTAAAGTCATTTCGTGACAGCGAAGTCACGGCGCGCCCGCGCGGATCGACAACTCCCACATTCAACTGCACCAGCGACGTTTCCGTGCGTACAACGTCATCCGGCTCCTGCGCACGTGCTGGCGAAAGCGAGCCGCACAATAAGACTGCGAAAACACCTGTCGCAAAAAAACTTCTAAAGAACATCGTCTTCGGCGAGTATGAAAACTTCATCAGTTAAATCA
This sequence comes from Pyrinomonadaceae bacterium, assembly GCA_035526805.1. Classification (GTDB taxonomy): domain Bacteria; phylum Acidobacteriota; class Blastocatellia; order Pyrinomonadales; family Pyrinomonadaceae; genus PSRF01. The sequence continues at coordinate 2,205 of DATLBQ010000385.1, forward strand.
TTTCCTTCGCGCGGCCTCCCGAACACTGAGTATCCCGGCAAGCAAGGCTTTTTGCAAAGAGACTGATCAGCCGTTTCCCCCTGGATCTTCAGGAAACTCGTCGCAATCAATACAATCTGCACCACAACTCAGCGCCCGTGTTTACTCCAGCTTCGGACGCGTCAATCCGCCTTTGAGTTGCTTAATAGGTGATTCAAATGGCCATTGTGGCAAAACAGGAACGCTTGAAAGCTCGCGGTTCTGCAGTAATGCGCGCCAGAAGACGCGAGCGCTTAATCGCAAGCGAAGTCCTCACTATGTACAGACCAAACTTTTGCTCGGAATGTGGCCATAAGCTATTGCGGCTGCGTTGGCACCTTTGGACAAGCCGCAAGTTTTGCAACGACTGCGCCCGTCGTTTGCGAAAAGCGCGTCTGCTTCCGCTACTCCTTGGCTCGATCAGTTTGCTCGCAGCTGGGTACGTGATTGGCCGCGCGCGACGTCCCTTGCCTCCGCCACTCATTATCGAACGAAGAGCCGATTCGCCTCTCGATGATAACTACCCACCGATGGGTTTGCCGCCAGCATCTACCGACGCCGATTCTGGAAGCAAGCAAACGAAAACTTCGACTCCACTGAATTCGGTGGAGGAAGCGGTTTATGTTTGTGGTGCTCGCACAAAGAAAGGCACGCCTTGTTCACGCCGGGTGCATGGACCGGTGCGTTGTTGGCAACACAAAGGAATGCCGGCGATGCTGCCGCAGGAGAAACTGTTGGTGAAGGAATAATTTGTCCGCGTCCGAGGAACCTTTAGTTTGATCGCGCACTCAACCTAAAATAAAACTATTCGACTAAGTTTCTCGCGCGTTGAGTGTATTTAACGCACGACAAGCTAAAAGCTTCTCGGACAAGGCTTCGCCTATGAACATTCTATTCTTTCTCGCAGCCATTTCTCTCTTTGCCATACCGCAGTGGGTGCTGCAAACCAGTGGTGTAACAGCGCGCCTGCGTGGTGTAAGCGCGGTGAGCGAACGCGTGGTGTGGGCCAGCGGCTCAGAGAGCACCGTGCTGCGCTCCACCGACGGGGGTGCGACCTGGAAGAAACTCACCGTCACTACTGACGCGCTCGACTTTCGCGATATCGACGCCGTTGACGCTGGCACCGCCTACGTCCTCAGCATCGGCAACGGGACTGCATCTCGCATCTACAAGACGACCGACGCCGGCGCGACCTGGACGCTGCAATTCAAGAATGACGATCCCAAGGCCTTCTATGATGCAATGTCTTTTTGGGGCCCGCACCACGGCCTCGTCATTGGAGATTCGATTGATGGCCAGTTCTGCATCATGACAACCGAGAATGGTGGAAAAACCTGGGTGCGCGTGCCCGCGAGTGCGTTACCGCCGGCGCTTGAGAATGAGGGTGCGTTTGCCGCAAGCGGCACCAACATCTCTGTGTTCGGGAAGTCTCACGCGTGGATCGGAACCGGCGCCGGCGCTAAAGCGCGCGTACTGCGCACCGTCGACGGCGGCCACACGTGGAAGATCGCCGAGACGCCGCTCACAGCGGGCGCCTCTGCGGGTATTTTTTCCGTAGCCTTTCGCGACGCGAAACATGGTGTCGTGGTCGGTGGTGATTACAGGAAGGAGAACGAGGCGGTCGACAATCTCGCCGTGACCAGCGACGGCGGTGTCACCTGGACACTGGTGAAAGGTCTAACCGGCTTTCGTTCGGTGGTCGCATATGAGCCAGATGCGCACACTGGAACGCTCGTGGCCCTAGGACCATCAGACGCGGACTACTCAACCGACGATGGTCGTACCTGGAAAGCTCTCGCAGGCCCCGGCTTTGACACCTTGAGTTTCGCCCCCGTCCGCGGACCTGGTGGTCGGCCCATCGCTTTTGCTGCCGGCGCGCGCGGAACTATCGGCAAGTTGATATTCACGAAATAGCCGACGCTAAATCCGAATATTAAATTTAGCGGCGCCCTTGGGCTCTCAAGAGAATGAATAATTTTTCTTTCTCAGTGCATCCTCAGTGTCTCTGTGGGTACTAGTTCTTCAAATAACACCACCACAGAGGCACAGAGTTCACAGAGATCGCACGGAAACTTGAAGATCTCATTTGATCGTTTTTACTGGCCCTGGCGGTTTCGCCGGCAGCTTCACCGGTGTCTTGAGGCGCGCCATTACTTCGGCAATGCCACGCTCGAGTTGCGGGTCGCGACCGGCAATTTCGGATTTCGGGTCGTTGTCGACGTCGATATCCGGATCTACACCGTAGCCTTCGATTACCCAACTCCCGTTTTCGTCGGTTAGACCGGAGCCGGGTACAAAGATTTGTCCGCCATCGATTAATGCCCCACGACCCTGGATTCCAACTACCCCGCCCCACGATCTTTTACCGATCAATGGGCCAAGTCCCGCCTGGCGGAACATGTAGGGGAAGATGTCGCCATCAGAAGCGGAGTTTTGATCCAGTAATGCCACCATAGGACCGGGGAAGACCGCGTCAGGATAGGTATTCCCTTCGTCGTCTGTGCGGGCGTAATTGAGTCCGAGCAATTTTCGGCGCAGTCGTTCAATCAGCATTCGCGAAACATTCCCGCCGCCGTTAGCGCGCACGTCAACAACCAAACCCTCCTTGCGAATCTGCGGGTAATACCACTTGATGAACTCGCGTATGCCGTTGGCTCCCATGTCTGGAATGTGAATGTAGCCCACGCGCCCGCCGGTGGCCTGATCCACTTTGCGCCGGTTTTGGTCGATCCAGTTCAGATAGATCAGGTTCGACTCATCAGTAATCGGACGATACGAGATTATGCGAGCACCCTGCATCGAAGGCGTTTTGTTAACAGTAAGACTGACGGGATTATCCGCCTTGTTTCGCAGCAGCCGGTAAATGTCATCGGTCGGCTTCAACTCCTCGCCGTCAATAGCCAAAACATAGTCACCGACAGCCACGTCAACTCCGACTTCGGTGAGCGGCGAGCGGTAGATGTCTTCCTCATTTTCGCCCTCGAAGATTTTCGCAATCCGATAGCGGCCGGCCTTCTGGTCCACTTCAAAGCGCGCGCCGGGCAAGCCTCCGCGCGGGCGCGGTGGAATGGTAAAGTCGCCGCCTTCGATGTAAGCATGCTGGATAGTTAACTCCGCGATCATCTCGCTGATGACGTAGTTCAGATCCGAGCGATGGGCCACATACTGCAGCAGCGGCTTATATTGCTCGCGCAGAGCTGCCCAGTCGTACCCGTGCATGTTGGGAACGTAGAACCAATCGCGATAACGCCGCCACACTTCCTTGAAGATCTGGTTCCACTCTTCCGTCGGCACGCGGTCAACTACCAGGCCGGTGGTCGCTACCGGCTTGCGGGACTTGTCGCCCTGCGGCGTCGCATCGTAAAGGTTGTAGCCCGGCCCTTGTGCCACCAATAGCTTCGAACCATCCTCAGACAGCACGTAGCCGCGAATATCTTCGGCAATGGTAGTTTCTTTGCGATCCTTGAACGCAAAGATCTTGAGCACGGTTGGACGATCGCCCGTCCGGCCGTAATAAAACGCCGACCCGACGCCGTAAACCAGGTGTCCAGTCTTCGCCGATAAGCCCCCGTAATTGTCAGCGCCAACGGGAACACGTGCGGCGCGTCGGACAATGCCATCGAAGTCGATTGACATAGTCGCCGGTGGTTTAGCCTCAGGCTTCGACTCGCCCGGCGCCGCGGGCGTTGGAGAAGCCTCGGGCGACGGTTCTTTTGCCGGTTCCTTCGCCGGCTCCTTTAATTCTTTATTTATGTCCTTTGCAGGCGGTTTCGGCTCTTCGCTGGGCTGAACTCCCTTCGGTTTCGGAGCTTCATCGGGCTTCGTGATGGTTACCTCGTCGCTTTCCGGCGGAAACGGATGCTTGACGTCCTTGCGCAAAGCGAGCGCGTAAATATAGGTAGTGCGATTCGTGGCGTAGTTAAATTCTATCTGCGAAATCTGTGGCTGAAACTCACGGTCGGCGAGAAAGTAAAGATAGTTTCCCTGCGGGTCCCAGGCGGGACTAACGGCATTGAACATGTCATCAGTTACTTTGGTCACCTTGCCGTTAGCCGGGTTCCAGATGCGAACAGCCGAAAAGCGATTCGGGTTATCGTCATAACTAAATGCGAGATAGTTTCCGCGCGGCGACCAGGTGTAATCGCGGATCTGACCGTGCGGAGCATCGGCAATTTCGATCACCTTCTTATCCGCAAGCGTGACCACGTAAAGCTTCCCGTCCTTATCGGAAAAAGCAATGCGCTTACCGTCGGGAGACCATTCCGGTTGGTACCGCATGGCACTGCCGCCACGCGTAATCTGATCGGCGGGCTTCAAGCCGTCTTGTTGAATAATGTAAAGCTCTTCTTCACCGCTCATGTCTGAAATGAACGCGATGCGATTGCCGTCGGGCGACCAGGACGGCCATTTGTCGTGAGCACCGGAAGAATGAGTCAGGTTCCGAGTCGGACCTTTCTCGATTGGCGCGGTAAAAATATCACCGCGCGCACTGAAGAGCGCGCGTTCTCCTTTCGGACTAAGGCCCACTGACTCGATATTATTTGCCGCCGAAATGCGGCTTGGCCGACTGGACAAACCTTCGTTGGGTACGTTGATCGAAATGGGGGTGCTGCGCTGGTTGCTAACATCAAGAACCTGCAGCTCGCCATTGAGCTCATAAATGATGCGCCCTTCATTGTCGGAGCTGGGCCAACGCACGTCCCACGTCTTGTTATTGGTTACCTGCGTGGACTTGCCGCTGGCAACGTCATAAGAGTAGAGATTGAAGTGTCCATCACGATCAGAGTTGAAATAGATCGTGTTGCCGACCCAGACCGGATCACGCGTAGCGCGTGGACCTTCGGTGATTCGTTTGGCGTCATGCGTTTTCAGATCGAAGATGTAAAGCGCATTGGCCTGGCCGCCCCCATAACGTTTCTCCGGCCGAAAATCACGCGATTGCGGCGAGTAAACAATCTTGCTCGAATCAGGCGAGAAATCTCCCGAACCCGCTTCAGGCATCGGCAACGCTTCGGCTGGTCCACCTTCCACCGATATAGAATAAAGACGGGCGATGGGCAGCGCCCAGGAGTCGCGCTGCGACTTGAAAATAATTCGTTTGCCGTCACCCGACCAACCATAGACCTGATTGTCCCAACCCCAGCGCGGCGTCAATGGTCCCTTGGCCGGATAAAAGGTGAGTTGTCGCGGCACGCCGCCCCCAGCAGAAACGACATAGACTTGTTCGTCACCATCGTATTGTCCGGTGAAAGCAATCCACTTACCGTCCGGCGAAAACTTGCCAAACACTTCCATGCCCGGATGCGACGTGAGCCTGATAGCAGCTCCCCCCGAAGCGGGGGCGGTCCATAGGTCACCGCCGTAGGTAAAAACGGTTCGGTCGCCGCTGATATCAGGGAAGCGCAGCAGCCTGGTCTGCGCATAAGCGTTTGACGACACGCAAAAAAGCAGGGCCATAAAGACGCCTGCGCCGAACGTACGATTAACTATGCTGCGATTGAGCAAGGTCGAGTCCTCCTGAAAACGAATTCTCCGATTGGGGTTGAGTTGTTCACCCGAGGTTACTGGGGATGTCCGCGGGGAGCAGAAACTTCTGGCCGACTTCGTGTAACTGACGGAGGCGAAAGCTTAACTTAGAAAGGCGGCACAGTAAATAAGCCGGGGATTAGCGCGGGTGAACGCGCATCAGATGAATCAAGCAGTTGAGAGCCAAGCTTGTAGCTTGCGTGTTTCCATCGCAGCAGCGACCTAAAGGTTGAAACTCTGAACTACTAATTTGCCTTCTCCATTCGCGTTCATCCGCACAAACCCGCGGCCAGTTCATTGCCTCGTCTATTTCCTGACATTGGCGTTCGCGTTTCTGTTTGCAGTATTCGCGTTGGTGGGAAGGATGAACCGCGAATACATGTGTAACGCTCATTTCACTTCAGCCCTCATCGTTCATCCTGAATCCCTCTGCCTTACCACTTTACGGTGCCTTCTTTCGTCGTATCGATCTCTGCTTGATCAGTGACGGGGAGCGACTCGTTGAAGAGGAATCCTTTGATGTTATCGAAGAGGAAATTTTGGGCGTCGGGACTGGTGAGGTCCAAACCGTAATGGTTGATTATTTGGGTCTGCTTTTGTAACCACGCGGCCCAGCAGGGCTGGCAGATCTCTGTCGCGATTCGTTGTCCGAGTTCGTTGGGAAAAGGTGCGAAGCCAATTGCCGGACGCTTCTCGCCGCAATGTACACATTTGATGTTGTCGGCCATGATTGCTCCTTGTTGACTGATTGCATCCACAGATTACGCAGATTACACCGATTCAGGAAGCGACACTCGCCTCTCGCATCTCTTCTCTACGATTGTCTGACCGAATCTGTGTAATCTGTGTAATCTGTGGAAAACAATTTAATGCGCATCCTGGATTGCGCGCAGTACTTCGTCGTCCTTCGGTCGAAACAATCCCAACGGTCTTACGTCGCGGTAACGAAGAACTCCGTTCGCATCGACTACAAACACCGACCGCGCGACTTTTCCGGGGATCAAGGAACGCGCGCCGTAAAGGTTTGCCACCTTCGCTTCAGTGTCAGACAGCAGGCGCAACGGTAATTCGTGATGCTCCGCGAATTTCTTGTGCGACTCAACCGAGTCAGTGGATATGCCCACTACCTCTGCGCCGGTTGAGGCATAGTCTTCCCAACGATCCCGCAAAGAACACATCTGACGAGTGCAGATTGGGGTTTCGTCACCCGGATAGAAAAGTAAAACTACGACCTTGCCTCGTTGGTCAAACAGTCGCCACTCGTTGCCGCCACCGTCTTTGAGCGCGAAGTCAGGCGCCGTTGCGCCGACTTGGGGGTCATCTTGTTTGTTCATAAATATCCTATTGATTAGCCACAGATTAACGCAGATCGCCACGGATATCAGCAAGTCAGCCAGGAAAAAGGCCGCGGATGAACGCAGATGAACGCGGATTAGACAAAACAAATGCGAAAACTAGATGTCAATCCTTTGTGTTCCGCTTCTTATCTTATCCGCGTGAATTCGCGTTAATCCGCGGCCGATTTCCGCTGCGAACGAAGCCATTCGCGCCCGGCCTTGCAGATGCCGAGAAAGTTGCACATACGACAATGCGTGGCAGTGTGCACGGGAAACTCGTTCGGCTCACGGGACGAAACGATCTGCGCCATGGCATCGTCTATCGCGCGCATGCAAGCGTCAGGCGAGAGCAGATCCGATGGCAAGTGAAATTCTACGTTAGGCTCAAGAAAATGAAGCGTCGAGATGACCGTGGAACCCTCAACCAAAGAAGGTACCAATTGACGCACCGCCAGCGCGTAAGCCTGCATCTGTAGCTGATAGTCCAAAGCCGTGCTGCGCACCTGTTCCTCCAGAGAAAACTCGGCAGCAACTGCCTCCTCCGGTGTTGTTACTTTAGCGTCAAACTCAAACGCAATTTGCTCAACTCTATTGTGGGACCGCGGGCGTCTCGCCCGCCCCCCTGAGAACGCCACTTTGTCAGAGTTAACAGTCTCAACCCCTACTTGAGCGAAAGCGTTGCTTGATGCGGGCGAGGACGCGCTCGGTCCCAGTGAAGAAGTTGAAACAAGCTCCGATGTTGAAGGCCGTGAGCTTATCCGATTGGTTTTGAAGTCGATGATCTCGATAGAGAAACCTTTTTCGTCGGCGCCAGGAGTAATTAGTAACTTGTCGATGGCGCCACTCAAAATCCCAAGTGGCCGCCGCAAACGAAAACTCAATTCACTCCAAAGACCGGCTTCACCTCGCGGACCTCGGCTCGCAGCCAACACGGGCAAAATTGCGCGCCCCCGCTCGACGCGTTCAAACAGAGTGCTGGACAAATAGTTTTGCGCCAGCGGCAACAGCTCAGCGATCGCCACTTCCGCGTCGATCTCGACCAGCCGATCGGCGAGCTCAGCCTGCCGGCTTCGCACAATATCAGCAAAGCTCTTTCGCAGACGCGCTTCCGGATTGTCACCAATCGCAAAGGTTTCGCAGAACCGGTGAATCACGGCTCCTTTGAGCGTCGCAGTCAGATTCGCAGGCGGCTCCGGCGCCTCAGCATTGTTCCAAACAGCCATTTGATCCGCGCCCGGTACGTGCAGCACGCGGTCGAAGTAATACTGGCGCGGACAACGCTGGTAGTTGATAAGCTGCGTCACGCTGAAACGGTGCACCGTCCCATCGCGTTCTGGTTCGATCGCTTGTAACAGTGGAAAGCTCTGCGACAGATCTTCGCTGAGATCAACTGAATCGTGCGTGGGCGCGATCGTAATCATCTCCGCTGCTGCTGCTTCGTGCTGGACCAGATTGAGAGTCAGTTGAAGCTGAGTATCTTCATCGAGTTCGATGAGGCCGCTTTGCGAGCGGCTGCTCAGATCGAGCGCCTGCCAAATCAGTTGAAGCCAACTGTCATCACCCTTCGTTAACCTGGCAATTTCCCTGGTGGCTCCGGAAAGAATCAAGCGGTCCTGCGCACGCGTAGCAGCGACATAAAGCAGCCGCATGCTTTCAAAATTCTCACGCCACCGAGAGCGTTCATTGAAGACGGTGAACGTGCGTCCCGAGACCATCTGGCCGCGGCCATTCGGCACCTTCAACGTTAGCCCGCGATGACGGTCAAGCAGAAAGTAGCCTTCCCAGGACGGTCTCAGCCGGTGCAGATCGGGAATGATCACAACTGGAAACTCCAAACCCTTTGCCTGGTGAATCGTCATGAGTTTGACGGCGTTGGCCGAATCGTCAAGCTGTCCTTCGCTTTCACGACTGCCAATAGTTTCGAAGTCGTGAACATACTTGACGAAGTCGCGGATTAGATGAGCTCCCGAACGTTCAAATCGCTCAGCCAGGTTGAACAACTTTTCTATGTTTGCCAGTCGCTGCGCGCCGTCATAATTTGCGGCAATGACGGTGGTGTAGGCGGATTTCTCGACGGCAAAGCGCAGCAGATTGCCGATAGGATAACGGTTCCGTCGCTCGATCAGCGCACCCAGGAGTTCGCGCGTTCGATCCAAAGCCTCGCGTTCCTGTTCATCAATAAAATCAATCTCGCGTTGTTTACGCAGCGCCTGGAAAAGCGGACGCGGTCGCTTGCGCGAAAGCGGCGACTCGCCTGGCGCGGTTTCTCCTATGCGCGGACCAAGGCGAAGTGCCAGCAGCGTGTTGTCTGAAATACCACAGAGCGGCGAACGCAGCATGGCCGCCAGGGCAAGCTCATCGGTGCGATTATCGAGGAAGCGGCACAGCTGGATTAAATCGGTGATCTCTTCTCGCTCGTAAAAGCCTTTGCCCAATACCGTCTGAAACGGAATGCCGGCCCGCCGAAACTCGGCCTCGTAAACCGGCACATCGGTCATCGCGCGAAACAGGAGCGCAATGTCGCGATAGTTGACGCTGGGAGCAGCAGTAAGCGAGATGATTCTTTGCACCACCTGCTTTGCGTCGCGCTCGCGTCCGGTTTGCTTTGCCTTTGGATCATCTTCGCCCGACAGGCTATCGATCATCAGTTCGACGAGCGGCGATGCATCACGCGCTTCGCGCTTGCCCTCGCTCAATTCATGCTCAACGTATCCCAGCTCGCTCAGGTTAGCCTTCTCGACCTCATCTCCAGGTTTAAAGAAGCGCGCAAAAAGGTGATTAAAGAAATTAATCAGCGGTGGCTGGCTGCGGAAGTTGAGCGGCAGCGGAACGAGTTCACCACCTGCCGCTATCAGTGCGTCAGTCATCTTGCTAAAGACGTCGACGTCGGCGCCGCGAAAACCATAGACTGACTGCTTTCGATCACCAACAATGAACAGGTTGGAACGCGTGTTGTTTTTGAGCACCAGTGCTTCGAGTAGATCTCGCTGTAAACCATTTGTGTCCTGGAATTCATCGACAAGAAAAAACTTATAGCGACTCGAAGCTCGGCCAAGCACTTCAGGGCGTTGCAGCAGTTCGAGCGTGCGCACTTGCAGGTCGTCAAAATCCAGGGCTGAGAGTTCCTGCTTCTTTTCACCAAACCGCCGGTCGATACTCTTCAGTATTTTTACCAGCGCAGTCGCGTAGTCTCGAGCAAGCAGATCGAAACGCATCTGCGGCAACCGTCCGAAACTCTTCTCTTTGTTTTCGCCCCAGAGGATTTCGTCGAGCTGTTTCACCAGACTCGCGATCGGGCTGCGCGCATCCGGCCGCGCCGCTTCCCTGAACTCCAGGATCGCGCCACAGTAATCCGCTAGCGATGCCTCGCTTGAATGCAAAATCTCTCGCACCTGCAGCCAGCTTTTTTCCGCCGCCGCCCTTTTCTCATCCGCTCGGCTGGTGAGGCCACGCACCGTAATCAGTGCGGCCATTGCCGCGTCTAATTCTCTGCAAAGCGCGTCGTAGTCTTCCGCTGCCGCATGACTGGTCGCCGTCTGCCGCAAAATTTGATCAAACGACAGGCCCTGACCGCGAACTCTCAAATACATCTCCCATAGCGCGTTCGCGAGCAGTGGCCGTCCAATACCGGCTGTTAGCCGCGACACTGATTCATCTTTACGGCCAATCGCCTCCGTCAGCGATTCCTCAACTGCGGACGCTAAAAGCGTGGCCGCGCGATGCTCGTCCAGCAGCCTGAACTGCGGATCGAGTCCGGCTTCCACTGGAAACTCACGCAGCAGTCGCATGCAGAAACCATGAATCGTCGTGATGACCGCGCCGTCGAGAGTGCGCTTGTAACGCATCCAGCGAGCGCGTTCAGCGCCCCTCGCGCTTCTGAGTAAACCGTCAAGCGCTTTGCGTAGACGTTCGCGCATTTCATTGGCGGCGCGGTTGGTAAAAGTGATGGCGACGATTTGATCGATTGAGGAAGGCTTCTTCTCGCGGAGGATGTGCAGGTAGCGTTCAACCAGTACTGTCGTTTTTCCCGCACCTGGTCCGGCCGTGACAGAAATATGGCGATCAAGCGCGTACGCCGCTTTCGCTTGGGCCGGTTCTAACTTGCGTTTGGTCGTCACGAGATTGTTTAGTGAAAAGAGAAGAGTGAAAGGTGAAAAGTAAGACATTCGGTGAACAGTTTCAATCGGTAGTTTCTTAACTTTTCACTCTTCACTTTTCACGCTTCACTGCTTTTCCAACTTATCCGGTACTTGTCATAGCGGCACACTGCCGAGTAATCGCAAAACCTGCACGTCTTTAAGCCCTGCGATGGCCTGACGCGAAAGTCTCCCGCTCGCATGCCGTCGAGAAATTCCCAGATTTTTTCTATTACTTCAGCGCGGACTTTGTGCCATTCGAAATCCGTCAGAATTGAGTTTCTCGCTTGCAGACCCAGGTAGTCGCCAAAGTCTTTGCGATAAATACCGCTGTTGCGGCGGCCAGGTTTGGCTTTCAGAATATAGTAACCACCCCCGGCAATCGCCTGCCCCGGAAGCAACAAGCGTTCGAGCGCCTCGAGATAAATAGGCAGTTGCAAACTGCGGCCAGCCTTCATGTCGTCGGCATCAGCGCCGGTGGAAAGTTTATAGTCGTAGGCGATCACGGTTCCGTCTTCGGCTTCGTCGACGCGATCGATTTGTCCCTGAATCCTGATCGACTCGCCGCCCGAGGGAGTTGAACGCACCAGTTCCAGTTGTTCAACTTTCGACTTTGGATCGGCGGCCTCTCGCGGAGTCATACCAAAGGCAACTTCAAAATAGCTGGACCGAACATCAGCGAGTGTCTGCTTTTGCACGCCCAGCTCATACAGCAACACTTGATCGAGAATGATCTTGCGTATCTCGCAATCGATCTTCCAGATGTCGGGATTCAGCGGCGGCACTGCGCGCTCGTGTTCTTTGAAAACCTGCGTGGCAACCTCGCGAAGCTCAGCGCGTAACGAATCGCGATCGTGTTCGTTCAAACGCTCGCCTCGATGGCGTTCAAAAAAACGACGCAAGACGTCGTGCAGCAGTTTGCCCGCGTCAATGGCCTGAAGGTCGAGTGCCGCTTCCCCGCGCGGCTCAAATCGCAGCATGCGGTTGGCGAAAAAGCGGTACGAACAATTGCCGTAAGTGCTAAGACCTCTGGCGCTGTGAACAAATTCGGGGCCAAAACGCCGCGCGATCATCGTAACGAGCTCAGGCTTGGTGATTTGTCCATCGTAAGGCCCAAAACGCGTGCTCGCTCGTTCTCGCTCGATCTCAATCCGGCGAATCGCTGACAGCGACAGGTAACCAGCAACTTGCACGCGCGATTTCAATTCATCGATAAGCGCCGCTGGTTGTAAACCATCGCGACCGGCGCGATGACGTTGCCGTTCATCCTGTCGCACGAGCGAAATGCTCAATTCAGAGGGAGTCGAGACAGCGAAAAGCTCGCGACCATCGAAGTCGCGACGAACCGGAATGTTTTCCAGCCGGTAGGGTTTGATAGCGCGCGCCAGTTCGTTGATATAGTAAGAGGCGACCATCTCGGCTCCGTCGTCAAGCAACAACGGGCGCGAAAGATAAAGTTTCTCTGTCGCACGGCATGCCGCCTGATAAAAATAGTGTTCTTCCTTGAGCAGTGTCGCAGGTGAGATGTCTTCGAGCGTCAAATCATAATCTCTTTTCAAACGCTCGCGCTCTTCGTGCGGATAGATCCAGTCGCGCGAGGCGCGCAAAGGAAAGCCACCTTCAACCAATCCGGCAATAAACACCGCACGGAAACGCAGGCCGCGCACGTCCGTGGCTTCGAGCACTCTCATGCCGCCGCGTTCCCCGCTCGCGCTTATGGAAATTTCAATGTCAAGGGCGCGCGCCACTTCACCGAGAAACGTGGAGAGCCTCGCTTGAGGGGCGTCGGGGTCTGCCGGGTCAACCGGCGCGGTAACTTCGATGCTCTTCACGGCCGCAAGAAAACTACGACGCAAAGCCTCGAGACCGCGAAGGTCAAGCACGACGTAAGGCAATTCAGATTCATCGAGCGGGTCACGTGTAGGTTTACGGATTTGTGCCGAGAATTGAAGCCGCTCAAGCAAACTCATCAGGCTCGAACGCAAGTCGCGCGGCGCGGCTTCACGGCTGACGCCCTTAATAATTTCGGTAAGTCGATCAAACACTAACGCCGCCCAACCAATTGCCGCCGGGTGCACGTCGCTGGAAGGCCGCCGCTTCTTTTCTACGCCGCGATCGTCGGTCGCGACCTTATCGGCGTCTTCAATCTGATCCGTTTCCTCGTCGCCACCTCCGTC
>DATLBQ010000386.1:0-24282 GCA_035526805.1 Pyrinomonadaceae bacterium
AGCTCGCTATCGTAGTCTCGACACTTATTCGCTCGGGATGAAGCAACTAGCGAAACTTGCGCAGGCCATAGTTCACGGACCGCATTTGATTTTCCTCGACGAACCGACCAACGGTCTCGATCCGCCGGCGCGTCAACGCATGATCCGGCTGGTGCGAGAAATTCGCGACAGCGGAAAGGCGCATATAGTTTTGTCATCTCACCTGCTGCGCGACGTTGAAGAATGTTGCGAGGAGATCTTGATTCTGAAGGACGGACGGCTTGCCGTTTACTGCAATCTGGAAGAAGAACGGAAGTCGAATCGAAGATTCCTCCTGCTGGAGACGCGTGGTGGCCACGAGCAGTTTGCCGCGGCTATCGGCGAGCTCGGTTGTGAATACGCGCTGACGGGAGATCACCGAGTGAAGATAGTGCTCCGGGAGGGTATTGAGGTGCGAGACATTTATCGCGTCGCCTCAAAGTTTGACGTGCAGATCAGGCGCCTAAGTTATAAGCGCGATTCTCTGGAAGACATCTTCCTGAAAGCGATGGAGAACGGCAATGGCGGTTTATGAGCACACCTACAAACAGTATCTCGGAAAACTGACTCCTGAATGGAGCCGGTTTCTCGTGATTCCGCGCCACGCCTTTCGCGACGTTTTCAAATCAAAGTTGTTCACGGCGTTCTTCGTCGTATGTTTTATTCCACTCTTGATCGAAGCGATTCTCATCTACCTCCATCACAATGTGAACGCGCTCGCGATCCTGAAAGTAAACGTCAAAGAACTGATTCCCATAGACGCTTTTTTCTTTCAGACATTTGTTAACCTCCAGGCGGGATTCGCCTTCTTTGTCGCCTTGCTGGTTGGACCGCCCCTTGTGGCGCGCGACTTAAGAAACAATGCGCTGCCACTCTATTTGTGCCGGCCTTTTTCGCGCACAGAGTATGTGCTGGGCAAGATGTCAGTGCTCTTCATTCTGCTTTCGGCGATGACCTGGATACCTCAGCTTTTGTTGTTCTTGTTTCAGTCGTATCTCGAGGGCGCGAGTTGGTTTATAGAAAACCTGTCAATCGCCAGCGCGATCTTTTTCGCCAGTTTGGTTTGGATACTGCTGCTTGCGTTGTTATCTCAATCAGTTTCGGCGCTGGTGAAGTGGCGAGTCATTGCGAGCGGCGCCTTGCTGGGCATCTTCTTTATTCCGTCAATATTCGGCGAATTTGTAAACCAAATCTTTCAGACGCGCTGGGGCAGTATTATCAGCCTGGGCGCGCTGATGAAGAATGTAACCTCCGGGCTGTTTGGTACCTTTGTTCAGGCGTCCACACACTATACCAACTGGGACGGACGCGTCGGGCGCGAAATCATTGTGAACGAGCCTCCACTCCTGGCGTCGTATTTTGCGCTGTTTGTTATTTGCGCCATCTGTCTGGCGCTGCTTTCCCGAAAGGTCAAGGCTTACGAGGTGGTCAGATAAATTTCGGATCCGTGTAACGCAAACTGTTAGTTTGCGGAGGGTCGCGGGGTTCCAGCTGGAGGATAGGGAATCAACGCAAACTAACAGTTTGCTTTACGTAAATGTATGAGTGAGACGACAACAAAACTCGAGATTGAGCAAGACGAAATTCGAAATTCGAAATCAGCAATTCGAAATTCCACGTTGATTGTCTTCAATGATGTCTCGAAGTTTTACGGCGAGATACTTGGAGTCAACCGCGTCAATCTCCAGATTGCTCCCGGCATAACCAGCCTCGTCGGACCGAACGGTGCAGGGAAGTCGACCCTGATGAATCTAATGACCGGATTGCTTCGGCCCAGCCGCGGCAACATCACAGTGCTGGGAATTCCCACCGATCAGCCCGAGCGTCTATTTCGCAAGGTCGGTTACTGCACTCAGTTTGATTCTTTTCCGCGCGGGCTAACCGGACGCGAATTCATTAAGTCGTTTTTGCTCGTGCACGGCTTCAATAGGAAGAAGGCGGAGGAGTTGACGGTCACCGCTCTTGAGCGCGTTAGTCTGCTGGATGCAGCCGATCGAAAAATCGCGGGCTACAGCAAGGGCATGCGCCAGCGGATTCGTCTGGCCCAGGCGATCGCGCATCAGCCGGCGGCTTTAATCCTTGATGAACCGTTGAATGGACTCGATCCAATGGTCCGTGCGGAAACGATTGCCCTGTTTCGCAAGCTGGCCGCCGAAGGTTTGCACCTCATCATCTCCAGCCACATCCTGCATGAAGTCGACATGATGTCGGACCGAGTGATTCTGCTGAACAACGGTTACGTGGTGGCGGAGGGCAACGTTCATGGTGTCCGCGACGAGATGGAGGAGCATGCGATGCAGATCTTCATACGCTGCGATAATCCTTCAAAGCTCGCCGCACGCGTTTTCGACAAGGACCACGTCGTCGAAGCTCGCTTGCATGACGACCGGATGGGTCTCTTTGTGAGAACGCGAGACGCCGATGGCTTTTATCTACTCCTCAACGAGGTGGTCGCTGAAGGCGAGATTAACATCGAGTCGGTTGCACCGGTGGATGATGATCTGAGCGCCGTATACCAATATTTGATCGGATCGGACGGGACGAGTTCTTAATTTTGGAGTGTGTTGGGCTACTGAACCAAGGGCTTTGCCCTCTGATGTGCGGAAGGTCTATGACCTTCCGAAAAAGGTAATAAAGATTTCGGGGCTGCCCCCTCGCGGGACTCAAACAAAGGGCGTAGCCCAAAGAATTTGGCTCAAATCGGAAGGGCAGAGCCCTTCCGCACATCGGGAGGCAAAGCCTCAAAGAAATGCTATGACTAGTTCAACTGTAGACATCGCGACAAAAACCACCGATAAGCGGCCCCTACCCTGGTCACTCTGGTTCAGGCAAATCCGCGCAATCTTCCGTTTGGAAATTGAGAAAAACTTTCTCGGGCGGCGTTCGATTCTGCTCTATCTGCTGGCCTTGATTCCGGTGGCTCCTCTGCTAATGCTGGCGCCGTTTACGCCGCCAGGTCGCGAGTGGCAAGATTTCACGCAGTACAACATGATCTTTGCCATCTACTACGGCGGGCTTATCCTGCGCACGGTAGTCTTCTTTGGTTGTGCCTGGATATTCATGAATCTTTTCCGCGGCGACATCATCGATCGAAGTTTACATTTCTATTTTCTGAGTCCGGTGCGTCGCGAGGTGTTGGTGATTGGAAAGTACCTCTCCGGATTAGCAACCTCGATTGTTCTTTTTAGCGCTACCACCGCGATGGCGATGTTGCTGCTTTACCTGCCCCATTTTCCTTCAGAGAGTTCACGCTTCTTCTTCGACGGGCCGGGCATGGAACAGTTGCTCACTTACGTAGGCATTACCGTTCTGGCGTGCATCGGCTATGGCGCTTTCTTCCTCGTAGTCGGCCTATTCTTCCGCAATCCGATCATTCCAGCAATCGTGCTTTACGGTTGGGAGTGGCTCAATTTCCTGTTGCCGCCCTTGCTCAAAAAAATAAGCGTTATTCATTACCTCAATTCGCTGGCCCCCGTGCCGGTCAATGAAGGACCGTTCGCGGTGGTGGCTGAGCCGACGCCGGCATGGATCGCGGTGCCGAGCCTTGTCGTGGTCACGCTGCTGGTTCTGATCGTTGCCAGCTATCGCATTCGTCACATGGAAGTGCGTTACGGCAGCGATTGAGAAAGCAAACAGCTAACAGTAAACAATAAAAAGGGACAGGGCGGTTGGTTTCATTGAACGGGCGGCGGAAACCTAACTCCTGTTGCCGCTCCGGCTGTTACTGTTTGCTGTTCACTGTTTGCTTCGACTGACGAACGGATTGTCTTTCACCCAGAATCGCCACGGCTTGTCTGTCCACTCCTGTGCGTAATCAATGCCGATGCGAGGGCCCGAGGCGATTCGCGAGCGAGGAACTTTCTCGCCCTGCTCGAGCCAGACACGCTCACCTAACAGGTCAGCCGCGTCCAGCCGGCGCTCGATTCCCAGCGCGATGCAGAGCTTTCCGGGTCCATTTGTTAGATTATGATCTGGTTGGCCCTGACGACGTTTGCGCATTATCTCGATGCCTTCAACGGGTGCAACTGCGCGAATCAATACTGCGTGAGGCGCATCAGCAGCATTAGTTACTACGTTGAACTGGTAATACATTCCATAGACAAAAAAGACGTAGGCGGTTCCGCCTATCCCATACATCGGTTCAGTGCGTTTTGTTCGCCGGCCACCGAACGAGTGTGCCGCGCGATCCTGTGGGCCACGATAAGCTTCGACCTCGACAATTTTGCCTGAGACTCTCTTTCCGTTTCTCGCGGGAACAACCAAAAGTTTCCCGAGCAGGTCTCGTGCGACCGCGACAACATTTGGGCGAGTGTAAAACTCTCGGGCAAGTTTGGCGTGCGAAGAGTTCAGCTCTTGAAATGACATATGGACAGACTGCGAGCCCTGCACAAAAAGTAAATTCAACCAGTCCGCGCAGCTGACGACTGATAGTAACCCAGCAGTTCGCTCCTGGAATCGTGAAATGAGGTCCGTGAAGCGGACGGCTGAATGTTAGACGCGAGAACTCGATTCTTCAGTCGTCCGTTTCACGGACTTCGTCGAGACTCCGTTTCTCCCAGCAGTGAACTGCTGGACTATTTTCAGCCGTCCGCTAGCGCGGACTGTAGATTGACTGACGTCTCAATGCCACAGTTGCCACAGCATGACAAAAGTAATCACGAATCCAATCATCACAATTGCCCGGCGAACCTGAACCTGGTCTACGCGCACTGCTATGCGGGCCCCAAAGTAGCCGCCAGCCAGGGCAGCACCGGCCATCAATAGAGCGTCACGCCAGACTACTATCTGTTCCAGGCTAAACATCAAAACGGCAACGCTGTTAATACAAATGCCAAGAAAATTCTTGATCCCGTTAGCGCGATTGATGTCGTGCAGGCCAAGCAGGCCCATTGCAGCCAGCATCAGGATGCCGTTGCCCGCTCCAAAATACCCACCATAAATTGCTGAGAAAAATTGAAACACGATCGCGCCCAGCCACCACAAAGCTCCTGGTTCGGGAACTATCGGCTGCAGCCGGAGACGTCGATTGATTGCGCCTTGCGCCATGAAAAGTATGGTAGCGAATAGAATCAGGAAGGGAACCAGACGAGCAAAGACGGGTGATGGTGTCCTGATTAATAACCACGCTCCCACGGCGCCGCCAATAACGCTTGTAATGCCGAGGCGCAAAAGAATTGTGGAACTGTTTTCGAGTTCACGCCGGTAGCCAAATAGTCCGCCGAAGAGGCCGGGCCAGAGGGCCACGGTGCTGGTGGCGTTGGCGACACGTGGATCGAGCCCCAACCAAATGAGAACCGGAAAGGTAATCAGCGTACCGCCGCCGGCGATGGAATTGATCACGCCCGCAGCGAATGCCGCCGCGATCATCAAGAGCATGTTTGGGAGAGACATAGAAATTAGTTTCGAGTTCCAGGTTTCAAGTTCGGACTCGACGTGCGCTACAAAACCTGAATGTGACTCGACAAACGAGCGATGAGGTCAGTACCAGCTCGCGGTAGCGGGTGGCTCCGTCAGGGCATCGCCAACCCTTCCCCAGCCGCTACCGCGAGGGGGTACTGACCTCACAACAAACGTTGGACTCACCATGTTAGGATGAGCTACGAAGATTCACAAACCTAACAGTTAAGGAGCATGAGAATGCCAGATGTAACTATTCGTGCGACTAAGAACGGACCGTACATCGTGGAGGGCCCAATCGAGCTTTTTGACACCGAGGAAAACAAAATTACATTTGATAAGCCGCGTGTCGCGTTGTGCCGTTGCGGCGCTTCTTCAAACAAACCGTTCTGCGACGGCACGCACAGTCAGATTGGATTTCAGGCAGCGGAAGCCATTAATCCGGCCAGTGCGGAATGACTCTTCAACCATGATGAGCCGCCGCTTGCTGCTTTTTGTTTGCGCCTGCGCGATCTTTGGGACACTTGTATTCGGCGGTCCCGCCGCCGGACGTTACAGCTTAGTCGCAAATTCCGACCCTTTAACAAAGAACAGCCTGCGCGTGATGACCTACAACATTCACGTGGGCGTAGGCATGGACAAGAAGTTGGATCTTCAACGGATTGCAGACGTGATCAATGTGGAACGACCCGACCTCGTGGGCCTGCAGGAAGTTGATCGCGGAGTGAAGCGTACCGAAGGTAAAGATGAGATTGCGGAACTCGCAAAACTAACGTCCATGCATTACGCCTTCGCTCATAACCTCGATTACCAGGGCGGGCAATATGGCGTGGCGATCCTTTCGCGGTTTGCGATTGGAAAAATTGATCATCGCAAGTATGAAAATCGCCGGGAGGCGGAACGGCGCGGCATGTTGCGAGTTGAAATTCAGATTGGCGGCCGCACTGTTAATTTCGTGACCACACATCTGGATTATCAACATGCAGATGGACGGCTTTTTGAGACCGAACAAATGTTGAAATTCGTTGAAAGCATTCGAGGGCCACTTATAGTCGTGGGCGATTTCAACGACGAGCCGGCGGGAGACGCTTGCAAGTTAATACTGACGAAATTTTATGATTCATGGCTGAAAGCGAGCGCGCAAGGCCCGGGGCTCAGCTATCCTGCAGATAAACCAACAAAGCGAATTGACTACGTATTTACTCGCCGGTCAGATCCGATACGAGTCAAAAAAGCCTGGACCGTAAGTACCCTGGCTTCAGATCATTTACCGCTGGTAGCTGATTTGGAGATTCGCTGAATCCGTGAGGCCAAGTGTTGGTTTGCGGGGCGGCGAAGCAAACTATCAGTTCGCTTTACCGGATCGCGTTATTGCGCGGTGTTTTTGAAAGCGCCCCTGACGTTAAGAAAAGCCAAACAGAGTTGCAGGAAGATGAGCGCATACGCGCGGTCGTACAATCCCCACGCAATCCATAGCACATTGCTCAAAAGAAACAGCCAGAAGCCCCAGTTCCTTTTGAACTTTCTCTGGGATGCCACAAACCAGGCCGCCACTACGGTCACTACCATTGCGGGCCATTGAATCGCATCCAGCCAAGCCATCTGTGCAGAGTTTGTTCAGGCCGAAGTTAAAGACTTGTGTCTGCGAGATTCGATTTGTATTTCGTGTTCGTCTGGCGATCGTTCAACTCGATGTAGATGTAGCTCGGGGGTATGACGTCCACTTCCATGGCAAACCAAATCGAACCGAGATCTGCCGGTTTGCTCAGCGCGCAAAATCCATACAGCCGTTTTCCACTTTGATCATAGATGTCAACCCAAGTGCGCGATGATTTGGTATTTAAGCCGCAAGGCGGCAGGGCTGGTGCGGCCGCGAAGAGTTCAGCCGGATAATCCGTTTTGTTGAGCACGTCGTAGCGGTAGCGAATAAAATTCTTGCCTCCGGTTGAATACGCTTCCGTTCCCGTCAAGTAGAGTACCGGGTTTGGCAAGACAGGGTTTGCTTGAACTGTGATACTGCCGACTGTCACGGTCAGCAGGAGACTGGCGACAAACATCGCGAAGGGTTTTGATGTTTCCATCGGGAGACCTTTCATTTGAGTGAATACTGTGGCGGTTAGTTGTGAATTCGAAGCCGGGTTACGCTGAGAGCATGCCATCAACGTCGGTTGTTTTCAAGCACCTTTTTACCTGGTAATGGCGACTTCGTTTCAATCCGATCGAAGAGCGGATGGACGCACAAGGCAGCGCGGGATGTTGAAGCTTAGTTCGTGAGCGTTCGTTCTATCCGCCGATCCGGAACGAGCCACATGATGGCAACCAGGACATACAAAGTAAAAGCAACCCACCATTTCCAGAAGGCGAGCGGAATTGCCACCAGATAGATCAATGTCGAAATTTGACCCTTCGAGTCTCGGCCGACGGCGGTAGCGAGAGTCGAGGTCCTGCCGTGCAAGGCAATCAACGCGCGCGTCAGAACGTAATAGGCGATCGACGCCGCCAATAAAACCACTCCATAGATTGCGACCGGCACGCGTGCAAAGTGGTTCTCGCCCATCCAGGCAGTAACAAACGGCACCAATGATAACCAAAACAGCAAATGCAGATTCGCCCATAGAATCCGGCCATTGACGTGGTCGACCGCATGCAACAGGTGGTGATGATTGCTCCAGTAGATGCCCAGAAAAATAAAACTCAGAACATAACTCAGGATTACAGGCGCCAGCGGTTGCAACGCCGTTAGAGTTGCTTCGTGCGGCACTCTCAATTCAAGCACCATGATGGTAATGATGACCGCAATCACACCATCACTAAATGCTTCCATTCGATTTCTGGTCATTGGCAAAATATTCTGATGACGTCGTTTGCGTAGGCGGTGCGGTAAACACCGCCCGCCAAACTGACGCGCGAAGCATTTTTCAATTCGCGCTTCACTGACTTCTTCCCAACAGCCACGATTTGAGAATGCCGGCGTTATCGCTATTCGTCGCGAAATATTCGTCGACCAGCTTTGCGTATAACTCGCGCCGCTCAGAGATTGAGAGTTGCTGGCCGAAGGGCATCTGGCCGCCCGTCACATATGACTTGATTAGCTTCTTATCCATGGGCCAATTAAGAGCGCCCAGGCGTTCGGAGTTATGACAGGTCGAACAAACCATTGCCCGCGCAGCAGGCGTCTGATCCGAATCTGTGCCAAAACGCCGCCGGCGATCCGCGACATTTGCCGCACCTAGCCCCGGTCCAAGTTTCGTGGGGTCAAGGTAACCGCCAAAGCGAGGCGAACCATACGCTCTGAATCGTTCATTAACTTCGGCCAGCGCCCGTTGCTCGGCAGCGACAACGCTGCCACGCACTGGGAAGATTGGAAGTATGCCGCTCTTATGACACTGGGCGCAGTTGTCGTCGCCCTCTTTTAATTCCCAACGGCCGTCCACCGCTATCGATCCGTCGCGTCGATATGTTCGATAAAAGTCTTTGAAGTAAGCGTTGAAGGTACCGTTCGCACCCGGTACCGCCGAAACCACCGACAGGTTGCGCACGCGTGCTCGCGCTCCCGGATCGGTGACACCAAACTGCACCCACTTATCCGGCATACCTTTTTCAGGGTCGCCCGGGACAACTATCAACAGCCTTCGGTAACTGGCATCGTTGTCGGGCGTGCCAAGGTGTCGCGACTTGTAACTGAAAAAAATGAGTTGCTCGGAAGGACTTCGATTTGTATTGAACTGGCGAAGCAGGGATTTTGCGCGTCCCAGCGTTTCATAGCGACTGACATATTTCAAAAAGGTCTGGTTCAGCAGAAACGAGGGAATCTCAACAAACTGACGCGTTTCCTTGAAGTATTGTTTATCGCTGACGTTCAAACAGAGTTCGTGATCCGGTTGGCGTTCAAGGGAGACGGTTTGTATGAATTCCACGAACGCACGATTACGATTTGTGAATCGTTCGTTCGTGACCAGACCGCATTCGCGAAGTGTACGCGCAATTTCGTCAAGCACCTTCTCATAAGCCGGCAAAGCTTTATCACTCTCGTATGCTCTGCGCGCTGCTCGCACGAGCAGGTCCACGTTCGTCGCCATCCAGGCATCAGGTTGGGTCGTCAATTGGTCACAGCGGGACGCATACGCAGTGTTGCCCGTTAATGCCATACAGATCCCGCTTAGGACCATGACCATGGTTAGCGTGCGTAACTGGCTGTCGCGAACGAGTGAAATGAGATGAGGGAGCGGCACGGCTGGTTCTCAGAGTAAAAAGGAAGACAGCTGTCTCTGGGCCGTCGAATGGCATTCAACGCTGGCGGGGGCAAGCCGCCCTTCCCAACCTGAATCTGTTCTGTCTTGAGTCATTCTTCGCTGACAGCTGTTGAAGCCTCAAGGTTCCTAACGCCCGGTGAAAAGGGTATTTTCGTCTACGAAACAAAGTCCGTTTCCCCAAGGGTCGTATACATAGAAGGAGCGCTCGCCCCAGGGCCGAACAACAATTTCGCCCGCACTGGCGCCATGTACATCATCAGACGAGAGGCAGCCCAACGCCGTCGCGCGCGCATAAATCTTTTCAAGATCCGAGACTGCAAAATAGATTTTGTCGGGCAGCGGTTTGGCTTGCTCGCCTCCCGGCGTTGGATCAACCAGCGCCAGAATTACCGGACCGCAATCTATATAATGCCGAGACGCATAAGGAATTCTTCTGCCGCGATCATCTAATAACTTCCCATAGAACTCCTCCGCTTTATCGAGATCGTCAACTTGCAGAATAACTCGGAAAAGCTTGTCAGCCATCTACCCCTCCTGTTGGTTGTCGAGTGGCGGAAGCACGTCACCTATCTACGGATTTCGGAAAGAAGATCACAGACTTTGGATCCACACCTTTCCTTGCGCAGAGCAAGGGTATTTCGGAATTAGGAACTCTCTTAAAACGAAGCGCAGCAGCCGCTTGATTGCGCGCCGATTCCACTGAACGTCCGGCCGCCAGTGCCTTGTAAAACGCGTTATAGAAAGCAGTCGCGTTATGTTCGTAAGGTCTTCCTTTTACACCCATTGCCAAATCAACGCTTGAGATTATCTGGCTTGCACACTGCAGCGATTCGCACGTGTCAATGATTGCCAGTTTGACAGTTCCATCGAGCGACTTAAGGAGGCCAGCCAGAGCGTTCGCTGGTACGGTGGTGACGCCACCATCGTCGGCTCGGATAAGCACACGACCGCCATTCTGGTTTCCGGAGAAGTGAACTATTGTTGGCAGATGTTTATTTAGAATGTCAGGTAGTGAATCAGCAGTGACCTTCAGCAGTCCTGTGATATCTGCGCGACCACTCTTGGAAATCGGGGTCAAAACCTTCTGGATATCCTGATACTGCCCTCGCAGATTCAGGCCGCGGCCAATATCCATTCCCAGGTAAAGAACCTTGACCCGGTTTGGCACTGACGGCTTCCGCGAACGCTTGGACACCGGCTTTACCGCTTTGCCCGGGAAAGGCGGTGGCGTCTTGAAAGCGATTGCATCCGTGGGCGTCACTGTTGCCACGGCAGCTGCAATGCCAAGCTGAAGGTCGTTACGAGCCTGGTGAGTTTCCTTTCCCACGAGATCAATGTAAATCCGAGTTCTGAGTATCTCGTCCAACTCACACTTGCCCACCCTAATCGGAATCAGCTTAGCTCGCAGGCCTCTAGGATCTGCGGCCAGAGCCGCATCGAGTTCCGCGCCGGCAAACTCAGATTCCAGATACCGTTTGGAAAGAACTGCTATCAGATGACGAGATTCAACCAAAGCTTGACGCATTCGCTGCATAAAACTCTGCGAGGGAGCGAAGTTCCAAGCTTGTAAAGTGACAGTATAACCGGCTTCCTGTAGCTCCCAGGCGATCCATTCTGCCCAAATCTTGTCGCTTTGAGTGTAGCTTACAAAGAAGTCTTTGGTGTACTTCGTATCCGAGCCGTTTTTTCGAGTTTGCGTTTTCAAGGCTATTTAGTTTATGCCGACGTAAGACCTCTTCGAGCAAGATCGACTCACCACGCCACAGCGTAACGTCCACGTCGCGGGTCAGCGCCGGCGGATGAAACCCCCGTTTGCGGGTTATAAACAATCACAGTTGGTGCAGAGAGGGTGCCCCACGGCGATTGCACGGTAACTTTGTGTCCGCGCGCTTTCAATTCCGCAATTGTCGGTTCTGGAATGCGAGACTCGAGATTCAACGAGCCTGGCAGAAATTCGTGATCATCAAACGAGCTGACGTAATGTTGAGTATCGAAGCGGGCTGCCTCCACTGCCTCCTGCGGATTCATCGCAAACTCGATCATGTTGAGTAAGACCTGCAGCAGAGCCTGATCCTGGTTGTCACCGCCAGGTGTGCTCAAGACCATGAACGGCTGACCATTTTTTAGCACCAGCGTCGGCGTGAGCGTAATGCGCGGACGTTTGCCGGGCGCGACTACATTTGGACTGTTCGCGTCGGTGAGCGCTGACTGCAACCGTTGACCCATCAACACCCCGGTGTCGCCCGCTACCACGGCCGGCAACCACGCGCCGCTCGGCGTAGCACTAAAGAGATTGCCGTCTTTGTCAATTACGTTAACGCAGGTTGTGTCGTTAGCACGTTCCAGCGCCGGTACAGTTGATTCGCTGCCGCCGCGTTGGCTTAGGCCGGCGAGGGTGGCCTTCATGTTCAGTGGATCGCCCGGTTGTTGGTTAAGTGAAGCGTGCTCTTTCTCAATCAATGGACGCCGTAAAGTGGCATAGTCCTTGGACAACAATTCCGTTGCAGGAATTTTGATAAAGTTTGGATCGCCATAGTAGCGATCGCGATCGGCGAGAGCGAGTTTTAGCGACTCTGTAAGAGTGTGGATGTAGTCGGCAGAGTTGTGACCCATCCGCTTCAGGTCGTAACCCTCCAGCAGGTTCAAGGTTTCAACCATCGCCGGACCCTGCGTCCAGAAACCAGCCTTGTAAATCTCATACCCGTGATAATCAGCTTTCACTGGCGACCCGACACCGGCGTGAAAGCGCGCGAAGTCTTCCGCGGCAAGCAATCCGCCATTGCGTTGCATGTAGTCACCAATGCGTTGGGCGATTGGACCTTTGTAAAAATAATCGCGTGCGGCCGTCAACCTGGCATGACGATCTGTTCGCTTAGGCGATTTCTCCGCTGCGACGATCGCGCGCAGAGTGCGTGCGAGATCCGCCTGCACGAAAATGTCGCCGACTTTCGGCACCTCTCCGTTCGGCAGAAAAATGCGTTTCGCATCGGCCCAGTGCGAGAAAATCGGCGCACGTGTTTGGATGTATTGCACCCGCAATTCGTCGAGGGGAAATCCATCGGCCAGCTCTATTGCCGGCTGCATAACCTCAGCCAATGATTTTGTGCCGAATTGATCAAGAGCAGTAATACAAGCGTCGAGCACCGCCGGGACTGTCGCTGCAAGGGGACCCGTCGAGGGGATGACTCCGGATTTGGCCCCGGCCATCGTCGCCATCCCCGCCGCTGCTTTTTGTGCTTTGGCGGAATTGGGGTCCGTACCTCGATCGCTGGCAGTTGATCTGTTGACGAAAAACTCGCGCGTAGCTTTCAGCGGCGCCTGGCCCATACCTTCAATCACTACAACCCCGTTGCCGGTCGAACCAGACCTGAACGTCGGCTGACTGGTTCGAAGCTTGATCAGGATTGGCACTTCACCCCCAAAAGAGAAGTGGGAAAACTCAATGACTGAAGCAGCGAGAATGGTTGCGACGCCCGCATCTACTGCATTACCGCCCTGCTGCAGGATTCGTAAGCCGGCTTCGACGGACAACGGATGCCCGCCCGCTACCACGCCGCGCTTGCCGCGTACGATGGGGCGAAAGGTCTGCGCCCGCGATACTGGTGGCGGCGCTGACAGCCATAATAAGATTAGTACGAGAAAGACAACGAGCGGACGGCGCATGGTGGAGAAACCTCTCAAATTGATCTCGAATGCGTGCGAATTGTGATGCGGTTTTGTGTTCGAGTCAACGCCAAATCGAAATGAATCCAGAGATTACACCGATTACCCAGATTAAGACGAGCAAGTAACCAATGTGTAATAAGGAGCGAGAGGGTTCAAGTCAACCCGCTTGTCCAAATCTGCGTAAACAGCGTAATCTGCGGATGCTTCAAGGCCGAAATTCAAAATTAGCGCAAGTGAGGAACGATGATTTTACGAAATTCGCGACTGCCCTTTTGTGCGCTGGCGTTGTTGTTGATCAGCACTGCGGCGCAGGCGCAACCAGCTCCCACGCAACTGAATTCCAATCTCTTGTCTGAATTCAAATGGCGTTTGCTTGGTCCTTCAAGTCCGGCAGGTCGGGTGTGGCAGGTAGTTGGCGATGAAAACGATCCGAAGACTTTTTATGTTTGCACCGCGGGCGGAGGTCTCTGGAAAAGCACCGACAACGGCACGACGCTCGTTCCGATCTTCGACAATCAAACATCGGCCTCAACCGGCGCCGTTGCGATAGCGAAATCAAATTCGAATCTTCTCTGGGTAGGAACCGGAGAGCCGGCAAACACGCGCGCAAACTCATGGGGCGACGGCGTTTACAAGTCCCTGGACGCAGGAAAGACATGGACTCACATGGGTCTGGCCGACAGCCGTCAGATTAGTGCAATTGTGATTCATCCAACCAAGCCTGACATAGTTTACGTCGCGGCGATGGGCCACGAGTGGGGACGCAATACCGAGCGCGGAATATTCAAGACCGTCGACGGAGGAAAGAGCTGGAGCAAGGTTCTCTACATCAATGACACGACCGGCTTCATTGACTTGCAGTCGGATCCTAAAAACCCTGAAATCCTGTATGCAGCGGCCTGGCAGCGTTTTCGATTCGGTGGCGGCGACATGGCCGAGTCCGGGCCGGAAAGCGGTCTCTACAAATCGATCGACGGCGGAAAGAAGTGGCTGAAGCTAACAAACGGTTTGCCGAAGGAAGAGATGGGCAAGATTACATTGGCGGTCGCGCGTAACAATACGAAGATCGTTTACGCCGCGATCCTGACCGGTGAACCCGCGCCTGGCGGCAAGCGGACCATCGATACTGGGGGTGTATTTCGCTCATCAGATGGCGGTAAGAGCTGGCAGCGCATGAACCCGACGATGACCAGCTACTACTATGATCGCATCAACGTGGATCCGAGCGACGATAACCGCATTTGGATGCCCGTGTTTGATCTAATGGTCTCGACCGACGGAGGCAAGACGCTGGTGAAGTCAAACACAAGGCACGTACACAACGACCAGCACGGTATCTGGATCGATCCACGCGATCCGAATCACTTGATTCTCGGCGGCGATGGCGGTGTGAATATTTCCTACAATCGTGGCGCCACCTGGCAGCAAGCCGTACTGCCGATCGGCCAGTTTTATGAGGTGTCAGTCGACAATCAAGATCCTTACTACGTGTATGGCGGCATGCAGGACACCGGCCATTGGGTCGGACCCAGCCAAACTTACGACAATGAAGGCATCACGAACCACGATTGGATCAAGTTAAGGTTTAACGGCGACGGCATGTCGATACATGCCGACGAAGAAGATCCAAATCTAATTTATATGGTGCAGGAATTTGGAAACTTCTCCCGGCTGGACCTGCACACGTGGGACCGCAAAGAGCTGCTTCCTGAATCCAGCGAAGCGAAAAAACGCGGTCTCCATCCATTTCGTTACGATTGGACGCCGCCAATGATCATCTCCCGGCACGATCGTGAGGTGCTGTATCTCGGCAGCAATTACCTCTTCAAGTTTACTGACAAAGGGGACAAGTGGGAGGTCATCAGTCCTGACCTCACCGCGCAACAGGACCAGGAGTTAAAGGGCAGCAAGAAGGACTACACCGGCTATCACAGTTACGGCGCGCTGTTCTCGATCGCCGAATCACCGTTGGACTCGAAAGTGATCTGGACTGGCGCTGATGATGGACCGGTGTATGTTACTCGAAATGGCGGCTCGTCGTGGACCAATGTTACTGACAACTTTCCCATGGGTGCGCCGACGTATGCGGTAGTCGGCGAAATCGAACCATCGCATTTCGACAAAGGCGCTGCTTACGTTGTCTACGACGCGCACACGCGCGAGGACCACAAGGCCTACCTGTATCTAACAAAGGATTACGGCAGGACATGGATCGACATCACAGGTGATCTTCCTGACGGCGGCTCTAGTTATGTGGTGCGTGAAGATCCTGTTAATCCTAATCTGTTGTTTGTCGGCACCGAGTTCGGAATTTACCTCACGATAGATCGTGGGCAGCATTGGGTGCAGGTAAGAAGCAATTTGCCGACAGTCGGGGTGCGCGCCATAGCGATTCAGGCAAGGGAGCATGAACTTGTCGTCGGAACGTTTGGTCGCGCAATATGGGTTATAGACATCGCGCCTTTTGAGCAAATGAACACCGGCGTCCTGGAACAGCAGGCACATCTCTTTGATGTCAAACCCGGAACACTTTTCAAGACCCGTTACACTTACGGGGCGACGATTGAGGAGTTAAACGGTGACATGTTCTACCGGGCCGAGAATCCTCCGTTCGGGACGACCATAACTTATTACTTGCGCCAGAACGTGGGCCACGACGTAACAATTACTATCACGGACAAGGACAACAAAACTGTTCGCACGCTCAAAGGCCCAGGCGTCGCGGGATTTCATCGATTAGTTTGGGATCTCAAACGCGAGGAAAAGGTAACTGCGGAACAAGCTGCGCGGGCAAGGGCCGAGACACTCTCGGAAAAAGATGCCCTGGTTTGGGTTCCGCCGGGCGATTACACGGCGACTTTGGACAGTGGCAACAGTTCGTTAAAGAAAGCAATAAAAGTGCGAAGGGAACAACAGGGAATAAAGAGAGTTGACGTAAGGAAGTGAGAGTTCGTCGGCCGGAAAGACGTTGGGCGCCGACCTCCCCCAAGACCGGCGCCCTTGCCTTTATCTCAGTTCTCCCGTGGAGAATTAACGATGAGGCATATTAGGTTCGGTCGCCCCGGCTGTGGTTGCAGTAAGCTTGCAAACCCTTCACAACACTGTAACAAAAACTTTCGGAAATCTTGATTATCCTAGGCTAAGACTAACTAATCGCAAGTCAATAGTAGCCACATTTGTCGCGAATTGCTCGGAGATCAAATTTTGTCCCAACGATCTGTAACACCTTATGGTTCCTGGAAATCCCCTATAACGTCTGATCTAATTGTGAGAGGCTCTATCGGTTTGTCGCAACCCCTTATCGATGGCACCGACGTTTATTGGATTGAAATGCGTCCGACCGAGGGCGGGCGCGCAGTCATCGTGAAGCGCGACGCCTCGGGAGCCACGCGCGACATTAACCCGGCGCCTTTCTATGCGCGAACTCGCGTGCATGAATATGGCGGTGGAGACTATGCGGTAGGCGACGGCGCCGTCTATTTTTCAAACTTTTCCGATCAGCGCGTGTACGCTTCGATTGGAGCCAACCTGCCAAAGCCGATCACTCCCGTCGCCGATTATCGTTACGCTGATGCCATAATAGATCACTCGCGAGAACGATTGATTTGTGTCAGAGAAGACCACACTCAGTCCGGTCGCGAAGCAGTAAATACTGTGGTCAGTCTCAATCTCGCCGGCGTTGAAACTTCGGAAGAAGCTTCGCGGGAAAACTCGGGGCGAGTGTTGGCAACGGGACACGATTTTTACTCATCACCCCGCTTGAGCCCGGATGGCTCGAAGCTGGCCTGGCTCAGCTGGAACCACCCCAACATGCCCTGGGACGGCACTGAACTTTGGGTCGGCGCTTTTGATGGGAATGGATTGTTGATAACGAGTGAACGCCTCGCAGGCGGCAGAGACGAATCGATATTTCAGCCCGAATGGTCCGGAGATGGAAGGCTCTACTTCGTCTCAGACCGTAGCGGTTGGTGGAACCTTTACCGGGTCAATTCTGGCGGATCGGTTGAACCATTGTGTGAAATGGAAGCCGAGTTTGGCATGCCCCAATGGGGGTTCGGCATGTCGACTTATGCCTTTGAATCGCCGGACAGAATTGTCTGCGCTTACACTCGTAGCGGTTTGTCGCATCTAGCGCTCATCGATACGCGCACAAAAGTGTTTGAACCAGTAGACTGTCCGTACACCGATATACGATTTGTGCGTGCGTCCGCGGGACAGGCAGTGATGCGCGCCGGCTCCCCGACCGAAGCGGCAGCCATCGTACGATTTGATCTACAACAGAAAAGCTTCGAAATATTGCGCCGCTCCAACACCCTGGAGATTGATGCTGCGTATCTTTCCAGGCCGCGCGCTGTGGAGTTTCCCACCGAAGGCCGTCTGACCGCGCACGGCTTTTTTTATCCGCCGAATAATCGAGACTATCGCGCACCTGACGGTGAACTGCCGCCGCTGCTGGTTCAGAGCCACGGTGGGCCGACCGCGGCAGCCGCGACGGCGCTGAGTCTTGGGATTCAATATTGGACCAGCCGTGGCGTTGCGGTCCTGGATGTGAACTATGGCGGCAGCAGCGGCTTTGGCCGCGCCTTTCGCGAAAGGCTGAAGAACCGATGGGGAATCGTGGACGTTGACGATTGCGCAAATGGAGCAAGATATCTCGTTGCGCAAGGTGAAGTCGACGGCGATCGCTTAATGATCACGGGCGGCAGCGCCGGGGGCTACACCACGCTCTGCGCGTTGACATTCCGAAATACTTTCAGCGCCGGCGCGAGCCACTACGGCGTTAGCGACGCCGAAGCCCTGGCAAAGGAGACGCACAAATTTGAATCTCGCTACTTAGATGGATTCATGGGCCCTTACCCGGAAAAGCGGGAGGTTTACTTTGCCCGTTCACCAATCAACTTTACCGATCGGCTGTCGTGTCCCGTGATTTTCTTTCAGGGACTGGAAGACAAAGTTGTACCCCCAAATCAGGCCGAGATAATGGTTGAGGCATTGCGGAAGAAGGGAATTCCGGTGGCGTATCTGCCCTTTGAAGGAGAACAGCACGGATTTCGGGAGGCAAAGAATATCAAGCGGGCGCTTGATGCCGAACTCTATTTTTATTCACGCGTATTTGGATTTCAGCTGGCGGAACCGGTTGAACCGGTCGAAATAGATAACCTGTCGCCAAAATAAAATTAAGCCACAGATGAACACGGATTACACGGATCTGAGTTGCAAGTCGTTCAGATCCGTTTTATCCGTGTATATCTGTGGCTAAATTCTCTTTTAGTGGCAGCCACAGCTCAGCTAGTTGATCGGTTGATCGGCAACAGATGGGGGGCCGCCGCCATGATCGCCGCCGCGCAAGTTGCCTGTCTCATCGATGAAGTAGGAGAGCGTTCCGGACACACCGTACTCAATTGGCACCGCCGTAGCTTCAAACTTCTTGCCGGCCGGCATTACGTCAATTCTATAACCATATTTCTGGATAGCTTCTTTGCTTATGAGACCAGCCGCAATCAATTCATCAAGAGTTCCGTAACGTCCGTTGCCGGCGGTGGCCTGAAATGATGCCTCAGCGCTGTAGACCGTCCGCAGCAAACCCTTAGCAACTGCTTCGTTACTGTGCAAAGCGGATCCCTCAGCCACACCAAAGGTCGAACCGATCATCCACAGCAGCAGATTTCTTGGAATGTGAAGTTCGTGTAACGGTCCTGATCCGTCGTTTGTAAGCGCGTAAGTTGTAGGCTCGATCAGCGGGCTCAGCCGGGACATGTAATCATTCACCCTGGCGTTCGCAGCACCCCTCAGGCCACGGCCGAATGGATTGTAGGTCTCCATCAGGTCCGGAGCCACGTAAACCTGACCGAGCACTTGCCGCGGCTGCCAGCGAGTAAAATTCCTAAAGTGGCTGTCAGAGGAGAGTGTTTGATGGTTGAGATAACTGTCTACTACGTGTCGCGTCTGCACCGGATCAGGTGATAGCACGAGGAAGTCTCCGATGAACGCGTACGAGAAAAAGTTTGCGTAGGAAACTATTTCGGTCCCATCGCGCTTCTCAGATTGGGCCAACAGGTTCGCGCCTTTTAACCCGAAGGCCTCGATAATCTTCGGTATCAGTCTTCCAACTGCTTCTCGATCTTTCACGGAAATGGCAATGACGGGGTTGGGGCTTGCGGTCGGATTGTGTTCATAAGGTCCAACCGACGCGGGCTTGTCTTCAATCGGTTTCGTTGCAGCCTCCAATTCGCTGGCTGGTTTCGCGGCCTTTTTCGGCAGCGCAAAGGCTAACTCATGGCCGAGCAGGGGCAGCAAGTCGTCTTTGATTTTTAGTCCCAGCTTCTTTTCATAAATCGCAAACGGCGATTCCGGAGGCGTTTCATCTCTGACCGCTGGTCTGCGATATTTTCTCGATAGTTCTTCCGTGTGTGCAATCGCTTTTAGCATACCCTCGTAAACCTGTGAATAATCGAGGGAAACGCTTACGAACAAATCCAGGTCGGCTGGAAATATGCCGGGAGACTCCGGAGCAATAGCCGGCCCGGAAATGAATTGAGGCAAAAACGGAATCGCGATGCCTTTGTTTTCAAGTTTGTTGACCATCAACGTACGCACAACGTAGGCGTCGCCTTCAGCAACCAGTGCAGCCCCGACGGCTTCCGGCCATTTGCTCTCCCCTGCGAAGAGTGACATGTAAAGCGAGATGAATGGGCGCGGACCACTCATGACGGACGTTGGCTCGCCAGACAAAGTTGTAGTGCTTGAAGCCTGCGACTCAGCCGTGGCTTCTACGACTGTTGGTTGTGACGTGTCAGGAATTTCAGGCGCAGGTGTTGGGGGTGCCTCCGCTGCTTGCGCGGCCTTCATCTCTTCTGCGGTCACATCCTCAATATTTGGTGGATTGGCCTTTTCAATCTCAGCTCGTTTCTGTGCCTCCTCTTCCCACTTCTTTTGTCGGTCCTTTTCTTCTTTCTCAATCGACTGCAGGTCCACGTAAAGAAATACCGACTCGTTTGCGAAGCTAGTCCGCGCCAGCAGAAAATTCTCATCTTCTTCCAGCGCCTTGCTACCGTGTGGCCTAAGATGGCGAAGAGTAAAAGCCTTATCACTAATCAAAACGAGCGGACCCGCCTGGCTCATTTGATAAGGCGGCAGATTCGGCGTGGGCTGCGGCTGCGCGACAACGCCGGCAATCTGTTCGGGACTTGTCCGCACGGGCACGAGCTCGGCTCTCACAACTTCCGTGTCGGACTCAACAGCTGACATCGCCGAAGGATTCGTAGCGGGGACCGGGCTGGATGCCGGCGCCGGCGGCGGCGTTGGTATAAGGGTCGGAAGAAAGTCACGCAGCTCGGGATAGAACTTCTTCGCCTCCTCCGGAGACGAAAATTCGATCGCAACCAGAAACATTGGCAGGTTGGGTCTTGAGGGCCAACCGGTGACCAGCATCCGCGAGCCTGCCAGTACGTCTGAGTGGACCTTGAGCCATTTCACAACGGTCTTAAACTCTTTTGGCGGAGCGCCCAGTTTCATTATCGGATCCAGCAGATCGTTGACGGCCGCTGACCGGATCAAGCCGCCCACCCCTCGAATCTCACAATAAACTTTGTAACTTTCGGCGGCGAGCAGTGAATCAAGCGTGGGTGCCGGTTCGCGTGTCGCGGCGGGCGCCGCACGCCTGGGTGTTGCACCACGTCGCTGCTGCGCGAGAACTGGTGATCCGAGAATAACCATCGCCACAACCAGGCTAATTAGACGGTGATTAAGTTTATTGTTCATGTAGTCTAGTCTTTCAATTTCACACGAACCATTCAAGTAAAGTGTCTCGCGGTTAGAAGCGCCCTTCCTAACCCTGAGCGGTTCAAAATTGATTTCTATCTGAGTTTCTCATCACTCTAACGCCAATTACTTTCTGCTACCTTGCTACTCTTCGCCAGACTTTCGCTTCGCCCTCTTTTTGAATGAGACGTTTAACCTGGCCGTAGGCGGCTGCATAAAGTGTTCGCATGTTTTCGGCTGACATCATTGATTGCGAATAACCAAGCTGCTTGTCAATCTCTTCAACAGTCATCTGGCTTCGGGGTTCGTGCCTGGCGAGGAGCGGACCCTCTCCCGCCACATGTAGCGCCAGACCTTCCGCCAGCCAGCGCGGGGCGCGGCCGCGACTCACAACATCAACCATTGTATGTACGAGTTCATGACGCAGAGTTGTTTCGAGAATTCGCCGGCGTCTTAATGCTGCCAGTGGTTGAAGTTCAATCTGATTTCCTCTGGTTGCCGCGGCCGCCCAATATGGCAGTCCGGTTCGGCCCACAAAGTCACCAGTCGTTTCGTTGATGAAAATTTCGAGAGTAGGGAATTGAACAGACAATTTGGCTGCAGTAACACGCGCGATTAAGGATTTGCGGCTCAACTGAAGAAAGTTGAGCAATGCCTCAACCTCGCGCTCATCAATCGTGCTCGGGTAATTGATGCGGAAGTTTTCACTGGCGAGCGTCTGTCTGCTTGCCCAGCTATATCGGCTGTCACGCGGAGCCCCAACCGTCACGAAGGGCTCCGGGTTCGACGAATGGTCGTTCCACATCAGATCCGCGGAAACCGGACGGCGATATTTGTTCCCCACCTGCGTGGACGGAAAATACTTCGCCAGAATCTGCCGGTAACTTGCACCGCGCTCCGCCATAACATGAGCACCTTCCTGGCAAAGCCCAAGCCCGTGGCCAAATCCGCTGCCGCGAAATATAAAATTCGAACCCGAATGCGCAATCTCAAAACGTGAACTTTTAAGCAGGTTCCAGCCGAGCGCTCGACCGACAATGATCTTGAAATCCCATCCCGACACTGTTGCCCGGCGCTCGCCTTCCACAGCAATCAACTCGGCACGGCCGCTCGCGTCCGTTCGTACGATAATCACGCTCGTCAGCCGCTCACCAACGTTAGTTCGCGGATCTGTCTGTAGCGCCTTGAGAAGTTGCGCTTGCGAAATAACATCGGTCCAATTGTGATGGGCCTGCGTGCGACAAAATTCATCGGGGACGCTTCGCAAGTATGGTGGAGCGCTCCCTCCCCAAAGCGTTCCTTTGTTGGCGGTAGCCCCACCACACGACGCGCTGAAGTAAGCATCCGCGACCTGATTTTCACTATCATTAAGTGTTTCTCCTCGGGTAGCTTGAACCGCCGCGACGACTTCAGAATCAACACCGGTGTCGAGGTCTGCTGCCGGGAATCTTTGACAATGTGTGGTGGTGCAAAAGTCGTAACCATCTCGAAGGTGCCTGCCGAGATTCTTTAGCGTGTATGTTCTACTGGCGACAGCGAGAGCTTTTAATGCTTCCGGCTCACGTTCCAGGCTGCCCTCAACTGCCACTACGCCGCGGACGTATTCTTCAAGCGGCATCGTGCGCGTGATGTTTTCCCTGCGGAAGTGCACGCGAACGAGAGGCTCGGATTCGAGAGACACGGGCGGACGCAGAGACTCTTTCTGTGACTCCCTCGCTTCTACACGCGGTTTCCCAGTGTCCGTGTCTCCGTGTTCCTCCGTCGCAACGCGGGAATATTCAGCGAAGACGGGCCGCGCCAGTTCCGCAGCGTCGGAGCCATGACCTTTAGCAAGGAAAACAAGCACAGCAAGGTTTATTTTGTCGGGCGTGAAGTGTGACGCGTCGCTCGCGTTCTGATCCGGCGAGGAAACAAAACCGATGAACCATCCCTGTGAGCGATATCCGTTAATTTCAGTCGCGGTGCCGGTTTTTCCAAGGATATGCACGGGCAGCGAGTAGAGATTTGCGGATTCAGCCGTGCCGTAACGCACCGCGCCTCGCATGCCTTTGAGAATTATTTGAAGCTGTTCGCTCTTGATCACAACGTTAGCCTGTTGTTCCGCAACAAAGCCGGCGGCCGATGCGACACGTGGCTTGAAAAGATGCCCTCCGTTCACAAGCGTCGCGTAAGCATTGATGAGTTGGATTGGTGTGGCTCGAACGTAGTCGCCCTCGCCGATCGCGTTTTCTGTGTGCCAATCAGTGCGGCGCAAGAGACCATTAGATTCGTGCGCGTTAATGCCGGTCGCCCTGCCGAATCCAAACTCTGCTAGCGTAGAAGTGAAATCGGCTGGCGTCAGACGCTCGCCAACTTTGCCGAAATAATAGTTGCAGGAATAAGCGATGGCATCGGTGGGACTGAGCGGTGGCAAGTCGCGCGGATGGGAACAGATAGTATGAAATTTGTCGTGTGAATAGTTTTCGCGGCAGAGAGTGCGGGAGTCTTCGTCAATGACGCTGGATCGTAAGGCCGCCAGTGCGGTGAATGGTTTTATTGTCGATCCCGGCGGCAGGCTTTCTTCAAACGCGAGCTGCGGATTGACGACAGCACGCACGCGTCCGGTTTGCGGATCCATAACGATAACCGTACCGCGGCGATCCCCGAGTGCATTAGTGGCGGCCTGCTGTAAGCGTCGATCGATCAGGCCGGCATCCGCCAGCACGTTCGATGATGTGGAAGTACCTCGATGACGAACGGGCGTGAACGCCCAGGCGGAGAACAACAGGCAAATAAGCAACGGTGTAAAAATAGGCCAGCCGAGCGATGAGGTAGCTGAAGACCAAGAGCGGCTATGCCGCCTTATGTGCGGAAGGGCTGTGCCCTTGCGAAACCATGCAGTAGCTTTCGGGCCCCAAAAGTTTGATACTTTAATCATCGCCTACTAAAGAGCGGGGGCAAGCCCGCCTTCCCAACCGCGAGACTCTTTGTCTCGCGCGATTGCTTTCACGTTGAAAGCCTTTCCGGCAGCCATCACAGCCTCAGGCTGATTACCTCGAGGTCAGGGAGGTGTATAGACCGGGGACATGCTAAACACCTGATCGGGGACATGGTGAACACTTTTGACAGGTTATACCTTGCGACCGAAGGGAGTCGAAGGTATGCCTTGGAGAATCAGTTCAGCCATGTCTCAACGCCAGGAATTCGT
>DATLBQ010000387.1:0-5296 GCA_035526805.1 Pyrinomonadaceae bacterium
CAACCTGAGAGATTAACAGGCTAGCGCGGTAGCTTCACCTTGAAAGCCTTTTCGATCAAGATAATCGCGAAACTCCAGTTATCTCATGGTCGGGAAGGTGGGCTTGCCCCCGCTCCTTTTAGGACGAATCGAGTAGACGAACAAAAACAGACTGAATATGACTGGAATGACGAGCCATCTCGCCAGTCGTAAGTCTATCAAGCCGCCGCGTTGCAGCGCGGCAAGACCTGGCCAAAAGGCGTAGACTTGAACGTCGCAATACATCGCTCCGTATAACGCTCCCACCGCGTTGACGACCACAGACACCGCTCCTACAAGCCCAACCCCAATCGTCGCCCGCCTCGTCCCCTTCGATCGCAGATAATGAAAGCCGGCAAGACCGAGCGCTGCATAGGGCAATGCGGGAAGTAAGAACCGCGGCCCATAATGGCAGCCGCCGTGTGATTCAATGTTGAGGACCTGAAACATCTGCGCGACAAACAGTCCCAATATCACCAGGACTTCACGCCGAAAAGCGCGCGGATAAAACGCCAAAGCCAGAATGCCTAACCACGCGATTGGGTCATAGAGTGTGACCTCCGAAATATAGAGCCATGTCTTCTCGATTGAATTATGCAAGTTAAAGGACAAAAAAGATTCGGGATAACCGCCGGCAGAATATGAATTGAGCAATGGATTACCAAATGACCTCGCATTGTATAAGAACAGCGGCGCCAGACCGACCAGTTCTCCCGTCAACGCGGCGAGCGTAACCTTTGAACGGCTGACAAGGTAAACACCTACGACACAGGCCATGAAGAAAGGGAGCATTGAGGTGGTCAGCGTCGCCCCAAGCAGAACTCCGGCTGCGGCTGCGACCAGCGGCGCGTTTCTCAGACTAACCTGTTGGCGGGCGAGCAATACGACCAGATAAAAAGCAATGACCAGGTATCCGGAAGCGAGCGTGTCGTGGTAGGCAAACCCGGAATAAGCAAAAGCAGTCGTGCCGAAGCCGTAAAGAAAAGCGCTCGCCAGCGGCCATGAAAGGCTTTCGCTGACCGTCAACAGCCGGGCGACTCGAAAAACTGCAAGCGTCGCGGCGGCTGTTACGAGAGAACTGGTGAAGAATGTGACTAAGGCAGAAGTAAGTGTGTAATGGGCGGAATAACTGAGCCCAAACAGTCGCAGAAAAAAATAGACGACCGCGCCGAGCATAAATTGCCCGGGTTGCTTGGCTGCATACTGCCGGCCGTTATACATGAAGGTATCACCGAAGGGCTTATCCCCGTCGTAGTAAACCCTGATTTGAAATTGCGGCGTCGCCGAGCCTTCAAGTGAGAATTGCCTGCGTTCCACCATCGCTTCAATGCCCGCCTGCTGTAAATTGAAGGCTTTGAGATTTGCTGAGTTTATTGCGACGCCATAGACACTCCACACGAATAGAAACAGCGAGAGCTCCAACAATGGAAGTCGGGGGCGTTTCTTCGAGACGCCATAAGCAACAGGGTCGATCGATGAGTCGTAATCTGTTTTGTTTGGTTTCGTTTTACCTTTGGTGTAATTTCGTGGTTCGTTTCCCCCTAAACAAAAGCGTACGAACCACGAAGTAACACTAAAACACCACGAACTAACACGAATAAGATCACCACCGACCTCAGCGACATCGGATTTAGATAGCTGTTCGGTCATTGTGTGCTCGCGAAGTTTTTCCGCGCTACTTCGTACACTTCAAGCGTCAACCGCCCAGTTTGTTCCCATGAAAACTTTCGCGCTTGCCGCAATCCGGCGCTTATTAAGCGCTGCCGCAGATCATGATTCGTTGTCACTTGAATTATCGCGTCAGCCAGTTGCTCACTACTCTGCGCATCGAAAAAGTGTGCGGCCTCATCCAGCGTTTCGATCAGGGCAGGAATCCGGCTCGCGATGACTGGCGCGCCACAGGCCATCGCCTCAACCGGCGGCAAGCCGAAGCCTTCATAAATTGAAGGGTAAACAAACGCCCGGCACGATCCGTAGAGCCCGCGCAGATCGTCGTCATGCAGATAATCGGTCAGCAGAATGCGGTTGCGCACCGGTGATTTTTCCAGAGCTTCAAAAAGCGGTCCACTTAACCAGCCGCGGCCACCGGCAATTACCAACTGCAACTCACGCTCAGTACGAGTCACTTCCTCGAAAGCCCTGATGAGCAGGCGCAAGTTTTTACGCGGCTCGATTGTTCCTACTGCCAACAAGAACTTTTCCTGCACGCCCAGACGCCGCCTTAACATGGTAGTCTCAGCAAAATCGATCGGCCGAAACGAACCGCGTGCAGCTTCAGGTACAACAAAGACCTTTTCGCGCGAAAGCCGGAGGTGTTCACAGACTTCACGGCGAATGCTTTCTGTTGGAACGATAATCGCATCGGCCGTGCGCGTCATGAGGGGCAATCGGCGTCGCGCACGGTTAACGCTTCGCCGGGGATGCGTTTCCGGATGCAACAGCGGCGAAAGGTCGTGAATAGTTAGTACCGTCGCACAGTGGCGCCTCAAAGGAACATCGTAGTTTGTGCCGTGAAAGAGCTGGAGCTTTTCGCGCCGAATGTATCGCGGGAGACCGATTGACCACCAATGCCGCGTCAGCGGCCCAACTCGTATGCGCTCAATCTTCAGATTGGCCGGGATCGAACGCGCGTCGTCCTCTGGCGTTAACGTTAAGGCAGAAAAGGTCGAGGGGTAAGTAATCTCAAAAGAAGTTGCGGGCTCCATGACGGCCAGCGCGCGGGCAAGTTCGTAGGTGTAATGGCCAACGCCGCTTTTCGGCGACGTCAGCGGCAGGCCATCAAGTCCGATGCGCATTTGTGGTTATTTGCCGGCGTTTGGAGCAACCTACGGCCCGATTTCAACTTCTCAGCCGCGATGAATTTTGGTTTTCCGTAACGTAAACTGTTCCTTTGCGAGCCCATTGAACGCCATTCAGCATCGCAAACTAACAGTTTGCTTTACAAATTGGGATGCGAGCCCTAAAAGT
Organism: Pyrinomonadaceae bacterium; assembly: GCA_035526805.1. Lineage (GTDB taxonomy): Bacteria > Acidobacteriota > Blastocatellia > Pyrinomonadales > Pyrinomonadaceae > PSRF01. The sequence continues at coordinate 2,986 of DATLBQ010000387.1, forward strand.
AAAAGTGGCCTCGTTGACGCCGCTAAGGGCCGCGAGTTAAACTTTAGCCCTTGTCGGTGCGTCTAAGCAGTGGTACTTAGGCGAGCCCCTCATTTCGAGGTCTTCCCTCATCAAATGTATGTTACGCAGGAGCAATAAAATGAAATTTGTCTTCGCCTTGTTAATAACAGCCTGTGCTGCCTTTACGGTCTTCGGACAAGCACCGACTTTACGCATAGTAACCGAGGTTCCGAATCTTCCCTCCGAGCTTTACTACGGCAATATCAAGGTGAAACCGCTGCGGCTGCGACCGGGAACGAACACACCGATTACGATTAACGATTCCGATTTCTTCGTCAACCAGCAATACGTCGACTTCCTCGGCCGCTTTCCTGATCAAGACGGTCTAAATTTTTGGAACAGCCAGATTACGTCTTGCGGCACTAATGCCGGCTGCGTCGACTTTATGCGCGCGAATACCTCCGGCGCGTTTTTCCTGTCAATCGAATTTCAGGAAACCGGGTTTCTCGTCTACCGTTTCTACAAGTCTGCTTACGGCGATGCTGACGGTTCGGCAATTATCAATAATACGCCGACCGCTATCAAAGTTCCCGTGATCCGGCGTCAGGAGTTTTTGCCTGACATGGCACAGATACGCAACGGCGTGCAGGTGGGTATAGGAAACTGGGCCCAGCAGCTGGAAGCAAATAAGGCGGCCTTCGCTGCCGATTTTGTGCAGCGTTCCCGCTTCACTACTGCGTATCCAACCTCCCTGACCCCTGCTGATTTTGTGAGCCAGCTTTTCGCAAAAGCGGGTGTTACACCCTCAGCGCAGGAGCAACAAGACGCGGTCAATGAATTCGGCGGCGCTGCTAACACGTCGGACGCTTCGGCACGCGCGCGCGCTTTGCGACGCATCGCCGAAAATAGCGCGCTCAAGACAAGTGAAAACAATCGCGCCTTTGTGCTGATGCAGTATTTTGGTTACCTGCGACGCAATGTAAACGAGGGTCCTGACACAGACTTTAGTGGCTGGAAATTCTGGCTCGATAAATTAAACGCCCACGGTGGCAACTTTCACTCAGCCGAGATGGTGAAAGCGTTTATCGTGGCCGGTGAGTATCTAAACCGGTTCTAAGTTTCATCTGCCGTTTAAAATGAAAGGCTGGATTCGACGGAATCCAGCCTTTTGTTTTTGGAGCGCGCTGACCTGTCAGCGCTTCAGGTCAATCGCGGCTTAGCGCCACATTATTTCCGTTCACTTACCGGGTCGCGACAGGTCGCGACCTACAAAAACCGCTGACAGGCCAGCGCACTCAAAATTAATCACGGGCCAAAGCGGTCTCTATACTCGAATGACGAAAGAAAAGCCAAAACCATTTGTGCGTTGATATAGTTGCCGTTGTGCTGTTCCAGCTTGTCTAACCAAAACTTCCAACCACTGTGATCTGAATCAGGCGCATCGTTTGGATTGCGTCGCAGGTAACCAAAATACTGAATCAGCACAAAGGCGCGATTGTTTTCAATTATCTTGAGAGTGCTGTTTTCTGCGACGCGTCGCAATGCGCGAGCACGTGCCGCCGCGTCGGCAGTATTGGTAGCGGTGCCAAACTCATCAACAGCGTCTTGTCGTTCCTGCGCTGACGGCGTGACGCCGGCCCTCACGAATAGCTGGTTCACAAAATCAGTCGGCGTCAGAGAAATCGGATAGGCCGTGGTGAAGCGCGAGCGCTGCACGAAGGCCAGCATGTAAGTCTGTTTGTTATTTTCGAGTTGCTGTTTCCAGTTGCCAATACCTACCTGCACACCTGCCGCAATTTGTGCGGTATCGATGAGAAACTCGCCGAACCTGACAACAGGTACCGAGATGGGCGTAGAAACACCATTGATGACGGCCGAACCTGCCGCATTGCCGAAAGCAGTTTTGTACGTTCGGTACACCAGGTAGCCAGTCTCTTGAAACTCAATTGAGAGGAAGAAGGCCGCCGATGCGTTTACTTTCGCGTTGGTAATACAGCCCTGATTACTGCCGCACGAAGTGATCTGACCTGCCCAATAGTTCAGCCCGTCTGTGTCAGGTTCACGGTTTAAGAAATCCAGATAGTGCTGGCGAACGAAGAACCGGGCGTCAGGATTATCGAGTGGATGAACCGGAGCCGGCGAGGAATCATTCGCATTTATGGTAATCGCCGATATGTTTGTGGCCCCAATGACGGTACCCACCGGGTTCGTCAGCGAAATACTGAATGATTCTGCCCCCTCTTGATACGTGTCATTCACCACCAGCACGGAAAAGGTTTTGCTGGTTTCCCCGGCGGCAAACGTTAAGGTG
>DATLBQ010000388.1:0-13290 GCA_035526805.1 Pyrinomonadaceae bacterium
CTGAGAGCTGACCAGAATACAGGGACAATCTTTGCTTGAAGGGCTTTCAAGGCCAGTTAGACCGAGGCACTCCGCAGTCTCTCTGGTTGGGAAGGCGGGCTTGCCCCCGCTTTTGAATTAAAGATGACACTGCTGTCTCTCAAAAATCTTTCAAAAAGTTTTGATAAGACCACCGCCGTGGCCGACGTGTCGCTTGACGTCGAGCGCGGTGAGTTTTTCGGATTACTCGGTCCTTCCGGCTGCGGTAAAACAACAACGCTCAGAATGATCGCCGGACTGGAGCAACCGGATTCCGGCCGCGTCGAGTTTCAAGCAAGCGATATCACGAACTTGCCGGCTGAACGCCGCGGGTTCGGCATGGTCTTTCAAAACTACGCGCTGTTCCCTCATCTCAATGTATTTGAGAATGTCGCGTTCGGCTTACGTGCGCGACATAAGCCCAGGGCGGAAATCATCGAGCGCGTGAAGAGCGCCTTGGAGCTGGTGCAGTTACCCGGTTACCAAAAGCGCCGGGTTGACGAACTATCCGGTGGTCAGCAGCAGCGGGTGGCAATTGCCCGCGCGATCGCCATCGAGCCGGCACTGTTACTTTTTGATGAGCCGCTTTCAAACCTCGACGTCACCTTGCGGGAAGAAACGCGCGGCGAACTGCGCGAGCTGGTTACTCGTCTTGGCTTAACCGCCGTGTACGTCACCCATGATCAGGAAGAAGCTTTCGCACTCTGTGATCGCATTAGCGTGATGGTTGGCGGCCGCATCCTGCAAACTGGCAAGCCAAGAGATTTGTATGAGTACCCGGCGCTGCTTTCCGTTGGAAAATTTCTGGGACGAAATAACCTGATCCGCGTGATGCGTGTGAGTTCGAGTAAGTCTGCGCTCGGCGAATTTAAGACACTCGACGGGGGTCACGTCATTCGTGTTCCAGTTGACGAAAAGAAACTCGTGCCACTCAATCAGCCGTGCATTATTGCGATCCGGCCCGAGCACGTCGTCGTGACAAAATCCAATGGCGAAGTGGAGAACGCTTTGCAGGCAACAGTGCGCGAGATCAACTTCGCCGGTGCTACCTCGAGCATAAAACTCGACGCCGCTGGCCTGGTTATCGAAGCGCTGGCGCTGGATCCGAATGGCTTCACCGTCGGCGAAACTCGCACTGTAGTTTTGCCGCCGGAGCGGATTGCACTTCTCAAGAATGAATAACCTCAGAACGCAGCTCTGCCGCCTGATGTGCGGAAGGTCTTCGACCTTCCGTCATGCAATCAAAATCCTTAGGCTTTGCCCCAGCTTTGGGGCGTAGCCCCTATGAGTGATCAGCGTTCATCGGCGGGTCGGAGCCATCGCCGCACATCGGGCGGCAGAGCCGCGACCGTGCCGACCCGTTTTGGCAGTTTCTTTTCAGCGCGTCGCCGCCTCTCTCTGTCGCCGCGTGTCTTTGTAATACTCACCACCGCCATCGTTCTTCTTTACGGCGTCATCTATCCCAACTTTCACGTTATCATCGCGTCACTCCAGCACGATGGCAACTGGTCTCTTGCGAACTATTCGCAGACGCTGTCGCAGTCGATTGTGCTTGACTCGATAATCGCCAGCATCGGCATCTCGGTTCTGACGGTTTTATTTTGCGCCTCGCTCGGGATTCCCCTTGCTTTTCTTTTCGAGCGCTACACGTTTCCGGCTCGGAAGCTGTTCGCAACCTTCGCCGCGCTACCGTTGGTCCTGCCGCCATTGGTCGGCACAGTCGCTTTCATTTTTCTGTGTGGTGAGTCGGGCATACTGGCGCGGCTGGTTCAATCAGCGTTTCAGCTCGAACAGTCGCCCTGGTCGCTGCGCGGCTGGCCGGCCTTGCTGCTCTTTCACACTTACACGATGTACCCGTTCTTCTACATGCTAACCGGCGCAGGTTTGACCAGAATCGACGCGGCACTCGCGGAAGCGGGCAAGAGTTTGGGGGCCGGTCGCGCACGCGTGCTCACACGGATTATCTTGCCGCAGTTGACTCCCTCATTAATCGCCGCGGCATTACTGACTTTCATGACTTCCATGGCCTCGTTCAGCGCGCCGCTCCTGTTTGGTGGCGGAGTGCGCGTACTCACGCTCGAGATTTACACCGCGCGTCAACGCGGAGATGCGAGCCTGGCACTCACCGAGACGGTTATCCTCGCGACTATTTCGCTTAGTGCTCTCTTTTTCTTTCAACGCTACGAAGGAACCAGAAGGTTTGCGGCGGCGGCTCTGAAGGGTTCGACCAAACCTCGCAAGGCCATAGCCGGCGGTCGCGCACGCGCGATTGCCATAGCCTGCGGCATTCTGTTTTCCCTGATACTTGTGCTGCCGGTGGCCACTCTGGTGCTCGTCAGTTTTGCGCGCGAGGGAAATTGGACCACGCAAACTCTGCCCACGGCCTACACCGTCGCGAACTACGTGAGAGTTTTTTCCGACTCGCGCGCCAGTGAAGTTTTTCTTAACAGTCTATCGATGTCTGCGATCGCGGCGGGCGCAGCGCTGGTTTGGAGTTTGTCTGTGGCCACCTTGTTAGCTCGAAAAGGAGGCCGCAAATGGAAGCGGCTGCTTTCGTGGCTTATTCTGGTGCCCTGGGCATTGCCGGGAACTGTAGTCGCTGTCTCATTGGCGGAATCCTACGGCCAGCCATCGGCATTGCTGGGTTCGTTCATACTCGTCGGTACGTTTTGGATTCTCCCCGTGGTTTACTTTCTGCGCTTCATGCCGCTGGTTGTGCGGGCCGTACAAGCGAGCATGGAACAGATTGATGCCGCGCTCGAGGAAGCGGCGGCTAGTTTGGGCGCGCGCTGGTGGCAAAGATTTCGTCGCGTTACGCTGCCGCTGGTTTGGCCGGGCGCTCTCGCGGGAACGCTGCTGGCTTTTGTGATCGCGCTGGGCGAGTATGTAGCGTCGGTGCTCGTGTTTGTGCCGACGAATCGGCCGATCTCGATCGCCATTGCCTCGGAGCTGCGCGAGTTTAATTTGGGAACCGCAGCAGCGTACGGTGTGGTTTTAATGCTGATGATTGGAATAATTATGACCGTCGCTGCGCGACTGGAACGCGTGCGCGGATAGCGAATTTGTAAGGCAAACGGTCAAGGAGGAGTAGCTCATGGTTGGGAAGGGTGGCTTGCCCCCGCTCTAATCGAATGGCATTCAACAAGCGGCGGCAAGCCGCCCTTCCTACCGCGAGACTTTCGCTCTTGAGTTATTACTTGTTGGCCGCTCGTCTTAACCAAGTCAACGGAAAACCGAATGAAACGTAGCAATTTTTATCAATCATCTATCTCGATCGTTTGTGCATTTGCGCTGCTTTCTTCCCTCTTCGCATTCACCGCCCGCGCGCAGGGAGTTTCTTCTTCACCGACGTCGAGGCCGACGCCGACGCCGACGCCGGCGGTAGTAACTCAAGCAGCCAACACAGCGGATCTGCACCAGGCGCTAATCGATCTTACAAACACCTGGACGGTCATGTGCGTCGCCGCTCATCCGGACGATGAAGACGGGACGACGCTGACCGTCTTGAGACGAAGAGATGGCGTGCACACGGTAAGTTTATTTTCGACTTACGGTGAAGGCGGACAGAATGCCGTCGGGCCCGAACTTTATGAAGAGCTCGGTGTGATCAGGGCACAGGAGACTCTGAACGCGGCGAAGATTCAGGGCTCAGAACCTTACTTTCTCGGACTGAAAGATTTCGGCTTCTCCAAGTCAGCGGACGAGGCCTTCAAAGTGTGGGGCCACGATGAAGCATTGCGACGAATGGTGTTGAAGATTCGCGAGCTGCGTCCGGATGTGATCATCACAAACCACGATACGACCAGCGGCCATGGCCATCATCAGGCCACCGGTCGATTGATAATCGAGGCCTTCGATGCGGCCGCCGATCCAAAGCGTTTCGCCGAGCAATTGAATCGGGTTAAGCCGTGGCAAGCGCAACGGTTGTTAGGGCGCGTCTTCGGCGCGAACACACTAAAACCCGAAGAACGCGTGGTTTCGATCGATCCAAACGAAATGGATCCAGTGCGCGGAACCTCTTTTGCTGAACAAGCCCTCACTGCTCTGCAACAACACGCTACGCAGGGACCCTGGCCGAAGTCCATAGCAGAATTGATGCGCGCACGAGGAATTGAAGCAGGCAAACTACCGCCGATTCGTTATCGACTGGTGCGTGAAGCTTCAGGCGCTCCTCCGCTAACCGAGAAAGCCACCACTCCGCTCGCGGGACTCGAACTGCCGGAGGCATTCGCACAGAAGGTGGCGCCACCCACAATCGACGGCAAACCGTTAACTGACTTTTTGAGTCGTCAGGATCGCGTGCTGGCCGCCCTGGTTGATTGGCGCGCCAGTCAAAGTGCTCCAGCGACAGCGGTCGAAGATGTTGACCGTTTTCGTTTGTTCGAATCTCGCGTCAATCGTGCCCTGGCAATTGCGGCGGGCGTGTCTTTGATTCTCACCTCACGCGCGGCCGTGCTAGTCCCCGGCGGTCAGACGACCTTCTCCGTCATTGTGGCAAACACAGGTATCGGGGGGTTGCAGCTGGATGACCTGCGCTTTAACGGCTGGGGCGACAACGCGCGTTTGAAAGCGGCGGATCTGTTGCTGCCGGATACTGAAACTGTCGTGACCGTCGATGAATCAACGCCAAAGAACGCGGCGTTAACCGTACCGAAAGAGGAACATCTTTACGACGGATATTTTCTCGGTAAGCGTGTCTCCGCGGAGGCTCATTTGGAAATTGCTGGCGCTAAGTTCTCGGTAAGCACCGAGAGGCTGCTTGATGTGGCACCAGGGGTGGAGATCATGAAGATTTCACCTTCCCCTATCGTGTGGACCGCAGGTCGCACTGAACGTGTTCTAAGCATCACTCCAGTCGTCAGAAATAATCTGGCTGCACCATTCCGCGGAACGCTGGAACTCAGTAGTGCCGGCTTAGGCATTTCTGCGGTGGGCGGAAATCTCTCGCTGGCTGCCAATGAGACCCGCCCGGTGCAGTTGAAATCGAATGCGGCTCCGTTCACGACGGTGCGCTCACGAGTTTCGAACTCAAATTCGAGTAACGTTTCGCTCACCGTAAAGGATTCTACCGGCGCGGAGATCATGAAGCGGCAGGTGCCGGTGGTATTTAGTGATGCGCGCGTGGTGCCCGGCCTAAGCGTCGGTTACGTTCCCAGTTTTGACCAAACGCTCGAGCATTCGCTGGCGGCACTGGGAGCGAAATCAAAAGCTCTTACGGTGGCTGACATCAAGACTGCCGACTTGTCCGGTTACAACACCATCATCATCGACAATCGTGGCTATGAAGCACACCCTGAATTGATCGCCGCGAATGCTCGTTTACTCACATTCGTAGAGGCCGGCGGGACACTGATTGTTTTCTATCACAAAGATAACGAGTGGAACTCTGACGAGAAAAAGAATCGTGCGCAGCTCGCGCCGTATCCGATCATTCTTGACGACCAGCGCGTGACCGATGAGACTGCGCCCATTACATTGCTGCAGCCGCGACATCCGTTACTGAATTCTCCAAACAAGATTACCGAGGCAGACTTCGCGAACTGGATTCAGGAGCGTGGACTTTATTATCCAAAGCAATGGGACGCGCACTACACGGCGCTGTTTTCAACCAACGATCCGCGAGAGCCCCCTTTGACCAGTGGCCTGTTAGTGGCGCAATACGGTAAAGGCAATTACATGTATACGAGCATGGTGTGGTATCGGCAGCTGCGCGCGGGATTGCCGGGAGCTTACCGCATGTTTGCGAACATGATTTCGTACGGACATAAATAGCCGCGGATTTACGCAGATAAACGCGGATTAGAAAAGCCTTTCAATCGGTTCTCTGCGGGAACCGTCTTGATTTTCTGATCCGCGTTTGTATGCGTAAATCCGCGGCTAAGTTAGATTGCTTCCTGCTCGACAGTTGACTCGCCTTCGAGTTTGGCCTGCGCCCGTTCAAGAAACGTCCGTATCATTTCCTGGACTCGCTTCTGCATTTCTGAGCTGATCGCGCCTTCGCCAACCAATGCAGCCAGCCGGTGCAATTCTCTGGCGTGCGCCCGGCGAAGCTCCACATGCTGAGACACCTTGATCAACACGTTATGCCCGCGCACCTCAAACGCCGCGGCATAGCGCAGGTAGTTTTTCATCTCCGAACCCGCAGGTGACCACTCCAGTCGCTCGGGACGATCTTCAGTCTTACGCACTGCGAAGCTCGCCTGTACAGATCCGATCACCGGCACTTCGGCGCGCACCGTCCAGCGCATAATGCCACCTGACTCTTTTCGAATACCCTCGATGCCCGGCATCAAATCGGCGAAGTTCCTCAGCTCACCAAAAAACTCGCGCGCTCGCTCGAGAGTCGTTTTTAGTTCCAGTTGGCCCGTGTATGAAGCTTTGATTCGAAACATGTTGCTGTTTAATGTCCTATTCGCCTGTGTCAAACCCGTCAATTGGTTGATGCTCTGGTTTGACTTTCCGTTGTAAACACCAGAACCTAATACCAAGTTACACGATTGATAATCTTACGTAAACAAGCAATTTTTGCCCGGGAGGTTGCATTGAAGGCCGACCGAAGATGCCCGCGTTGTCAGGACGGATTGCTGAGAGTGTGGGATGAACTCAGCGATGAAGAACGCGAAGTAGTCAAACGATTGCCGGCGTCGGCTGAGTACGCGGCGACGGAACGCCAAAGGCTGCATCAGTGGTGTACGCGCTGCTGGTATGAAGCGACTGAGAGAGATGCTGACGTGACGTGATGCAACCACCAAAGGAGATTAGAGTTACCTGTGTCTGCAGAAGAGTCTTTCAACCGAAGACCTTAAGATTCAACTCCAGGCAGCTCAGAGGTTGGGAAGGCGGGCTTGCCCCCGCTGTGTTTGCGGAAACAAACGTTAAGAGCGGGGGCAAGCCGACCTTCCCAACCTGGAGTTTTTCCAACTCTTTTCATTCATCGTTAATGCAAGGATCTCAACCGCCAATCGCTGTGATTCGATCGTAAGTTTCGCGGATCGCGCGCATTCGATCGCGCAGCGAATCACCCAGCGCGCCCGGTGTTTGAAACTCCAGACGCTGTGCGATTTCCGTGAATACGTGATAATCAGTTGATGGCAGCAATACGCCCTTGCCGACGATCAAACGCAGATGATGATCAACTGAGCGAAGCAATTCGTATCCCGTGCTAAGCGCTTCGTAGTCACTTGTCTCCAGAGAGCCGTTAGCTTCGAGTCGCCGGAGCGTTTCGAGCGTCGAACGATTTTCACCTTCGTCTCCAACATCGTCACGCAGCTGAAGATAGCGCGTAGCAAAATACACATCGAGCATGCTGCCGGCTGAGTATTTAATGTCGATTTCGCGCCGGCGTGCACGGGCGGCGGACAGTCCACTTCTTCCGCTGCTTCTTCCCTTCTCCCACTCGAGTCGTTCACGCACGCGACGGGTTTCCTGTTTCAACTCTTCCGTGTCGATCATGCGAGCCTTTTCGTGAATGGCATGGCGAGCGTGAGTTTCAATCATTTTGCCTAACTCCAAATCCCCCGCGACTGCGCGCAGTTTCACGTACGCAAGCCATTCCCAAATTGCGCTGCGCTGCCTTATGTAGTCGAGAAACCCTTCCGAACTGATAACCAGCGGACCATTTTTTCCGTTAGGACGGAGCCGAAGGTCCACTCGATACAGATAGCCTTCGCGTGTCACGCTGGAGAGAGCGGTAACCATCAGTTCGCAAAGACGCGCATAGGCTTCATCCTGTGTGAGCGCAGCGACCGGAGAGGAAGCGAGGGAATCGTAGACAATAACCAGGTCGAGGTCAGATCCGTAATCCACTCCGCCGCTCGCGAGCCGGCCCAACGCCAGCACGCTTAAACGCGGACCGCCGGCTAGTGGTCCATACCTACGCACCATTTCACGCCGCGCCACCAGGTAAGCGACATTAAGGCTCGCTACTGCTAGCTCAGTCTGCAGCTCGTTCGACGCAGCTATGGAAAGACCTCCAGCTGCGTCTTCAGCACCGATTTCAATCAGCAACCTCGACCATTCGCGCCGCAATGCGGAGAGCTCTGCTGAAAAACTCTTCTCTGAATCGACGCTGGCTCGTAACAGGGCGCGATAGTCTCTGCGCCGCCGGCGCGACGTCACTGGTTCAAGTGAACGAATTAGAGCGGGATTGCCGGCCACCATTTCACCAAAAAAATCAGACGCCCCGCAGATACGAACCAGGCCGCAAAGATTCTCAGACGAGAACTCGAGCGGAGCTTCAAATTTTTCCAGGGACGCGGCAACGCGCGCGGTGAGCATTACCGCGCGCCCGGGATTCTGCGACTGTAGCGCCGCTTCACGCATCTGCCGCGCTAAAGTCGGCGCGTCTACGTTCTCCCTTTGAACAGGCGATAAATGCGAAACAAGACGTTCCGCTGTCTCGTTTATTAAGCGAAATTCATCTCGCGCACCAGCCGCGAGCGTAGCGATCTCGGAAGGTTGAGCCAATTCCCTGGCCGGTGCTGATTCATCATTGTCAACAAACGCGGCGTCATTGGCGCCAAAAACCCGATCGTACGCCCTGCGCACGTTCCTGGTGTGCAACATCAATGCACTTTGGAAATCCTCCAGCGCGGTTGCCCTGGAGAAACCCATACGTCTGGCGACTAGCGAGCGTTGTGGTTCAGTTTGAGGAACCGTGTGCGTTTGCAGACCCTGTTCCATCTGCAGTCGATGCTCGAGCGTGCGTAGAAACATGTAAGCGTCGGACAATTCCGATCGCTCTGATTGCGAAATAAGATTGCGATCGGCAAGTCGGCCCAAACTGATGAGCGTGTGCGCAACGCGCAACCATTCATCACGCGCGCCATGCGCCAGCTGCAGTGCCTGTGCGATGAACTCAATTTCTCTAATGCCGCCTCGCTGAAGCTTGACGTTGAAGCCCGCCTTCCGGGATGCGACGCTGCGGTCAATCTTCTGCTTAGCCAAACGAACGCTCGCAAGCGCATCCCTCACGGACACGTCTGACCGATAAATCTGCAACTGAACCGCCTCAGCAAATCGTGAGAAAAGTGAACTTGAACCTGCCGCAGCGCGACTGCGAATCAGCGCCTGGCGCTCCCAGGCTTGCGCAGACGTGCGGTAATACTTGACCGCTTCTTCAAAGGAACAAGCCAGCGCACCGTCGCGGCCATGGGGCCGCAAACGCAAGTCGACACGATAAGCCGCGCCTTCGCCGGCCGGCTGGCCCACCAGCTTGCTAATAGTTTCAGATAGCCTGACGAAGTATTCGCGGTTGCTCAGTTTGGCCGACTCACTCGAGCCTGCGGTTGTTCCGTCGTCGGAATAAACGAAGAGCAGATCGATATCGGAAGCATAGTTCAGTTCACACGATCCAAGCTTCCCCAGCGCCACCACGCAAAACTCGGCTGTGGCGATACGCCCTCGCTCGTCGCGCAATGGCGCTCCGTAACGGTTGTCGAGATCCTGACGCGCGAGACTCAGGGCGTAGTCCAAAATCGCATCGGCGAGATTCGATAACTCGTCCGTAGTTTCGACGAGGGTGTGAGCGCGGCGAATATCGTGGAGATAAATTCGCAGGAGTTCCCGACGTCGGAACCGCGCAAACAATATCTGCGGACTTAAAGTTGAGTGGGTCAGCGCAAAACGTGCCAGCGATTCTTTTAACTGTTCGCGGGTTCTGACGCGGACGTCCGCACGCTCGCGCATGAGCCACGAAACGTAGTCTGGATTTTGTTCTAACGTGGTAGCCAGCAAAGGGCTCCAGGCAGCCAGCGCCAGGGCATCGGAAAGCAGTGGGGGCTGGCGCAGTAGCTTTTGAAACGTGAGGGTTTGTTCAGTAGCAAGACGATCCAGGAAGAGCCGGGCGCCGTTCTCGTCGGGCAGATCGCTGATCAGCGCTTCAACTTTCGCGTCGAGATTTTGCACGCGGACATATTGGGATGTCCAAAGTCCAATGTCCAACGCCTGACTGTCGAACGGACGTTGGACATTGGACGCTGGACTTTGGACGACTTTCTTAAACTTCCTTGTAAAGGGCAGCCCCCGCGATAGCGGCGACGATGGACGTGAGCAGTTGGAATGCCCCAACCTTGATCCAAAGCGCATGCGAATAGAATCCCAGCGGAATGAACTGCGCCGGGCCGGTAAGTGAGAAAGCAATCCAGGCCACCACTCCTGCCAGCGCCGCCGTCTTCGGGCCAGCTCCACAGCACGAGCGCATCAGGGCGTAGAGGTATATCGAGATCAGACCTCGCCCAAGTTCGAAGATGGCGAAATAGACAAGGGAAAGCGCGTTTTCCTGCGGCTCAACGCTCCCTAAACCGGCATAAAGCGCCTTCCAGTCTCCACTCACAACGCGCTCGTGAAAAAATCCGTCGCTGAGAAAAAGAATAATCGCGGCGACAAGTCCGCCAACGAGCACTCGAACCCAATTGATCTTGTACATCGCTTTACTCCTTTCAATGCGAAGTCGTAGGACAACGTCCTTTAAATATCGAAGTACAGCGAAAATTCCAGCGGATGTGGACGCATGCGCAGCGGAGTGATCTCTTTGTCGCGTTTGTAGGTAATCCAACGCTCGATCAATTGCTGGCTGAAAACGTCGCCCTTCAGCAGGAAGTCGTGATCTGTTTCGAGCGCTTTCAACGACTCGTCAAGCGAACCAGGCAGAGTGGGAACGTCCTTCAGTTCTTCCGGCGAGAGATCGTAGATGTCCTTTTCCAGCGGTTCACCGGGATCGATCCGATTTTGAATGCCGTCAATGCCCGCCAGCAGCATCGCTGAGAACGCCAGGTAGGCATTGCACGAAGGATCAGGCGGACGGAATTCCAGCCGCTTCAGTTTTGGGTTAGTTGAAAACATTGGGATACGAATAGCGGCCGAACGGTTCCTGGCTGAGTAAGCGAGATTAACCGGAGCTTCAAATCCGGGCACGAGCCGTTTGTAGCTGTTGGTTGTGGGTGCGGCGAAGGCTACGACCGCAGCCGCATGCTTGAGAAGCCCGCCGATGTAGAAGCGAGCCATCTCCGAAAGTCCTGCATAACCGTCTCCCGCGAAAAGCGGCTTGTCGCCTTTCCAAAGCGATTGGTGACAGTGCATCCCGGAGCCGTTGTCGCCGTAAAGCGGCTTCGGCATGAAGGTGGCCGCTTTGCCGTATTGGTAAGCAGTATTGCGAACGATGTATTTGAAGATCTGCAAATTGTCGGCAGTGCCCAGCAGTGTTGAAAAGCGAAAGTCAATTTCACACTGGCCGGCGGTCGCAACTTCGTGGTGGTGACATTCGACCGTTACTCCACACTTGCCCAGCGTAAGCGAAATCTCGGACCGCAAGTCGCTGAGCGTATCCGTCGGCGGAACCGGAACATACCCTTCTTTCGGGCGAATTCTGTAACCAAGATTCGAGCCCTGAAACTCGTTCGCATCCCGGCCTGTATTCCAGTGGCCTTCGTCTGAGTCGAGCGAATAGCCGGCCGACTGTTGTTCGTTATGAAACTTCACCGAGTCGAAAACGAAGAACTCGGCTTCAGGGCCAAAATTCGCCGCGTCCGCAAGTCCTGTAAACTTCATATAGTTTTCTGCGCGCACCGCCACCGACCGCGGATCAAACGGATAGCCTTCCTTGGTGATGGGATCGACGGCATTACCGATCAGGCAAAGGGTTGGCTGCTCGGAAAATGGATCCATCCACATGCGCGTGGCGTCTGGAACCAGCAACATGTCTGATTCGTGTATCGCCGCCCATCCGCGAATTGATGAGGCATCGAAACCGAAGCCATCCTCGAAGTTACCTTCCCCGAGTTCGCCGATGGGAAAGGTTAAGTGCTGCCAGGAGCCTGGGAGGTCGGTGAATCTGACGGAAACAAATTTTGCGCCTTGATCAGAGGCATATTTCAAGACAGTCTTTGCATTCATGAGTTCTCCTGATTGGGAATGGGAGTTGATTTGGTTTGGTTTCTCTGTGCAACCTCTGTGTTTCTTGTGACTATGGGTGTAAGCGGCGAAAAATAATCACCACAGAGGCACATAGCACACAAAGGAAACACAGAGAAATTTGAATTAGGCCACGATGAAAATGGGAGTGTCAGGGGTGCTCTTCGCCCCGGAGTGGTTATTGGCGCGAAGTGTTGTGGAAGCCGGAACTGGCTAAGGAAAGAGCCGAACGTCATACCGCCACGGCGCGTAAAAAAGAAGGCATTATAGTGACGCCGATTCGAATGTCAATGCTTTTGATGACAGACGCGGATAATTCTGCTTATTGGTAAAGAGACTCGATCTTGGCGTTCTTCAGTCCATCCTTTCGTCGTAAAGGAGCCATTGCGTTAATGAGATCATCCGCTTCAGCACACCTTTGTGAGGGATCTGCACCTAAGCACTTTCGTAAATTTAATCAATACGTTAGTTGGGCCGGTTTCGAGTGGTGGCATAAACCTCAAGCTGACAAGCGTTTACCTGCGGCAAACGCGCACGCCGAAACAAAAAAGTAATAGACCGACCTCAGGTTTTCTGTTACATTTGCGCGCCTAAGCGTCCCCATCCAGCATTCTTTCCGCTACTCGAGCCAGGGATGTGTACAACTACGCTTTTAGTTCAAGAATCACGAACATACGAGCTTCGCAGGCACGTCAGGAGACCGCGAATTGACCACGGCAATTGAGCAGACGCTTGAAACCTATGGCATCGAAAATTGGGGCGCCGGATACTTTGACGTAAATCGCAAGGGAAACCTGATCGTACGTCCCGCCGAAGGTGACGCACGCTCCGCGGACTTAAAAGAGATTATCGATGATCTGGCCCGACGTGGCATCGGCGCACCTGTTTTGCTCAGGTTTCCTCAACTAGTCGCCGCCCAGGTCAGGAAGCTGCAACGCGCCTTCAGTCGCTCAATCCGAGAATTTGAATATCAGGGCGCGCACATGTGCGTCTATCCCATGAAGGTTAACCAGCAAAGATCGCTGGTTGAAGAATACCTGCGCGAGGGCTCGCGTTACGACTTTGGTTTGGAGGCCGGTTCAAAAGCGGAACTCTACGCCGCGCTAGCCCTTGAACAGACACCCGATAGCCTGTTGGTGCTTAACGGCTTCAAGGATGAAGAGTTTATTGAACTGGCATTTGCCGGCGCACGCTGCGGCAAACGCGTAGTGATTGTAATCGAAAAAATGAGCGAACTCGATCACGTGCTGAATATCTGTGAACGTGCCGAAAGCGGCGGCACTCCCATTCTTGGCATGCGGGTGAAGCTTTATTCAAAGGGCTCGGGCCGTTGGGAAAAGTCGGGCGGCGAAGCGGCAAAGT
>DATLBQ010000389.1:0-24371 GCA_035526805.1 Pyrinomonadaceae bacterium
CTTCTTCAGAAAAACTCTCGAGCGCCTTGAGCATTACTTTCTCATCGAATGCCGTCGCCAGCTTGCGGTGTTTGGCGATCCTGGTTGCCTCGTTAAAAAACTCGCGGACCTGCGAAGCATAGTCGCGATAATCAAGCGGCAGCCCCGCAGCATCCGCAAGACGCATGACGACAGTTCCCCACAGCTGTGCGGCGGCAACGTGATAGACAAAGTTTGGATCCCCGAAGTGACTCATCCAGTAAAACGAATCATAAGCAGAATGATAAACTCCGTAATCGCCGCCAAAGCCCATGTCGCTTGCAGGCACTCCGAGGTGTTGCAAAAACGGGGTGAAGTCGGAACCTGAACCGAGCGCGCCGATCCGCGCTTCGGCAATCGCTGTATCGGTTCCGGTTTCGGCATCGGTCAACTCCGGATCCGGCCGTTGCTCGCGCGCGCGATCCTGCCACTGCTTATAAACCGACTCGCCACTTTTCGGATCTGTAACGTCCCGCGTCGCACCGCGAATAAGCTTCCACATCGAAGGCACTGACGAGACTCCAAAGTTTGATCCGGAAACGGCCGAATCAACGTTCAAGTAAGCGACGGCTTTTTGTTTCAACTCAACAGCGTTATCTTCCACCCATTCAGTGGAACCCAACAGGCCATACTCCTCGCCGTCCCAACTGCAGAGCACGATGGTGCGCCGCGGCTTCCATCCCTTCTTCAACAACGTGCCGAAAGCGCGTGCCGCCTCGAGCATCGCCGTGGTACCGCTATTCGGATCGACGGCGCCAAAGGTCCAAGCGTCACGGTGATTACCCATGATCACCCAGCGCTCCTTTTCTTCGTCACCATCGATCCGTGAAATCACATTCCAGATTTTTCGCACTTGATAATCCATAACGGTTTTCAAGTGAACACGAACGTAGCCCGTTCCGCCAACGTGATACGGAAATGGCAACCCACCCTGAAATCCTTTGGGCCTCACGGGGCCGCGCAGCGGTTCCAGTAAACGCCGCGCGTCGCCGTAAGAAATCGGTTGCACCGGAATGCGTGGCAGCGTTGTAACTTCTTCCATTTTCAGTCGCGGCACTCCAGGTTTAGCAGGTCGGCCCGGCGTTAGAGGATCGCCAGGCGCTGTCGACAAAAACTGCACGGAGCCGCGCTGCGCCGAATTTGCGGGTCGCCACGGTCCTTTCGGATAGACGTCGCCCTGCATGTAACCATCGTCGGCCGGATCGGAATAGATAATTAATCCAATTACGCCGAGGTCTTGCGCTACCTTCGCTTTGACACCGCGAAAAGAGTTGCCGTAGCGCGCGATCGCAATTTTCCCCTTCACGTCGACGCCGGCTTTTTTTAGAGCCTCGTAGTCAGGTGGCAAACCGTAGTTAACGTAAACAAGCGGCGCGGTAACGTCACCGCTCGGACTGTATCCATTAAAGAGTGGGATAATTTTTGCGTTAGTCGAAGATGGATCCTCGGCGATCACCGTTTCTTTGATCGCAAGCCTTTCGCGGCGCGGCGAGATTATTTCCACAATGCCCGGTTGCTTGGGATAAGGCAGCAATACCTCATACTCGTTCAACTCAGAAGGAATGCCATAACTACGAATCTGGTCACGCACGTAAATCGCCGTTGCATAGTCTTCCTTAGTTCCGGCTACATGTGGCTCCGCGGTGAGGCGTCGCAGATGTTCACGCGCCGACCCGGGTTGAGGCACTGATCGAAACTCTTCTTCCCAGCGACGTTCCTCTGCAGATCCTTCGGGGGTAAATCCGTCGATAACGGAAATAGTCGCGCTCGAATTCTGCGATAAGACTGAACGAAGACTTGCGGATGTGCTCAGGAAGGCCACCGCCGACAAGAGCGCGACCGCGCGAGTGACTTTCATTTATGTCTCCCTCGATTCATACATTTTCAAATGAACAATATTCGTTAAGCATTCGTAGACTCTCTCACGACAACGAAAGGAAGCCGCACTGATGGACAGCAGATACTATCCCGAAATTGAAGCAGACGTCTTCAAGCTGGTTGCGGAGCTTCGCAGTATTTTTGATCAGGATTATGAAGTGCAAACTATGCACGTCGCTTCGACAACTGTTGTGCAAGCGCGAAAGTCTAGCACGTTGCGGGATCTTACCGGGCTGTCGGCGGCGTTGACAATCAAGATCACGCCCGAAGCCGGCGGCACGCGTGTTGAAATTGGAATGCAGAAGTGGTTAGACAAGGCTGCCATCGCAGCAGTGGCGGTGCTGCTTTCCGCCGGCCTACTCGCAGCCCTACCTGCGCTGGGTGCTTATTGGCAATACAAACTCACTGAAGATGCCTGGAAAATAGTCGAGGGACATATCTCACGGAAAGCCGGCGGCTACGTTCCGCCGCTGCCGGGACGTTGCCGCAGTTGCGGGGCTGCCAACATAGCTGACGCAGAGTTTTGTTCCGCGTGCGGCGCAAACTTCAAATTAGTTACTTGCCCCTCTTGCGGCGCCATTCCCAAGGACCACTCGGCTCGTTTTTGCAATCAGTGTGGGAAGCCCTTGTTTGCGTAACGCGAACGTTAGTTTGCGGCCGCTCCGGTCGAACATGCCGGCTGAGGGTATTAGCCATCAAATCAAGAGCGGGGGCAAGCCCGCCTTCCTGACCACGAGCTGATCACAGTTGGATTGCCACTTCTGATTGAAAGGCTTTCAAGCGTGATGTAGTTCCAGCTAGAAGTCTCGAGGTCAGGAGGCGGGCTTGCCGCCGCTCTTGATCCTTAATCATGCCGCAGCGCCCGCACCGGATCGATGCGAGCCGCGCGCGCCGCCGGATAAAG
Source organism: Pyrinomonadaceae bacterium (assembly GCA_035526805.1). Lineage (GTDB taxonomy): Bacteria > Acidobacteriota > Blastocatellia > Pyrinomonadales > Pyrinomonadaceae > PSRF01. The sequence goes on from DATLBQ010000389.1 coordinate 2,801, forward strand.
TGCGGCCAGAATTGAAACAACGAGCGCGAAGAGAATTGCGCCGATTGATAACCACAACGGCAAATAGAAAAAATCCACAAATGACCCGCCTTGCGGTTTCAGAACGAAACGATAGGCGAGGCGATTTGCGATCGCGTCGACGCCCCAGGCGCTGAGCACGCCAATCACTCCGCCAGTTAGTCCTAAAACAGCCGCCTCGACAAAAAAGATAAGTTTGATCTCGCGGTCTTCGGCTCCGATGGCTTTCATGATGCCAATTTCGCGTGTGCGTTCAAGGATCGACATAATCATGGTGTTGGCGATGCCGAAGGAAGCTACCAGCAAAGAAATGCCGCCGAGCAATCCGAGCACAGAATCAATAATCAAAAAGACTGTGCGAAATTGTTCCAACTGGTCAACTATCGAGATGCTCGCAAAACCTGATTCCTGGATACGCTTGCGCACCTCAGTTAAAGCGACCGGGTCGTCGACTCTGACCACAGCGGAGTCGTACCCTTCAGTTTCGGCTTCGCCCAACGAACCACTCTCCCGCGCGAGAGCCAACGCCACCTGGCTCATCGGGCCGCGATGTTCGATCGACCATTGGCGCGCCGCTGCCAGTGGTATGTAAATTCGCGCGCCAGGAAACAACCCGCGCATGCCTCCCTGGCCGGCACCTTCTTTCACGCGCGCATTCAAAACTCCAACGATGCGGAATTTTTTTGCTACCAGCGCGCCGCCCTCCGTGTCAGAAGAAATATCGTCCTCCAACGGCAGTCCAAAAAACGTTGGCGGACCTGCATCATCTTTATCGGACGTGTCCTGAGCAGAGCCACTGGGAGCCGCCAGAAACTCAATCGTTTTTCCCAGTGAGTCGCCAGGTTTTTCAAAACCAAAATCGCGGACAAAGGTTTCGGTTACCACCGCCTCGTCGGCCTGTGGTGAACTAATCATTTGCCCGGCAGTGAACTCTTTGAACCGTGAGCTGGCATTAGGCACGGCGGCGCCGCCAATAGACTCGATTTGAGAGTGGTTATTGGTCCTGACGTAGGTATACAGTGTCAGGCTTGGCTCGACGTAAGCCACACCTGGAATCTTTGCGATCTCCGCGATCGCTGCGTCATCAAGTGTGCGCGTGGGCTGTTCCTCAGGTTTCAAACGCGAGCGGCGATCACCTCTGTCGTTTTCACCTGGTCCAGACCTGCTTTGAGCGCGACTCGACACGAGACTACTCAGGCTGCGCCCGAAAACCTGAATCTCATTGAACAGGTCCAGCGCCTTGAACCGCGACAGCATGTTCCTCTGCAACCCCAGCCCAAAAGAAACCATTGTTACGATTACGGCCACCCCGACAATCACACCCATCGTCGTGAGTAGCGCGCGCAGTTTCGCCTGCCGCAGATTTCGTAACGCCAGTTTAAGTATGTCGAGAAAACTCATCTATATAAGGGGAAGAGGGTAAAGGGAAAGGGGAAAGGGTCAGAAGAATCGAGACGAGAATCGAACTATAACCGTGGCCCTCAGCCGTTCCGTATTGTTCTCCCTTACCCCTTACCCCTTACCCTTTCCCCTATTCCCCTCTTCTAATCGAACAGATGGTGGACCGCATCGACAGTCCAGTCGACAAGGCTAGAGGTAACTACATCGGCGCCGGCGGCGCGCAATTGTTCCTCTGAAACTGTATTAGTGACGCCCAACGTGCGCATGCCGGCCGCGCGGCCCGATATGATTCCAGGTGGCGAGTCCTCAATCACCAAACATTCGTTTGCCTTGACCGGCAGACGTCGCTCAGCCAGTCTTTTTTCATTTAGCTTCTCAAACGCCTTGCGATAACACTCTGGCGCCGGCTTGCAGCTGCTGACGTTTTCCGCGGTCACAATCAGTGAAAATAAAGACGCCAACCGCGCGCGTTCTAATACGTGATCGATCTCGTCTTGAGTCGCCATACTGACAAGGCCGAGCGAAAACTCTCGCGCGCTTGCTTTCAGGAATGTAACTACACCGGGAAACAGTGGCAGCTTCTGTTCGATCAGTTTGCGATGCCGAAGAGTCTTGCCTTCCAACATGAGTTGCAGAACATCCACAGTCAGTTCCTTCTTCGCTCGTTCAAACGCCGTGCGCACAAACGTGCGGTCGTCCATTCCGAGCGCGCTGTAATAGTCGTCTTCAGTCAGGTCAATCTCCTGCTCGGCAAGCACCTCCTTGTACGCCGCCATTTGCAGCGGCTCATCGTCGATGATGACACCATTAAAATCGAAAAAGATTGCCTGGATCATGTTAAGTGAAAAGTCCAATGTCCAATGTCCTTCCAGCAGTTTAGAGTTCACGGTTTAGCTTGCTTCGTTTACGACGGCGGCAAACTAAAGTTTGAACTCTAAACTACTTGATATTTGTCCCATGACTTTGGACATTGGACATTGAACTTTGGACTGTCGGTTTCCCGAGTTTCTTGTTTTGCTCCTCAAATAATTTAGGCAACCGCTCGCTTTCGAGCACGTCGAGGCGGCGCAGCACTTCCGACAGCGACAGCTCGTTTTTCAAATTGACGCGATAGTCGAGGTCGGCGCGCAGACGATCTTTCTCCCCCTGCCGATTCTGCGACATCATGATGATGGGCGCCTGCATTCCCGCGATCACGGCCAGCACCAGATTCAGCATTTGATACGGTTTGGGATCGAATCCGTTGAACATTATGTAGGAGTTGAAAATGATCCAGACAACTATCAATCCGATCGATACGCCAATGAACTTCCAACTACCGCCAAATTCGGCAATCAAATCAGCCGCGCGATCAGCCATGGTGGCCCGTTTCCGCTCTTCCTCATTCGCGTTGCGCGACACGCGCGAGCGCAAAAGTTCGTCGGTGCGTCTGAGCCGGTCAGATAAGGCGGCCAACATACCGAGCGCAACATCGGAGTTCGACGAAACAAACACCAAAAAATCCGCTCGAGAAAGAACGGCTAGCCGCGCGTCTTCGATCACGGTGGCGTCCGCGGATCGTTTGCGCCCGTCAATGATCGACATTTCGCCAAAAAAATCGCCCTGCGCCAACTCGGCAAGCGTGATCTCCTGTTCATCCTGGTCGCTGATACTTATGCGCACGCGACCGGTCTCGATCAAATACATCGCATCGCCTGAGTCGCCTTTATGAACCAGCTGCGTACCCGCAGCCGCGTTTTTTATCGTCAGTAAATTGCGCAGTTCGGTTGCGGCAGTGTCACTCAGCGACGCAAATAAGGGCACTGAACGTAGCGCCTCAAGGGTCATTTCATTTGACATAGGCACCTCACATGGAACAAAGAACGGGGGAATGGGTAAAGGGGTAAAACAGCAAGATGATGGGAGTTGAATTCGAAACATTCATGGAGTCCTTTATCATTCTGGCTTCCAACCCTCGGTGACCCGTTCCCGTTTACCCCTTACCCTTTTCCCCTCTTCAGCTATTTCCTTTCCCTCTTCGACAATACGTCCGTCTTTCATCAGGATAATGCGATCGGAAAAACTCGTGGCAAGCTCGCGATCGTGCGTGACCATCAGGATAGTTAACGAATCCTTATCAACCATTTCACGAAGCAGGGCAAGCAATTCGTGAGCTCGTGTCGAATCGACGTTTCCTGTGGGTTCGTCCGCCAGCAACACCTTAGGGTTGTTCGCCAGTGCGCGCGCAATCGCCACGCGTTGTTGCTCGCCGCCGGAGAGTTCGGACGGACGATGCGTCAAGCGATCTCGAAGGCCCACGCGATTCAATAACTCCTCGGCGCGCTGCCGCCGCTGTGTCCCGCGGATTCCGCCAAACGCTAACGCCAGTCCCACGTTCTCTTCCGCCGTCATGGTTGGAATGAGATTGAAGTTCTGGAAAATCATGCCGACTGAATAACGACGATAACGAGCCATCTCCTTCTTACTTAAAGGGGCCAGCGCTTTGGAGTTGAACAAGACCTCACCGCTGGTTGGATGGTCAAGGCCGCCGATCATATTAAGCAAGGTACTTTTTCCCGACCCCGAGGTCCCCTGGATCGAAACAAACTCGCCTTCTTCCATGACCAACGAGACATCGTCGAGTGCTCTGACGCTCGTGGCCCCCATCTGGTAGAGCTTTGAAACTTTGCGTGCTTCTAAGAGAGACATTGAAAAGTTTATTAGTGAACGACTTAGCCGCGAATTTTCGCGGATAAACGCGGTCCGAAAAGAGGAGAAATACTAGAGCCAACTATCAACGCACGACTGTATTTCAAATCCTGATCCGCGTTCATCCGCGTGAATCCGCGGCTACTTGTTCTGCTTTTCTACTCACCCTCCACAATTTGAATTGTTCTTCCTGGAAACCTTTTAATAACATTTCGAACGCTGACGCCTGAAGGTTTTCAGTCTCGATAAACTCACGCACCTCCGGGTCGTCGTAGAGCGGCGGGGAAATGATGACGTCATCAGCCGTCGACAAACCCTCCAAGCGCGCGGCCATATTGACAGTTGATCCAAAGTAATCAAGTCGATCGTTAAGGGTGACCGCAATGCACGGCCCACTGTGAATTCCCGCTTTCAACTTCAGTGGCGCGGATCCGTCGGCGGGCGTCGCTAGCAACGCCTGCGCATTGAGCATGGCCTTCAACGCGGAGACGGGACAGCGAAACACAGCCATCACCGCATCGCCGATCGTTTTCACCAGTGCTCCGTCTGCTTCGGCGATCACTTTTTTAAGCACATCGAAGTGATTCATCACGCGGCCGAAGGCGGTTGCGTCTCCAATCTCTCGATATAGTTGGGTCGAGTTACGCAAGTCCGTAAAGAGCACTGTTAAAGTGCCGACGGAAATTTGCTCTCCCGGACGTAGAGCCTCCGTCGAGAACAGGTCGCGGAAAATTTGTAACGCAGTAACTTCGGCCGCGGTGGCTGCCTGATCGCCCCATGCCAGGCGCTCCAGAATCAGCAATTGTTCCGCGTCCGTCGTATTCTGTAATTGTAACGACGAAGTGCTGGCGAGTTTAAGCTCTTGAACGGGCCAGCCGGCTGCAGAAATTGTGACGGTAGCCGTCGCCTGCCCATCGTCGGTCACAGTCACATCTTGGCCGCCCGAAAGTTCCAATGCCCGCAGCCGATATTTTCCGAATTCCAGCGGTAATGCAAGCACGCGCTCGGTTCGGGCCGGCAAGAGTTGTTGCGCCACGATGTGCGGCGTCTTTTGTGGACTGCCCATGCAAAAATCTTGAGACGCGACCCGTCGCAGCAACGCATTGGGCCGAAACGTCAGTTCCACAAAGCGATCGAAGTTAACGGTGAAATCGATACGGCAGGTTTCGCAGTGGACTTGCGAACTTATCTCGCTTAGCGACGCGCCGGTTTCTCCCGCGCCGCGACACAGGGGACAAAGAAGCTCCCAGCGCAGATCCAGCAAACCAAAACGCGTCGAGCGCAGGCAAGCTTCCAGGACCGCGCGCCGCGACACCTGCCATTTATCCGCCAGCGCATACGGACGAATTCGCGCGATGGCGAAGTCGTCAGCGCTTGCTACAAAATTGACGAGCTGGCTGACAACTTGCGCGTCACAGCCTTCCGCGAGCAGCTTCTCGCTAATCGACTGCAGCCGACTCTGGGCCGCTGGAGCCAACTCCACTTCGTCGCCTGACGCAGATTCCGTTTGCGTAACAGCGATCTGGTCGTAGTCACGGAAAACTCTGGCAAAGCGCCGCGTGCTGAAATACTTCATCTGCAGCGAAACCAAAAACGCGCCGAAGCGTGATCTTGGTTTCATGCGGACCTCGTAACTTAATTTCGTGCCGCCGCCTGGTCGCGGCACGAGTTCGGCGAGAGCGCGCAGTTCAACTATCGGTCCCTTGCTATAGGAGCGCACCACGCCGAAGCGGGTCGGTTTGATCCATTCAAACGGTTGCTCTTCCCATTCGACCGCCATGCCATAGACCGACAGACGCAGTCGCCGTCGCGCGTTACGCAATCGCTCTCTCGTTGTTTTAGCGGGCTCCACTGACGGCACGCCCGTGTCACGATTGAAGCGATTAGTATCCGAAACGAACGGCCACAACTTTTCGGGATCCGCCTTTAGATCGTATTGCCAGCGGTAATGAAGCTCTCGGTAAGACATTTAGGCAGGTCAGAAATCAGATTACGGATCGGGCGCGAGAAAGAGATTTTTCATTTCTTATATCAAATTTTTCATTTGTCATTGGGACCAGGACGAAATTCGTCTGGCCGGGAAAGTAAAGCATCAGCACTTCCAGTCTGGCGTCACGGCTCCTGGTAGGATTTCCAATGGCAGCTGATAAATATGATATGAAAAATGGAAAAATCTATTTGTCGTCCGTTGAGTTTTACTTGGTGACCTTCGCGTTCTTAAACCTCTTTATATTCCGAGTCGACGTCCTCAGTGGACGAAGCCACCCGGTAATTTCTCGACTGAACCTGACTGGTGATAAGCAAGTCCGTTTTCGTTTTCAGAAGATCCGCGCGATTGTAAACTGAGAGCTCGAAATTGTAGCCGTGCGTAATCGCATCCTTGGGACACGCCTCCACGCAATAACCGCAAAAGATGCAACGGCCATAGTCGATATTGTAAACCTCCGCATAACGCTCATCGACGCCGATGCGTTCTTCGGGCAGGCGAGGATCGTCTTTGGCAACAATGTAGATGCAGTCAGACGGACAAGCGGCCGCACACAGAAAACAGGCAACGCACTTCTCCCTGCCCAGCTCGTCCACATGCAACAGGTGTTGTCCACGATAGCGCGGCTGCACAGTGACCGGCTCCTCCGGATATTGCACGGTCCATTTCCGTTTCGGAATGTATGACAGCGTCACGCCCATTCCCTGGATGATGGCCCTGGTTGAATCAATTACATCGCTGATGATTGACATGATAATTTCTCAGTAGTCAGTAGTCAGTAGTTTAGTCTTTATTCTGATTGTAGTCTCTATTGGTGTTCTGTATTTAGTGTCAGGGCATTCAAGCTTGGGGTGCAATTTTCTACCGACTACTGACTACTGTCTTCTTACTTGACTCACAACTCCCGATGGCTCTCTCACTGGATCCACTTCGGAACCAGTCGCCTGCCACCTGCCGTCGCGCCAAACAAACTTGTCGGTAAACCGAAAAGTAAGTTGTCGATCCTGACCGTTTTCATCCTTCACGTCCAGCTTTAAGGTTCCGCTGAGCGAGGCACGATCGCCGTTCAAACTCACCTTTAGATTGCTAAACTCCCAATGCTGGATCGACGTATCACGCTCAATGGTTTTGAGATACTCCGCTTTTCCCTGGGCTCGTCCTTCGGTTATTCCTACGTAGTCGTCCGCCAAAATACGATTCAGTTTGTCTTTGTCGGCGTTTATATTCGCTACTGTCCATTCATCCTCGAGGTTTTTCAGATCCGCTAACACTACCTCGCGATCTGTTGGCGGAGGGGTTGAGTCGTCTGCGATCGAGTTGGTGTTTGGGTTGACCTCAGATGCATTGGAATTTCCGGTATTAATGTTCGCGTTGGAATTTCGGCGGTTGAAGTTGCCATTCAAATTGGTATTTGGATTCGACGACGCGCGAAACATTCTCGGCAGTAACACTACCGCCGCAATTCCCAACCCGCCAAAAACCAGTACTACTATCACCAGAATTCCAAGAAGCCAGGGCCACGTTCGCCGGTTGCCTTGCCCTCGCGATCCTGGAGGAATGTAGGAGGGTGGTTGATAAGCGGGAGCGGCGGGCTCAGCTGACGAGTCTCGGCCCGCGCCGGAGCCGGAGGAACCGGCCGAACCATCGTTGTCATCGGCAGAAGGCCTCACCAAGGTAGCTTCGTCGTTAGTCGATTCGACAGCGACCAATGGAGTTCCGTCATCGACGCAAAAACTCAGGTTGCGATCAATAAACGTTTTGTTGCAGGTGGGGCAGCGCTTCACTTTCGGTTTCTCTTTCTAGTCGCCAGGCGGTTGCACTCGGCGTCTTGATTTTATCCTTGTTACCTGCAGTTGCGACAGTGTAAGTGGGCAATACCTGGCTGCACGCAAACTGTTAGTTTGCGTCGGCTCGGCTCAAAATCGACGTCAGTGGAAAAACGCGAGTCATAAACTAAAAGTTTCCTTTACGGAACCGCCTTCCAGAAAGCACCGCAGAGCGGGCGAGTTCTGCTAACTTATCCCGCTCAAAAAGATCCCAATTCCATAGAGGAGAATAATCAGCACGAAGGCGACAAAATAGAGTGAGCCTGTAACGATGCCGCCGATCGCGAATCCTTTGCCGCCATTTCTCACTGGATCGTTCTTAATTTGCACCAGCGCGACAATGCCCAAAACCAGGGCGAGCGGCGCAGTCAGGACGCCAAAAGAACAACACCAACCGACGGTGACGCTCACCATGCCCAAAACGAAAGATGCGACCGCGAGACTTTGTTGCGGTTTGCTGCGATAAGCAGGCGGTGGTGGCGGAGTCCAGCCGGACTGAAGCGGTGACGGCGGAATATATTGCGCCGGCGGCGGAGTATAACGATCCGGCATATCGAGCGTCGGTTGTTCATTGGGGCTCACGCTCGGTGGCATGCGCTGACTGTAAAGCGTCGCTTCGGGTTCGGCGGTGGAGTTTGGAATCTCAACCAGCGAGGTGCCGTCTTGCGTGCAGAAAGTTAGCCACTCGTCGACAAATTCCTGGTTGCATTTGGGACAGCGCCTCATATTGCCTGGCAAGCGATTTTGGAGTGCGGGATTTGGCTTAAGTCTTTGGGCTTTGGCCTTGGTTTTTGAGCTTGAAATTTGTTCCTTGGGTTGAACCTGATTTACCTGTTGGCCCAGGCGAAAGATACAAAGTACAAAGCACTAAGCAGCAAGTTCAAAAACGTAAGACCAAAGACCCAGGACCCAAAAGGTCTACACCAGCTCGAGCTGGCTGAAGAAGTACGCGATTTCGATCGCCGCGTTCTCATCGGAGTCGGAACCGTGCACGGCGTTCTCTCCCAATGAACCGCCAAATTCCTTGCGTAGGGTTCCATCTTCAGCCTTTGCCGGATCTGTTGCACCCATCAAATCACGCCAGGCCATCACCGCGGCTTCTTTTTCCAACACCATCACCACGCACGGATCGCTCGACATGAATTCAGTAAGGCCCCCAAAGAACGGACGCTCGCGATGCACCGCGTAAAAACCTTCGGCCTCTTTCAAGGTCATATGCAGCGTCTTCAAGGCGCGCAGTTTGAAACCGGCATCGGTAATGCGTTGAATAATGTTTCCGATGTAACCCGCGCGCACCGCATCAGGCTTGATGATTCCAAATGTAAGATTACTCATTGCCGCTATTGATTATCTCCGCTTTGTATTTAGCCGCAGATGCACGCGGATAAACGCCGATCTGAAAACAAGAATCTCTAATTGTTTAAATTTCTTATCCGCGCGAACCCGCGTTAATCCGCGGCTGATATTCTTATGCAGTCGCCCGACCGGCGAGCGCTTCTTTCATTCCGGTTCCAATATCCGCCGGCGAACGGACGACATGAATGCCGGCATCTTCGAGCGCCTTCATTTTTTCAGCCGCCGTTCCCTTGCCTCCAGCGATGATCGCACCAGCGTGTCCCATCCGGCGTCCTGGCGGGGCTGTCTGTCCAGCGATGAAGGCAACGATTGGTTTGGTTACATTTGCCTTCGCAAACGCGGCGGCTTCTTCTTCAGCCGTTCCTCCGATTTCACCGATCATCACGATTCCGTCTGTCTCATCGTCGTCGTCAAACAGCCGCAACGCGTCGACGTGCGTTGTGCCTACAATCGGATCGCCGCCGATCCCAATCGCCGTTGACTGGCCCATCCCGAGCGCCGTTAGTTGTCCGACAGCTTCATACGTGAGCGTGCCCGAACGCGAAACCACGCCTACGCGTCCTTCGCGATGGATATGGCCGGGCATGATTCCGATTTTGCATTTGCCGGGGCTGATGATGCCGGGACAGTTTGGCCCTATGAGCCTGGTGGGTTTGCCGTCGAGATATTCCTTAACCCTAACCATATCGAGCGTCGGAATTCCCTCGGTGATGCAAACAACAACTGCAATGCCCGCGTCAGTCGCTTCCATGACCGCATCGGCAGCAAATGCCGGCGGCACATATATTACTGACGCATTCGCGCCGGCTTCTTTAACCGCGTCGGCAACAGTATTGAACACTGGGATACCTTCGTGTGAAGTGCCGCCTTTTCCGGGTGTCACACCACCAACGACGTTCGTTCCATACTCAACCATCTGTTTAGTATGAAACGTTCCTTCTTTGCCTGTGATTCCCTGCACTACGAGGCGCGTACTCTTATCAACGAGAATGCTCAAATGTGCTGCTCCCGAAAATCAGAAATGAATTGCAAAATGAGGGCGGAGTATAACAACTGGCACCATAACGCACAAAAGACAAAGTACAACAGGTACCGATGTGGTTGAGGATGCAGTTCAGAGTTCAGCTCTTAGGCCTTCACTGTCGCTTTCAAGAACATTGTTTGGCGGGGCGCCGATTGCTGCGGGTTTAGACATTCGCGGGTGGCCGAAAAAAACGATGAGGGCGGGAACAAGCAGCACCAGATTGCGAAGGGCTGTGCTGACGCCCAACTGGCTCGCAAGAATGCCGCCGAAACAACCGCACTCAAGCGGTTCACCTTTCAGCACATAAACGTAATAAAGCGCATAGCCCGCAAAACCGACCAACAGCATGCCCGCGATCAGCGCTCCAACGCGAACTGTTCGCGGAAGCAGCAGCAGAGCGGCCGCTATCACTTCCACTACGATTACAGCCACTGTCACCGGCCACATCCAGCGCGTGTAGTTGAATCCCGAAGCGGCGAGCAGTTCGCCCACATTGGCGGCGAATGCTTTGGCGATAGCCAGTTTTGCCCCCGCCGTAAATAGAAATAAAGCCGCCAACCCGAAGCGACTAATTTGAACTACGATTCGAAAGATTCTTTGACGGGTCATCTGGCACTAGGTAGGAATGCGGCTTTGCCGCCTTCCGTGCGGTCAGGCTTTGCCTTACCGATCGAATTCCTAATAACTCAAAGGCTCCGCCTCGTCGAAGTTGGAGGCATAGCCTCAAAACCCTGTAGCTGTCACGGAAAGGCATAGCCTTTCCGCACGGATGGCGGCAGAGCCGCAGCTTCCCTTAACGGATTGGCGGCAAAGCCGCGAGCGAGAAATCTACGCTGCCAGTGCGACCACCTTCTCGGCAGCGTCTTTCATGCCGTCAGCCACGGTGAAGTTTAGTCCCGATTCGCGAATCACGCGCTGGCCTTCTTCGACATTCGTGCCTTCCAGTCTCACAACCACAGGGACTTCGATCCCCAGCTTCTTCGCCGCTTCCACCACCCCGCGCGCGACCATGTCGCAGCGCACAATTCCGCCGAAAATGTTTATCAGAACTGCCTTCACGTTTTCATCGGCCAGAAGAATTCGAAACGCCGCTTCCACTCGCTCCTGCGAAGCACCGCCGCCGACATCGAGAAAGTTTGCCGGTTCACCGCCAGCGAGCTTAATGATATCCATGGTAGCCATAGCCAGACCAGCGCCGTTAACCATACAAGCGATGTTGCCGTCAAGCTTGATGTAGTTGAGATCGAATTTTGAAGCTTCAATCTCAAGCGGCTCTTCTTCATTGAGGTCGCGGAGATCGAGAAAGTCTTTGTGACGAAACAAGGCGTTGTCGTCGAAGTTCACTTTCGCATCGAGCGCTATCAGCCTCTTGTCCTTAGTTAAGAGAAACGGATTTATCTCCATCAATGAAGCATCCATTTGCTCGTAAGCCGAATAGAGCGCCTGCATGAATTTTACGGCCTGATTTATTAAATCGGAACCAATACCCAGACCGAATGCTAACTTGCGCGCCTGGAACGCGCGGAAACCGACTGCGGGATCCACTGTCTCTTTTAGGATTTTCTCCGGCGTTTCTGCCGCCACTTGTTCAATGTCCATACCCCCGGCTTCCGAAGCCATGAAGACCGGTCGGCCCGAGGCACGATCCAAAACGATGCCAAGATAGAACTCTTTTTCGATTGGCAATCCCTCTTCGATTAGCAGCACGCGCACTTCGCGGCCTTCTGGTCCCGTTTGGTGAGTAACCAGTTTCATGCCCAGCATTTTTTGCGCAATCTCGCGCGCTTCATCTGCGCTCTTCGCGAGCTTCACGCCACCGCCCTTGCCGCGCCCGCCAGCATGAATCTGCGCTTTGACGACTACCACATCGGTGCCCAGTTCTTTGGCCGCCTGATACGCTTCTTCGGGCGAGCGAGCAACGATACCGCGTGGCACGGGCACTCCAAACCGTCTCAATAATTCCTTGCCTTGATACTCATGAATCTTCATTCAATATCCTCGGCGATCGCCGATATCGCCTTGCAAAATAATTTGTTTGATTAAAGCGGATGGAGTGTAGCGGTACAAAAGTGATGACTGCAAGCGACGAGTAAGCGCACAATGTGAATCTCGAAATGCGATCGCTGCGGGGGTGTTATATGTCTGACGTAATAGTCTCGTCTCTCTCAAACTTGCAGAATGAAGTTCGCTACGGTGACAGCGTGTTGATCACCGACGAACCGGTCGCAGCGGGAGGAGACGACGCGGGTCCGGATCCGTATACGTTGCTGCTTGCCGCGCTGGGAAGCTGCATTTCGATGACTGTCACGTTATACGCGAGAAGAAAAGGCTGGCCGCTCGAACGTGTCACAGTGCGCTTGCGCCAGAATAGAATTCACGCCGCTGATTGTGCCGAGTGTGCAGAAAAAACTGAAGGGTACATCCATCGCATTCAGCGCCAAGTTTCGTTTGAGGGAGACTTGACTGACGAACAACACGCACGGCTGCAAGAGATTGGGCACAAGTGTCCGGTGCATAAAACTCTCAGCTCGCCAATTGTGATCAGCGATCTGGAAGATCATTAGCCGCGGATTTACGCGGAGACACGCGGATCAGGAAAAGCAATAAACAGTTAGAACGTAAGAAGCGAATTGTTATTCGATTTGACGCTCTCTAATGCTTTTATCTGATCCGCGTTTATCCGCGTAAATCCGCGGCTAATTCTTTCTGCTAATTAAAAGGGCTTCCAATCAAACTTGATTGGAAGCCCAAATTGGTCGGGACGCCGAGATTCGAACTCGGGACCTCACCCACCCCAAGGGTGCGCGCTACCAGGCTGCGCCACGTCCCGCAAAACTTGTCCTTCAGTATCTCCGCAAAGACTTTGTAAAGCAAACTGTTAGTTTGCGACGGTGCACCGCAGAAGCGAGCCGGGGCGAGAACCATGCAGCCCACTGGCAAACAACCAAACACCCGCACAGAACAGGTCACAAATTCCTCCGGTGCGATAAAGCCACCTGCACAACTTTTGGAAAAGGATTGTTGGGATAAGGTAGCCGTCTGGGCAGTTAAACTGTAAGACGTATTTCAGCGTGTCTTGGGATTCTTTGAGGGCGCGTCAAGCAGTGCCAGTATCTCCCGCAATTCTGTAGACACTCGCCGCAACGCTTTTCGATCTTCCGCGGTTCTCGCGCTCGAGTGAGCTGGCCCCGAATTTTGAGCAGCGTCTTCTGCAACCTCATCGGCGCCATCGGAGGAAAGTATTTTTAGTTTTCCCCCGGCACGCAGGTCGTTTGCCAGTCGCTTCTTGGCGCCCGCGATCGTGTATTGGTCCTCATACAACAACTCTTTGATTCGCAGTGCAATCTCCACGTCACGTTTTCGATAGACGCGTTGGCCGGCGCGATTTTTCTGCGGCGCAAGCATCGCAAACTCAGATTCCCAATAGCGCAGTACGTGCGCTTGCACGCCGGCGAGTTCGCACACTTCGCCGATCTTGAAAAAGAGTTTTTCGGGAATGGCTACGGAGGGACGTCCCATGATGAAAATGTGACCGCTGTTCTTCCTGGCTTCAATTGGCAGGATAGAAATTTAAAGGGAGACTAATGACAGGTTTTGCCTCAGCCTGGCGAGCCGACATGTTACTGCCGACGGGTTTGCCGTGTCAATAGTTACACTTAGCGGCGCTCAGTTAAAACTAATTCTTAAAAGTATCGCTTCAGGGAACGACAACCCCGCACACCTAACTCCCGGCGTAGTGAGTCGCGGAATTTCATTGGCAAGCGAGACCGAACCAGGCTGCAAGAGACGGAATGTTTACAGATTCAATCTGCACATAAAGGCGCGCTACGACGAATCCAAACCAGCCTGCGAAGCGGCCTGGGAAGCAATGTCTTAATTTGAGAAGGCACGCGGCCAGGCCATTACCACTAACACACACGAAATGTTTACCGCTTATTTTTTTCGAAGACTTTAGTGTGACTTCGTGGTTCGGTTGTCCGGTAGAAAGGACACAGAGTCAAATTAAGACACTACCGGCTCGGAGCGTCGGTGGATGTATTTTCATCATCAAGTTATAATCCGCGTTCTACTCGCAACAACCAGTGCCACTACCGGAGGGTGATTCCTAATCGTGCCGATATCTCCTGCGTCTCCGCCCTTATTCCGTCTCGCTTCCCGACTCGATGATATTGGCTTCTCCGACATCGTCAACATTCGCAATCGCATAATGAAGCTGCGTGCCGCAGGCGCCACCGTTTACCAGTTCGAAGGCGGCGAGCCTTATATGCATACCCCGGATTTCGTGAAGGATGCGATGAGGCGTGCACTGGAAACAAACAAGACGCGTTACGCGCCGTCGTCCGGTATTCCCGAATTGCGTGCCGCGATTGCTGAGAAGTTGCGAACCAAAAACAACATCCCGGCCGAGTCAACCGATGTGATCGTGATGAACGGCGGCATGCAGGGATTGTTCGGCGCGTTTCAATCAGTGGTAAATCCAGGCGACGAGGTTCTCATCTTCTCGCCCTTTTGGACCCCGATAAAAGATCTGGTCGCCTATTCCCAAGGCACGACTGTTCTTGTCCCTACCGGCGAAGCGCGTGCGCAAGGTTTTGAACAAACGCTCGCGCGCTATGTAACCGATCGCACGAGAGCTATCTACTACAACACGCCGCAGAATCCGAGCGGGGTTGTCTTTACTCGTGAAGAAGCGACAACGGTAGCGCGGTTTGCGCGAGAGCGCGATCTGATTGTGGTTGCGGATGAGGCTTACGAAGATTTGGTTTTTGACGGGGAACACGTTTCCATCGCTTCGCTCGAAGGAATGTTTGAACGCACAATTAGTGTGTTCACTCTGTCGAAGTCGTATGCGATGACTGGCTGGCGTCTCGGTTATACGGCCGCCACAGAACCCTGGATGACGGGCCTTGCCAAGACGACGTTGTATTCTTCCAACGGAGTTTCCACTCCCACGCAATGGGCGGGGCTGGCAGCTTTTACCGCCGAGTCAGACATGCTGGAAACGAATCGACTCGCTTATCTCAAGCGGCGCGACTTACTTTTGTCCGGACTCAATGAACTTGGCCTGCAATGTGAAATTCCCGCGGGCGCATTCTATGCTTTTCCCGAAGTGTCGAGGGTTAGCAGTAACAGCCGCGAGGCCGCGGAGATATTGCTCGAACGGGCGCAAGTCGCCACCGTTCCCGGTATCGTCTTCGGTGAACATGGTGAAGGCCACCTGCGGTTTTCTTTTTCAACGTCTCTGGAGACCATCGAAGCCGGCCTCGATTCCCTTCGCCGCAACCTGTAAGAAGTTTAGCCACAGATTTACACGGGACAGCACGGATTAAAACAAAATACGATCAAGTTTTCGGATAAGCGTTCTTGTATCTGGGAATATCCGTTTTTATCTGTGGCGTAGTTAAGAACTTGTTTCTACGCTAATCTTTGCGGGTGAAACATGAACGAATTTGATTTCATCGCCAGAGTTAGAAGACTTGCGAGCGAACGCGGCGCCGCACCCGGAGTGGTGCGTGGGATCGGAGACGACGCCGCGGTTCTCAAGTCGTTCGCAGGAAGTAATGTTGTCGTTAGCACAGACCTGCTGATCGAGGATGTGGATTTTCAGCGCGAAACTACGCCACCTGATTTGCTGGGCCACAAAGCGCTCGCCGTCTCCCTTTCAGATATTGCGGCGATGGGAGCGCGCCCTCGTTGGACATTGTTATCGATTGGAGTTCCTGAGGAGATTTGGAATTCAGGATTCCTGGACAGCTTTTACGCCGGTTTTTTCCAACTCGCCAAACGCTACGGCATCACGCTGATCGGCGGTGACATTTCACGCACCATGGACAAGATCGTTATTGATTCAATTGTTCTTGGTGAGACTGCGAAGGCGGGCGCTGTATTTCGTTCGGGCGCCGAGCCGGGCGACCAGATTTTTGTGACGGGCTTCCTGGGAGATGCAGCTGCAGGGTTGCGCTTGATCGCACGCGGCGCAGGACTGCATCAACACACTAATACAAATTCCTCCTTTGGCGAAAACGTAGACGAACAAGAAGCTTTTCCGCTCGATTACTTGTTGCTTCGCCAATTACAACCCGAACCTCGCGTCGGTTGGGGTTTGCTGATTGGGGAGCAACAACTCGCAAGCGCAATGATCGACGTCAGTGACGGACTATCATCGGATCTGAATCATCTCTGCACCGAAAGCCAGATCGGGGCTCTAATCGATGCCGCCGCGATCCCGATCAATCCACTGGTAACCGAATTAAGCGGGCGCCGCGCGTTGGATCCTCTCATGCTGGCATTGCACGGCGGCGAAGACTTCGAATTGCTGTTTACTGTCAATCCCAGGAATGTGGGTAAACTACCCAAACGAGTGGACGGCATTTCGCTAACCCGTATTGGAGAGATTAAAGCAGCTTCGGAAGCAGTGCGCGTCCTGGAGGGTTCGCGAACCTGGCAACTCGAGCCCGGTGGTTGGCAACATTTCAGAACAGAGGGGAACAGGGGCAGAGGGGAACAGGGGAATAGGGGTAAAGGGTAAAGGGCAAAGCGGTCCTCTCGGGTTCCGCTCTCCCATTCCCCATTCCCCCTTCCCCTTTCCCCTTTTCCCCACTTCTTCTCTTCCCCCTCCGTCTTCCTTCGTTCGTTTGACTCGTAATCAATCCTTACCTAGACTGCCAGCCATGCGCGTCCTTGTCTTCAAGGGCGCGTATCTTTCGTAACGAAGCTGATGCTTAGATTTCGCAACACCCTCTCCGGTAAAGTTGAAGAGTTTCGCCCGCTCCGCGAAGGTGAAGCTCGCTTCTATTATTGTGGCCCCACCGTCTGGGACTACGGACACCTCGGCAACTTCCGCTCTGCAATCGCGGCCGACATCGTGCGCCGCTACCTCAAGTTTAAGGGCTTCAAAGTCACTCATGTGATGAACATCACCGACGTTGAAGATCGGATCATTGCCAAGTCGCAGGAAGCCGGCCTCAGCCTTGACGACTACACCGCGAAATATATCGACGCGCTTTGGGAAGACTTCGATGCGCTCGGCTGCGAACGCCCTGAAATAATTCCGCGCGCGACGCGGCACATTCCGGAAATGGTTTCGTTGATCGAGAAGCTGTTGGAAACGGGCCATGCTTACGAATCAGAAGGCTCGGTTTACTACCGCATCGCTTCATTTCCGGAATACGGCAAGCTTTCGAAGATCAACTTTGCCGGCAACATCGCCGGCGCCAGTGATCGCGTCGATACCGATCGTTACGACAAAGAAGATGCCCGCGATTTTGCTCTTTGGAAGGAACCTGCGTCGGCCACGGAGCCGGCCTGGGATTCGTCTCTTGGTCGCGGACGGCCGGGCTGGCATATCGAATGCTCGGCGATGTCGATGAAGTACCTGGGCGAAACCTTTGACATCCATGCCGGCGGCATCGACCTGGTGTTTCCACATCATGAGAATGAAATAGCGCAGAGCGAGGGAGCAACCGGCAAGGAGTTTGTCCGCTACTGGATTCACTTCGAGCATCTGAAGGTTGAAGGCGAGACAATGTCGAAGTCGAAAGGCAACTACTACACTTTTCGCGACGTCGCGGCTAAAGGATATTCAGCCGGGGCAGTACGTTATTTCCTCTTGAGCGTTCCTTACAACAAACAGATCAACTTTACTTTCGATGCACTCGGCGGCGCTGAGAAAACGCTGGCGGGTCTGCGCGATTTCAAAGCGCGCTTGAACGAAGCGAAGACGAGTCCCGGTCTCAACGAACAGTTGCACGAAGCGACGCTGCTCGCGGCACAGGAATTTGAAGCCGGCATGGACGACGACCTCAACACGTCCGTAGCGCTGGCAGTGATTCACAACCTAACCCGCGTCGTTAACACGGCTCTCGCGAGAAAAAAACTTCAGGAAGAAAACAAAACTGAGTTGATTGAACTGCTGAAACGCATCGACAGCGTGCTGAACATCTTCGGCGAGGAGTCGCGGGAAATGCTCGACAGCGAAGTCCAGAGTTTGATTGACGAGCGTCAGGAAGCGCGCCGCCGCCGTGACTTCGCGCGCGGCGACGAGATTCGCCAGGAACTCGCGAACCGCGGAATAATTCTGGAAGACACGAAAGACGGCGTGCGCTGGAAGCGAAAGTAAAACTTCGCCAGTGTCAAGAAGATTCCTGGTTATTGTCGGCATTAGTAATAGCCTTCGATTTCATCTCGGAACTCATCGTGAAAGCGCGATTATCCCACTCCATATCGATACCTTCTTCAATGTACGCAAATCCGTTATATATTTTCTCCATCGTTGACCTAAGATGCTCCATACTCAACGACCTAGGGAGCACCATGTTGGCAAACTCTCTATCAGCGGCGTACCGAAAATGCATTGAATCTGGGTCAAGACCTGATAATTCCGTTATCAGTTTATCGAGCGCCGGTACGATTTCCTCATCGTGCATCTCTGGTCTGATGCAATTCAAATGCGCTCTGACAAGCTTCCATAATGGCATAAGTTTGTGTGTCGTAATTTGTTTTGGGTCGATAACTATATCGCATAGGCTTACGAGCCGAAGCAGAAGGTCTTTCAATGTTAGCTCAACAAAATGCCGATACAAAAACACAATCGGAAGGAGAAACGCATCGTCGGGTGCCTCACCCTCAACTCTGTCTACTAAGGCATCCGCAGCGCGACGATATCCGTCGGCGTAAATAGACCATCGGCCCGCCATCAAATCCGTGAACAAGGTTTTCGCCGGTTTCCCGCCACCTTCGTCAACCAGGGTATCCGTTAATCGTGGGTAACGAATTTGTGGTTCCCAATTAGGTTCGTTAGACATTTGTCTGCTCTCTCATGAATAACTGATGCCTTAGATGAGCGAGAATAATTTAGTTTCGAGGTATGTTTTTGAATCTTTCATACATAGTTTGAAGTCGTTGTATCTCCTCTGAATCAGTTATCTCAATGTAGTAAGCAGCCGCCTCTGGTATTGGTATGATAAACTCTGCAGTAATTAGCCTACCATGTTGATAGGACTCAATAAGACACAAGGTCGCCTGCGTATCCGTAGTACTTTTGCAGTAGAAGAAAAACTTCACTTGCGGTTGAGTATAAAACTTTCCCGCCTTCAAAACTGTATCAAAACCCAAGAATAAATCATGTGCGGGAATGATGTTGCTCTGTTCTGTGAGATCATTCTTGTAGTCGTACTTTAAATCCAAATCTCTAAACATTGTCTGGTCGAACAACATAGGCTTCATTATTCGACCTGTATCCATCCAATAAACAAATAGAAAATGTGATACTGGAATTTCCTGTTTGTCAGGAAAAATGGCAATAGTATTAGCCGGCAGGGTGAATTCCATCTGTTGTTGCTTATCACTGGCCTTAGGAATGGAAGACTGCGGCACTCCAGGCAACGCGACGGGGGAAACAAGTTGAGTAAAGATACCTACCAGCTTTGCTATCGTTAAGTCTCCTATGCTCTTAATCGTTATGTTCTCCATCTCATAAGAAAGCTTGTTCTCATCTCGACTCAAGAAAACGATTTCAGAAGAATCTGTTTGACGAAACCCAATCGGGAAAATAGCGACAAAAGAGACGACAGTTTCGGTGATTAGCTCATCCGGCATTTCCCTTAATTCTTTGAGCGTAAACAATTCGATACCGTTCTCACGGGCCACCTTTCTTGCTCCATCTTGAAATCCCGATGCCGAAACCATAATCGCTTTATTTGCTTTGGCTGCTTTTGATTTAGTTACAAACGCATCAACCTTTTCAACCTTTACCGGTCGGGACCAGTCCTTGCACTCAATCAAAACAAGGTGGTCATAGAACTGGAACTTGAATCGTACAACAACATCAAACTGTCTGCCTTCGATATCTTCATTCCAAGTGACACTGGCTCCTTTTTCTTTCGCTACATGAATAGCGGCAACTATTCGTTCAAACTTTTTCCAATGTGGTTTCATCGAGGTTGTGAATCACTAGTCTTCACGGTTTCGGCCATTATGTCAGTTCAGCGCTGGGATAAGCAGCCTAGACGATCAGAGTCCGTGAAGCGGACGACTGAGGCACGCTTGGAAGGAATAGAGCCTTTGCAAGACGCGAAGTTGATCTGAAGATCAATTGCAATTGACAGGCAGTCTGAGTAAGCGTACGGTCAAGTTGCGCAAGAACTCACCATCACCCAATCTTTCCTGAAGGAGAATTCTCAATGTGGTCCCTCAATGTAAAAATGTTTCTGTGGCTGCCAGGCGTTCTTCTGCTCTCGCCCGTACTTGGCGTTGCACAAGATCACGAGCGAACAATCAACAAAGTCTCTTGGCGTAGCGAGCCAATAAAGATAGTTAAATTAAGAACCAAAGGTAAGACTATCGAAATAGGTAAGAAATTCACAGAGGGAGACGACTGGTTAAGAGGGCTGACGGTGACTGTGGAGAACGTTTCCAACAAACTTATATCGCGAATTGAGCTGTCCTTGTCTTTCCCTCGAGCAGAAGGGCCCTCTGAGACGATACCGACCTACAGTGTTGGCCTAGTTTACGGCCGTGACCCGGCAGACACCCAAGACGAGTCGCAAAAGCAGCTCGTACCGCACGAGAGTGCCGACGTCAAGATGCTAGACGTCAATTTACCTTTCATAAAGACAGACCTGGAAAAGCTTGGCTATCCCGATAGAGTTACACGCGCCGAGATCCGAGTGGATTCGGTTACGTTCAGTGACGGCTCAATGTGGATAGGAGATGAGATGCTCTACCCTGATCCGACGAACCCCAAACAGAAATATAATCCAAAATTTCCGCAACAGGAGAAGTCAAATCGACCGCCGAGTCCATTGGTGCTTTTTGATAGATTGCCGGCGCAGGACTTTCAGAATGTCAACTTCGCGCGAGCGAACGCGTTAGTTAAGTTGAACCATGCTAGAAGCCTCAATGGAATGTTTGCGCTGCTTCAAAATCCTATACCTTGCAACACGGTTTTTGTGACACAACACACCTATAACTGTGCAGAAACCGCTAGCGGCTGCACATACAAGCAAAATATTTTTGACGATGACGCCCAGCTGCTTGGAATTTTTAACGCAAGAAAATCGCTACAAAGTGTGCGATGTCAGAAAAGCGACGGTACGTTTTGCACAGCAACTGCGATCAGCAACTGGCGACGCGATGTATGCGGTGCCGACTTAATCGCCGGCGGTGGCCCATGTATTGTGAATTGCGAGTCCGGATATTATGCGGACCCGAGTAACAATTGCGAATGTACTCCCTTGTCACCAATAGTTATCGATATCACCGGTAACGGCT
>DATLBQ010000390.1:0-2989 GCA_035526805.1 Pyrinomonadaceae bacterium
GTAATTCGGATTTGTCGAACTGACCAGAGTGAAGCTGTTGCCCTGGGTACCCGGAAGATCGAAGCCTATACTCGTGATTGACCCCGTCACGGCTCCGGTGGAAGTATTGGTAATAGTCACTGTAAGCAAGTTGTTGCTTAACTGTGTGATGTTGACAGTTCCTGTCACCCCCGTATTTATACCGGCGAAATTGAAAGTATCGGCTCGGGCCGTCGCGCTTATGGCCATCACCGAGAGTAATGCCGCGAAACTCAAAAGTATCCTGCGTTTCATTAAAGATCCTCCTGGCTTTCTTGAGGTCAGTAGTGAATCAAAACCTGCTTCTGAACCTCACCACCGCAGGTTTGATTTCCAATACCCCTTGAAAGATTCAATGGCGGAGGGTTTCCAGGTGCTTTAAATTTAGACCCGAAATTAGGATTTACTTGTGAGGTTTGAAGCGCCGGATCATGCTGCCAATTAACATTCGGGCTTCCGTGATACTTAGGAAGTATGCCACGCCGAAATAAGCGATTCCATAAGTGCCAAGGACGACAGCCGCCAAGGGAATAGGATGCAAGTCCCCTAGTAACATTTTGAACGCCCAACCCAGGTCCGCAGCCAGTAGCGCAGCAACCCAGAGTTTGAAAACGTAAGACGCTGACAGGCCGGTACGACCGATGCGACGGTTCAACGACCGTCTGAGCAGGGCAAACTCAATCCAACCCGCAATGCCGGCGGACGCGGTTAAACCGGCGACGCCCCACTTCGGATCGATGCCCAGCAGACGCGGCAAAGGCAGAGCACACAGATACCCCAGTACGGTCGTAAGCGTGACCCGGAGAATCGCAAAACGAAGCGGAGTGCGGGTGTCGTGGAGGGCGTAATAGGTCGACGAATATAACCGTCCGAGCGTTGACGCCAGCAGCCCAACCGTCGATCCGGCAAGTATGCCCCAGATGTAATTTGCGTCGGCGTGCGTGAATTTACCGGTTTGATAAAGTACGGCGGCGATGATGTCGCCCAGCGCCACGAAGGCCATAGATGATGGCACAATGAAGAATGCAATGCGCCGCAAGCCTTCGCCCAGGCGCTGTCGCAAGACATCGGCAACCTGTTCGGCGCTGCCTATCGCGCGCGACATCGCGGGAAGTTCCGCGGCTGAGACCGACATACCGAACAGGCTCACTGGAAGTGTGTAAAGGCTTTGCGCATACATGAGCGCGTTTACAGAACCCGTCGGCAGAAAGCTCGCTAACATGGAATCAATGAATGCACTGATCTGCACAACTCCCCGGCTCATGAAGACAGGAAAGAAGTTTCTAATTACTGTCTTAACGTTCTCGTTAGACAGAGCGAGGGCGGGGCGAAGCCGTCGCACCAGTCGCAATACCGTCGGCAGCTGCACGCCGAATTGAAGGCCGCTTCCTATGACAGAACCCCACGCAGCATATTCAGCGAGTGGAGATTGCCCGACACGCGAGCCAAACGTCAGTAGCGCGCCGATGATCGCGACATTCCAAATGACGGGCGCGGTATAAGAGATGAAGAAGCGATGATGGCTATTGAGCACTCCCAGGCACCAAGCCGAAAGGACTAACAGGCCGGCGCCGGGAAAGAGAATTCTTACCAGTCTGATGGTTAGTTCTCGCGTCTCGCCCTGGAAGCCCGGTGCGATAACGCCGATGAGATAGGGAGTACCCAAGACTCCAATTAGCACAATCAACGACGTGACGAGAGCGAGCATTCCGAGCACCGCATTGGCTACTCGATCAGCTTCCTCTTCGTCCCCGTGGGCCAGAAGTTTTGCGTAAACAGGAATGAATGAGGCGGATAAAGCGCCCTCGCCGAAAATATTCTGAAGGAAGTTGGGTATTTTAAAGGCGGCGCTGAAGGCATCGCCTGCGGCTGAAAGACCGAAGTAGTGAGAGAAAACTCTTTGCCGAATGAGTCCCACAATTCGGCTTATCAATATGCCGGCGCCCACAAAAAAAGCGGATCGCTCAGAACCGGTTTCTGTCCGCTTGCCGCGCAATGCAGACGGAGTTTCACCGCCGGCAGCTCCAACCTGATCCATCGTTTCGCCAGCGATGGAGCTGGCTTCGTCGTGGACAATGCCAGGCACTTCAGGAACTTCAGCAGTCTTACCAACGGGATTATTTAAACCGGCGGGCGATAGGGGATCGGCGTCAGGAGAATCGTTGCCAGTTAGTTTGTCGTCGGCAGGCTCGTGGTCTGGAGGATTAGGGAGATCGCTCATCATTATCCCAGATCGTAATCTTTGATTTTGGTGAGCAGCGTTTTATAACTAACACCCAAATGCTCGGCCGCTTGCATCTTATTTCCTTTGCTGGCCTCGAGTGCTACGAGGATCTTTTGCCGTTCCACAAACCGCACAGCACGCTGGGCTGCTTCGGATAAACTACCCGACAAATCAAACAATTTCAGCGCTTCGGCGTTGTCAGTCGGGCTTGTGTTCAGTCCAAGATCCTGCGGCTCGAGCGTCATTGTGTCCGAGAGAATGCAGGCGCGTTCGATCGCGTTTTCCAATTCTCGGACATTGCCCGGCCAATGATGCTTTCGCAGGGCTGCCAAAGCGTCGACGCTTAGTGTAGCTTCGCGTCCGCGAAGTTCCTTGCCTAAGTCAGCCGCGAAGTGTCTTGCCAGCAGGTCGATGTCACTTTCGCGATCACGCAGCGGCGGAATCTCGAGTGGAAACACAGCTAAACGAAAAAACAGGTCGCGTCGAAACTCACCAGTTTCCACGTCGGCCTTTAAAACCCGATTCGTCGCTGCCACAACGCGCACGTCGACAGGAACCGGCGCGCGGCCGCCAATTCGATCCACTACCTTTTCCTCGATTACGCGCAGTAGTTTGCCCTGGACAGCCAGCGGGAGTTCGCCAATTTCATCGAGGAACACGGTACCGCTTGAAGCAAGTTCAAATTTCCCCAGCCGCCTGTCCCCCGCACCCGTGAACGCCCCGCGCTCGTGACCAAATAATTCATTC
>DATLBQ010000391.1:0-9638 GCA_035526805.1 Pyrinomonadaceae bacterium
ATCAATCGTATGCAGTTTACGATGAGATTGTGGTCCAGATCGATGCGCAGTTCGCGAAGCTGGCGCAAGTGATGAAGACCGATGTGCCGGCGTTTAATCAACTGGTGCGCGATCAGAATATTCCCGCGGTCACAGTGAAGAGTGAAAAGTGAAGAGTGAAGAATAGTTGCGCCCGCGAGAGAAGATTACGCGGAGCCGGAGGAGCGGGGGCAAGCCCGCCTTCCCGACCCTGAGACTTCCTCACTTGCTCGTTTTGATGTCCATTGAAACCCAGTCGCACGGGAATCAGAACTCAACTCTGTTCAGCTCAAGGTTGGGAACGCGGGACTAGCACCCCAGCGGGGCTGCCCCGCCGGGGACCCCGCCTTGCCCCCGCTCTTTCTGGGTTATAAATACTTAGCCGCAACGGTGTGGCCCAACTTGCTCCTGCTCTCTCTCCGGTGTACCCTTGCAATAGTTTCAAAGCCCCGGCAGCGTCGTCTGAATCACCCCTAACTCTCCCAGTTTTTCACCCCCGATCATCTAATCGAGGAAAGCACTATGAAAAAACTAATACTGCTTCTAATGATTGTTTTGGGTTCTGTTTCTCTGGCCGCCGCGGACACGATATATCTGCGTGGAGGCACTACGCTACGCGGGAATGTCCTGGGCTTCATTAATGGCCGCTTCGCTATTCAGTTGACCAGCGGCGCGACTGTACCGGTCAACCCAAATCGCGGCCAAACAAACAATCCAGGCACAGCAACTACCCGCACCGTCAGCGCCGGCGAAGTGATTTTTCTCCGACCGCGCGATATCGAACGTATCGAAATTGAGGGGCGCTCGCTCGATGATGCTCGTTATCAAACGCGGACAGTCGATGTCTCGCTGGGCCAAAACTGGGTCGACAGCGGCGTGGATCTGAGACGAGGCGAGCGAGTGCGGGTTGACGCGACCGGCACTATCTACGCAGGTCGTATGCGAATTACCCCTGCGGGTCTAAGTACGACAGACCCGAACTCGCCACTGCCGCGGGCTGCGGAAGGTGAACTCATCGGCGTCATTGGTAATGATTATGACTCCCCAATCATCGAGATCGGCGCCAGCCGTGAATTCGTGGCGGACCGCGATGGCCGTCTCTACTTAACTGTTAATCGTGGCAACTACACCGACGCTCGCGGGGCCTATAACGTTCGCATCCGTAAAGAGTTTGATCTGACAGCGATGACAAGGGCTGATGACAGTCGCAATCCCAACGACGACACCTACGATCCATTTGGAGGCGAAGCAGGAACTGGCCCGGCTCCGACACGTTCGCGCCAGCGTGGCGATTACAATCCGAACAGAGATCGCCGCTCAAATCGCACTCTGGAAAGGACGGTTACAGTACAAGCCACCGAATCGCGTGGAGTAGATACCGGAATCGATTTGCGCTCCGGTGATCAAATCGTCATCACTGCCACGGGAAATATAACCGCAGGCCAACGAGTCGGAGTCGTGTCTCCTGATGGCGCTCGTGCGAGTGCCGGAACGATCTTTGGCACCAATCGGCGACCGGTACCAACCGCGGGAGTAGGCGGCCTCATCGGTTACATACTTCAAACAAATGGACAACCGTCGCAATTCTTCCTTGTGGGCAGCCAGGCGACGTTGACTACGCCCGTCGACGGACGCCTTTATTTGCTGGTTAACGATGACAACTACGGCGATAACAGCGGCAGCTTCAGCGTGCGCATCGTTTATCCCGACTACCGATAGACGCAAAGGGGGAAGGTAAAGGGAAGAGGGGAAAAGGGTAAGGGGGAAAGGGTAAAGGACAAGAGAGTTTCCTTTGCCCCTTTACCCTTACCCTTTCCCCCCATTCCTTCCCCTCTTAGCCCTGAGGGTCGCAACCTCATTAACTGTGGATTAAGACAAGACAGTTTCCTTTGCCCTTTCCCCCTTACCCTTTCCCCATTCCTCTGTCCCATAAGGCGGTTTTTGATGACGGGCAGGATAGGCCGTGCTAAGATTCCGCCGTCATGCATGCTGATGTTGTAATTATTCGTCTGATTTTTACTGCAATTCTGGTCGCTTCTGGATACGTTCTAAAACCTATCGGGGGCGATCCGTGGATTTCTGCAGGCGTCGGCGCGGTGATCGCCATCTGCATCATCCTCTTTGAACGCAGGATTCGGCGCGCATCTTTAAAGACGCTGATCGGCGCGGCGGTAGGATCGATCCTGGGAATCATCGGCGCCTTTCTAATCGGCTCCTTGATTAGCCGGCAGGAATCGCCTGCGGTGGCCGCTGAAGTCAAAACCTTCCTTACCCTCGTTCTAACTTTTTTCATGGCCTATGTCGGTTTGATGGTCGGAGCCGCCAAAGGCGACTATCTCGAGTTGTCCGCTTTGGGCGGGATACTCACCGACAAAGCCTCGCGTCGCGATTTAAAAATTCTGGACACGTCGGTAATTATCGACGGTCGTATCGCCGATGTGGCCGAGACAGGTTTCCTGACCGGCTCATTGATCATTCCGCAGTTCATTTTGCGCGAACTGCAGCAGGTAGCTGACTCTCCTGATTCTTCCAAACGACAGCGTGGGCGCCGCGGCTTGGACATGCTTAACCGGCTGCAAAACAATAGTTCGCTCGATATTCAAATTGTTGAAACAGATTTCCCCGCAGTGCGCGAAGTTGATCTAAAACTGATCGAGCTGGGCAAACAACTGGACGCCGTGATCGTTACTAACGATTTCAATCTGAACAAGGTCTCGCAACTCCGCGGCGTTAGCGTGCTCAATATTAATGAGCTGGCAAACGCGTTGAAGCCCGTGGTCCTTCCCGGCGAAGCGATGCGCGTGTTCATCCTCAAGGAAGGCAAGGAATACAATCAGGGTGTTGCTTACCTCGACGACGGCACGATGGTAGTGGTCGACAATGCGCGCCGTCTGATCGGCAAAAATGCCGATATCGCCGTGACGAGTGTGCTGCAAACAACTGCCGGCAAGATGATCTTCGGACGACTCTGGGAAGACCCAGAGAACGGTTCGAATAGTGGCGAACACCGCATTAACGGAGCAGCCCGGCGGCAGCCCCGCGACCCGAGAAGCGGTCCAGTGCCGGTACGCATCACCGATACGGAACCGATCACGGAATCCTAAGCCCTTCTTTCGCCCCTCGCCCCCATAAAATAAATTCCGCGGTACTATCAAAATGATTTGACGGCTAATCCTACAGGTCGACTTCGAGGCTAGTAGTTCAGAGTTCAGCCTTTAGGCTGCGAATTTGGCCGGCAATGGCAACGCAAACTAAAGTTTGAACTCTAAACTGCATCGGGATCACCGATCTGAATAGCTACCCCCACACTGCAAATGTATGGCAAAATGGCCCAGCCCCATGGATAAGCTCTCGTCCCAATTCTGAACCCGCTGTTTAGTTGTTAGTTGTCACCTGTTTATGAATGTCGCGATCATTGCCGCCGCTGGGTTCGGCAGGCGAATGGCGGGCGAGCGGCCAAAGCAGTTTCTCGAGCTCGCGGGTGTGCCGATTATTTTTCACGCTCTCAAGGCCTTCGAGCGCTGTAACGTCATCCACCAGATCGTAACTGTTTTGGCTGCGGGCGAGACTGACGATTTTCTGTCTATCGCAAAAGAACACGGAATACAAAAGCTTGTGGCGGTGGTGCCTGGAGGCGACACACGAGCTGCGTCTGTGCTCCAGGGTCTGCGCGCCGTCGGCACCGAGACGGAGGTGGTTGCAGTTCACGATGGAGTGCGCCCGTTTGTGACTTCCGATGAAATTACTCGAACGGTCCAGGCTGCTGAACTTGAAGGCGCGGCCATACTCGTTTCTATCCCTGTAGATACAATAAAGGAGGTTAACGACGGGGTGGTTGTAAGAACGCTGGATCGCTCGACAATCCGTTATGCGCTGACACCGCAGTGCTTTCACTATAAATTACTGCGCCGCGCGTATGAGCAAGTGGACGTTTCCGACGCGGGTCTAACCGACGAATCCTCGATCGTTGAGGGAATGGGCGCGAAGATCGTGGTAGTGGAAGGAAGTCCGCGCAACATTAAGATTACGCGGCCGGAGGATCTTGTAATCGGGGAAGCAATACTAAAAGCAGTGAGCAGTGAGCAGTGAGCAGTGAGCAGTGGGCAGTGGGCAGTGAACCGTAGCCCGACTGGCTCCTACGTTGTATTAACAATGATTACTAACGAAACGACGACTGCCCACTGCGCACTGCCCACTGCACACTAATCTTATGTTCCGCATCGGCATCGGCAATGATACGCACAAGTTAGTTGACGGCCGCCCGCTGATGCTTGGCGGTGTGCACGTACCGTGTGACCGCGGTGGCGCCGGCCACTCAGACGCAGATGCCTTGCTGCACGCCATCATTGATGCGATTCTTGGTGCCCTTTGCGAAGGCGATATCGGACTACATTTTCCGAATAGCGATCCACAATGGAAAGATGCGAAAAGCGTTGACCTGCTCGCGCGCGTCGTGTGGTTGGCACATGAGCGCGGGCTTGCTGTAGTAAACGTCGACACAACAATCATGCTTGAGAAACCACAGCTGCGATCTTATGTGTTAGCGATGCGTGACAACATCGCCGAGGTGTTGGGTATAGAGGTTTCTTGCGTAAGCGTAAAAGCGAAAACCGCGGAAGGATTGGATTCAGTCGGTCAGGAGCTCGCCGTTTCTGCGCAAGCGGTGGTGCTGCTTGCGTCGTAACGCAAATCGTTGGTTCGCGATGAATGTAAAGCAAACTGTTAGTTTGCAAAGACGCAAACTAACAGTTTGCTTTACGTAAGCTAAGGGGAAACTATTGAGACCGCAGGACGTAATCCGAAAAAAGCGCGACGGGCAGGAACTATCGCGTCAGGAGATAGCCTTCTTCATCGAAGGCGTCACAAAAGGAACGATTGCTGATTATCAGATTAGCGCGCTGCTGATGGCTATCTTCCTTAACGGCATGAACGATGCCGAGCAGGTAATGCTGACAGAGGCGATGCTGCGTTCCGGAAACACGCTGGATTTTTCAGACATCGCAAAACCAAAAGCTGACAAGCATTCTACTGGCGGCGTAGGTGACAAGACCTCTCTTTTGATTGCGCCACTGGTGGCCGCCTGCGGAATCTGCGTGCCCATGATTTCCGGACGTGGCTTGGGCCATACCGGAGGCACGCTCGATAAGCTCGAATCAATTCCCGGTTATCGAGTGGACCTGAGCACCGGTGAGTTTGAGCGCGTGCTAAAAACCGTTGGTTACGCTATGTCCGGGCAGACGGCGGAGCTCGCGCCGGCAGACAAGAAGATGTACGCGCTTCGCGACGCTACGGCTACCGTAGAAGCGATTCCTTTGATCGTGGCCTCAATAATCTCGAAAAAAGGCGCCGCTGGCCTGGATGCAATGGTGATTGACGTTAAAGTTGGCTCCGGCGCCTTCATGCGAGATGAAGATCGCGCGCGGGCGTTGGCACACGCGCTGGTCAAAACGGGCAATGCATGCGGGATTCGTACGCGCGCTTTGGTGACTGACATGAATCAACCGTTGGGCCAGGCCGTCGGCAATTCAATCGAAGTAAAAGAGTGCATTGAGCTGCTGCGCGGCGAAGCGGCAGGACATGCTCAGCCGGTTCTCGATCTATCGCTGGAGCTTTCGGCACACATGCTCGTCCTTTCTCATCTTGATGATTCGCTTGACGCAGCGCGCGTTCGGTTGCGGCAAATTCTTGGCTCCGGGCAAGCCCTGGAATGTTTCCGTCAAAATATCGAAGCACAAGGCGGCGAGCCTCGAGTCTGCGACGATCCGGCCGGATTCCTTCCTTTGGCGACAGAATCGTTTAAGGTAGAATCCCCGCGTTCTGGTTTCGTTATCAAAGTCCAAACCGCAGAGATAGGACATGCTATTGCTGCCATCGGTGGCGGACGTGTGCGTATCGACGATGCGATCGATCCATCGGTCGGCTTTATCGCTGAAG
The DNA here is from genome assembly GCA_035526805.1 of Pyrinomonadaceae bacterium. Lineage (GTDB taxonomy): Bacteria > Acidobacteriota > Blastocatellia > Pyrinomonadales > Pyrinomonadaceae > PSRF01. The sequence continues at coordinate 5,953 of DATLBQ010000391.1, forward strand.
CGCGGATCGGAGATCGCATTGGCAAGCACGCGGCGCTCGGGACCGTTTACTGTCGAGACGAATCAAGCGGCAGGGAAGCTGCTCAGCGAATTCAGTCGGCGTACGAAATCGGCGATCAATCCCCATCAGATATTCCGTTATTAATGAGGGAAGTGATAAACGAATGAAAGTTGTAATCTGCTCGACGCTGGTCCTCGCAAGTCTCTTGCTCTTAGTTTTCAGTTCGGCGTGCAACCACCAAAGCTATGGCGCTGACGATAAAACCAGAATTCGGGTGGGTATCGTCTTTGACATCGGCGGGAAAGACGACCGGTCGTTCAATGCGGCAGCCTGGGCTGGCGCAAAGTGCGCCGAGACGGGCAAGTGGCCAGACGGTTCGAGTTGTGGAAAACCGCCGTTGAATATTGTTCTCCGCGATATCGAGCCGGGCAATCCCACCTCGATCGAGCCGGCCATGCGCGCTTTCGCTGAACGGAACTACGATCTGATCATCGGCATCGGCTTCGCGCAAACGCCAATCATTGAACTGGTGGCGAGGGATTACCCAAACATTCGATTCGCTATAGTCGACGGCGTCAGTGATCTGCCGAACGTGGCTTCGCTGATTTTCAAAGAACATGAAGGCTCATACCTGGTGGGAATGTTGGCGGCAAAAACCAGCAAGACCGGCACGATCGGTTTTCTGGGCGGTATGGACATCGGGTTGATTCACCGGTTCAGAGGCGGTTACGAAGAAGGCGCGCGCGCCGTGAATCCAAACATTCGCGTTATACCAAACTATGTCGGGGTTACCGATGCTGCGTGGAACAATCCCGGCAAGGGCAAAGAAATTGCGCTGGCCCAAATTAGCAAGGGAGCCGATGTGATCTTCACCGCCGCCGGCAACTCGGGTCTGGGGGCCTTCGATGCGGTTGAGCAGGCGGGCAAGCAGGATGGACGGGCCACACACTATGTTATCGGCGTCGATGCGAACCAAAACATGGTCAAGCCGGGATTCGTTTTAACCAGTATGGTCAAACGTGTCGATAACGCGGTCTACGCAATCATTCAGGACGTCGTGAACGGACAGTTTAAGACGGGTTTCCACGTTTATGGGCTGAATGAAGATGGCGTGGGCTATGCGATGGATGAAAACAACAAGGATCTGGTAACGCCCGAAATGATTCAGCAGGTTGAAGAGGCGAAGAAGAAGATCATCGCTGGAGAGATTAAAGTCACGGATTTGATGGCTAAATAGCTGGTCTTTGGTCTTGGGTTTTTGGTCTTTGTTTCTTAGTAAGTGATTAATGCTACCGCTAATCTTTTGGACAGCACCCTCCGCTTGAGGGACTTCATTTGGAAAAGACTAACTTTGAAAATCTACAGATTTACAAACTCTCGGAGGAACTATCGGACCAGTTGTGGAAAATCGTTATTCGTTGGGATGCGCTCGCAAGGGACACGGTAGGTAAGCAACGCGTGCGAGCTTGTGACAGCATTGGGGCCAATATTGCAGAAGGCAGTGGCAGAGGAACCGACCCGGAGTTTCGCAGGTTTCTGAGGATAGCAAGAGGTTCGTTATATGAAACGCAGCATTGGCTGCGAAGATCCTACCGGCGACGACTACTTAATGAGAAGCAAGTCAGCGATCTTCTGCCTTTCGTGAAGGAGCTGACGCCTAAGTTGAATGCCTATTTGGGCTCTATCGGATCATTGGGCAAAAGGCGAAATTCCATCACAAAGGCTGAGCTAAAGTAAGTCAACGTAACGAAACCAAAGACCAAAGACCAAAAATCAAAGACCAAATCAGTGTTAGAACTCAGAAACATAACAAAGCGGTTTGGTGACGTTCTCGCGAACGATAAAGTCAGCATTCTCGTGAAGCCGGGGACGATTCATGCGATCGTTGGTGAGAACGGCGCCGGCAAGTCCACCGCGATGCGCATCGCGTACGGATTTTATAAGGCCGATGATGGTGAAATCCTGGTTGATGGTCAGCCGCGTAATATAGCAACGCCCCACGATGCAATTGCACTTGGCATTGGCATGGTCCACCAGCACTTCATGCTGGTAGACACCATGACCGTCGCGGAGAATATTGTCCTTGGCGCGGAACCCGGTAGCGCTGTCACACTTGATCTCGCCGCAGCGAGCCTCGAAATCCGCAAACTCTCAGAAGAATTCAAGCTGGCCGTCAATCCCAATGCCGTGGTTGAACATCTGTCAGTGGGGCAGCAACAGCGCGTCGAACTTTTGAAAGCACTTTATCGTCATGCGCGCTTGCTCATTCTCGATGAGCCAACGGCAGTTCTGACGCCACAGGAAGTTGAAGAGTTTTTTTCCATATTGCGCCGCATGCGGGAGCAGGGCAAGACCGTTGTCATCATCACTCACAAACTTGCGGAGGTGCTGGCGATCTCCGATGAGGTTACGGTGATGCGCGATGGCCGCGTGGTGGGCCGCGTGCAAACAAAAGAAACAAACGCCGCCGAGCTCGCTCGCATGATGGTCGGCCGCGAAGTGCTATTGCGCGTCGATAAGCCGGAAGCGAAACCGGGCGCAGCGGAATTGAGCGTTCGCAATCTATCAATAACTACGAAGGGCGCCACTAAGCCTCTCGACGACGTTTCGTTTGACGTCCGTAAGGGTGAGATCCTCGGCATTGCCGGCGTTGAGGGCAACGGCCAAACTGAATTGATCGAGGCGCTGGCGGGCCTGGTAGAGCCGTCGCAACTTTCAGGCAAAATTCTTTTTGAAGATCGCGACATTACGCACGAGGGCGCGCGGCTGCGGCGCGAATTGGGCATCGCTCACATTCCTGAAGATCGGCACCGGCGTGGTCTCCTGCTCGAATTCGATCTCGCTGAGAACTCAATCCTGGGGGTCCATTACCGCAAGCCTCTCGTTAGTTACGCGGGCGTGATTTTGAATAACGCAGCAGTTCGCCAGCGGGCAAACGACATTATCGAAGGCTTCGATGTGCGTCCTGCGAATCCCGATCTTCCCGCGCGCTCGCTATCCGGCGGCAATCAGCAAAAGCTAATAATCGGTAGGGAATTCAAAGTAGAGCCGAAGCTATTGCTTGTCTCGCAGCCGACGCGGGGAGTGGATATCGGGGCAATCGAGTTTATTCATCGCAAGCTTGTCAGTCTGCGCGACTCAGGTTGCGCGGTGTTGCTGGTGTCGGCGGAGCTGGAAGAAGTTACTTCTTTATCAGACCGTCTGCTGATTATCCATGATGGGCGAATTGTAGGAGAGGTTGATCCGAAAGTAGCAACTATCGAGGAGATCGGATTACTGATGACACGCGGACATTAATGTGGTCTTAGATTTTTGGTCTTTGTTTTCGTTGTACGAAGCCTGACTCTTTTGGGAGATCACAGTTTCAAACAAAGACCAAAGAGCAAAGTCCAGAGACCCAGGCAAAAACAAATGAGATTGAAGATTTAAGATCTGAAATCCAATGAACCTTCTACGCGAACTCTTGTTTCCCTTGATCGCTGTCGTGGCCGCTTTTATTGTTGGCGGAATCCTCATTCTCATTATTGGCGACAATCCAATTGAGGCCTACCGCTTGCTTTTCGGTAGCGCCTTATCCTGGCCGGTGGGCATCGGCTACACCCTTTTTTATGCGACGCCGTTAATCTTTACCGGCCTCGCGGTGATGGTTGCGTTTCGTTGCGGCTTGCTCAACATCGGCGCCGAAG
>DATLBQ010000392.1:0-7199 GCA_035526805.1 Pyrinomonadaceae bacterium
CAGCGAGGATGTGAAGTTGGTTGATATAGTTTCGCTTGTCCAGGGTCGGGCACTCGCTGGTTTATGACTCGCTTGAGCTAGCCGAGGGCCGGTGGTTCTTAGAGGTTACGAACGCGGCAAAGCCGCAGCTCGACACCAGGTTGGTAGGACAGGGTACGGTACGCATTAGTCTTACTTCATGAAGTTTATTTGGCTCCTACTGCTGTTCGCTGGATTTGTTCCTACGGTCAAGTCGCAGGACTTACTTCCGGAACTCGTTCGCCGTATCAAGCCTTCTGCCGTGGCCATCGAAACATTTGATGTGCGCGGCGAAAAGCTTTCACGCGGCAGCGGCTTCTTCGTTGATTCTGACCGCGTGGTTACTAACCGCCACGTCATCGATAACGCCCACCGCGCCGAGGTTCACTCTTACAATGGCAGTGTCTATCAAGTGAAAGGCGTCATTGCCGTGGACGCGGAAGGCGACCTCGCACTCTTGCGAGTTGACGCTCCGCCCAATCAGGTCCGACCGCTCCTGCTTGATCGAACTTCACCGCAGGAAGGTGAAAGTATCGTGGTAATCGGTAATCCGTTTGGACTGGAAGGCAGTGTCACCAACGGCATAGTTTCAGCAGTGCGCGACATTCCAACCTTTGGAAGAATTATCCAAATCACAGCTCCGATTTCACCCGGTTCGAGCGGTAGTCCGGTAGTTAATATGCAAGGACAGGTCATCGGTGTGGCAACGTTGCAAATCACCGGCGGCCAGAGCGTCAACTTCGCTATTCCATCCGAACGCATTTCTCAGTTGCAAAGCGGAACGTTGTTGTCTTTGTCTGATCTGGTAGCGGCCAGCGGCAGAAACAAGCGCGCGAAAGCCGTGCAGTATTTCCGCGATGGTCTGAGTTTTCTATCCAGGGACGACTGTGAGAAGGCCTTGCCGTATTTTGAAAAGGCTACAGAGTCAGACAACAACTATGCGGAGGCATGGGCACAGTCGGGCTTCTGTAAGGAGAAGCTCGGCCGTCACGGCGAGGCGATTGAAGCTTCCAAAAAGGCCGTGAACCTAAGACCATCCGCCGAATCGTATTTCAACATCGGCTTGGCGAATTATTATTTAAAACAATACCGCGAGGCGGCGGAAGCTTATCGCCAGTCGATTAAAATTGATCCTTACAACGCTGCTGACGCGTGGTATGCACTCGGTTTGGTCTATCGCGACTGGGGACGGCCCGATGATGAAATTCAGGCTTACAAGCAGGCAATTCGGTTGCGCTCAGACTATACAAGTGCATACGAACGGCTTGGCTCCCGGTACTTGAAGTCTAAAAAATATACGGAAGCGATTGAGATCTTTAAGCAACTGTCCATGATGAAACCGGGTGACCCAAACGCGCCCAACAACATGGGCGAAGCGTACCTGGAGTCAGGAAGGTTACCTGAGGCGGTTGAATCTTTCAGACAAGCGATTCGACTGAAGCCGGATTTCGGCAGGGCATATTACAACCTCGGCAAATCGCAGCTGGCAATGGGCAATCGCGAGGGCGCATTAGAACAATATAATATTCTGCAGAACCTCGATCAGGACTGGGCCGAGCGACTGAATAACCTCATCAATCCCTGATGCTTTAAATCCGTGTATTACTACGACCGCTCTTACTGGGACGGCGGGCGTCTCGCCCCCTGTCCCAGTATCAACTGGTCTCTATCCTAACGTTCCTCATCCCTTGCCGTTGGCCATTTGCGATTGATCAAACTCGCAACGAATCCCGCGCCGAATCCGTTATCAATATTCACAACCGTGACATTCGATGCGCACGAATTGAGCATGCCGAGCAGCGCGGCGATACCGCCGAAGGACGCGCCATAGCCGATACTCGTCGGTACGGCAATAACCGGTACGCTTACCAAACCACCTACCACTGAGGGCAGGGCTCCTTCCATTCCAGCCACTACGATCGCCACGCGCGCAGTTTGCAACAGCGAACGTTCCGCAAGTATTCGATGTATTCCTGCCACCCCAACATCCCAAATCCGTTTTACTCGATTGCCCATAGCTTCGGCGGTGAGGGCAGCCTCTTCTGCCACCGGTATGTCGCTCGTACCCGCTGTCACCACTGCAATTTCGCCGATGCCTAGTTCAGTCTTGTCTCTTTGAATTCTTATCAGCGAGGCTGATTCGTGCCACTCGGCTTCGGTGACGACATTGCGCACCTCTCCAAAAGTCGCTGCGTCAGTATGTGTGACCAAAACATTGGCGGCTTGCCGAATCAACCGTTCAACGATGCCCACAACCTGCTCACGTGTTTTGCCGGCGCCGAAGACAACTTCCGGAAAGCCCTGGCGGGTTGAGCGCGAATGATCTACCCGCGCGTACCCGACGTCTTCGTATTGAAGCTCGGTAATGCGACGCGCAGCTTCAGCCATTTCAAGTTCGTTATTCTTGTAGGCGCAAAGCAGTTGTTCGAGTTTCCTTAAGTCCATATTGTCTTATTACTCTAACGCAAAGTTGCAGGCGCGGCACAACAACTGACGGCCAGTGTTTAGGAGAATCTGTGGAATCTGCGTAATCTGTCGATGAGTTTGACCGCTGGGTTGCGCCGAAACTACCCGCCAAGTAAGATTCAAATACGACACGAACATGGAATTCACCGTAGCAATTACCGGCGCTTCCGGCTCCATCTACGCGCAACGCACGCTAGTGCACCTGGCCGCCAGCGGAGTGGTCGAGCGCATAAACTTGATCATGTCAGAGGCCGCAACGACGGTTGCGAAAGTTGAGTTGGGGGTCGATCTAACTAATGCCGATCGAAGCACCATCAATCGCTGGCTGGGCTTACCCGTGGATTCGCGACTGATTCATTTACATCGTCTCGACAACGTTGCGGCACGTCCGTCTTCGGGCTCGCATCCACAGGAGGGTATGGTGATCGTCCCATGCTCGATGGGTACGCTCGGTGCGATAGCCTCAGGAGCCGGAACAAATCTGATTCATCGTGCAGCGGACGTGACGCTGAAAGAAAATCGCAGGCTTGTACTCGTACCTCGGGAAACTCCATATAACGCAATTCACCTCGAAAACATGTTACGAATCTCGCGTGCGGGTGCGCACATTATCCCCGCGAGTCCGGGCTTTTACCATCGGCCCCAAACCATCGAGGCACTTGTTGACCATCTGGTTTTTCGTATTCTTGACCATTTAGGCGTGCCGCATTCCCAGGCGACGCAGTGGAGAGGTTTGAAAGAACAAACGGACGAATTGATAAGCGCCACTGAAGACTAACCCTATGCCCGCCTTCCTCCGCGACATACGTACTACGCTCGAGATGATCAAAATCGAGCACACGCTTTTCGCTTTACCCTTTGCATTTCTTGGCGCAGTGCTCGCAGCGAATGGCTTACCTTCGGCAAAGCAGCTGATCTGGATCACCGCAGCTATGGTGGGCGCTCGCTCAACGGCCATGGCATTCAATAGAATTGCGGATCGAGATTACGACGCGCGCAATCCGAGGACTGCAAATCGTGCGCTGCCCGCCGGTCTTTTATCAGTCGGTTTTGTGTGGGCGTTTATAGTAGCCTCGGCGACGCTTTTTTTCGTCGCGGCGGCGATGTTGAACCGCCTCACGCTCGTGTTGGCGCCCGTAGCCCTCGCTAGCATATTGCTCTACTCATTTACCAAGCGCTGGACGCTGTTGTCGCACCTGATGCTTGGCTGGTGTCTTTCAATCGCTCCGACGGGAGCCTGGATCGCAGTTCGCGGCGCGTTGGACAGTCCAGTGCCGCTGCTGCTCTCGCTGGTCGTGATGTTGTGGACCGCTGGCTTTGACGTACTCTACGCTTGCCAGGATTACGACTTTGACGTGGAGGCTGGACTCCATTCCATCCCCAAAAGTTTTGGAATTGAGCGAGCTCTGTTGATAGCGCGTTTACTCCATATCGCCGCCTTTACCGCTCTGCTTGGCTTATACTGGATAACGCAACTCGGAATCTTCGCGATGATCGGTGTAGTAGCAACCGCTGTTTTGCTTTTTTACCAGCACCGGCTGGTCGAGGCGAATGATCTAAGTAAATTGAATGCGGCATTCTTTACTACCAACGCTTTTGTCAGCGTGATCCTGTTCGTAACATTCGGAGGCGCAACCCTTCTAAGGACTTTTTCATGAACTTTTCACACGACCGAATACTTAACGCCGTAGCTGAGAAGGTTGAGAGTGGAGAGCGGCTTTCCTTTGCTGACGGTCTCGCTCTGTTTGCAACCGACGACTTGCCGGCACTGGGTAAACTGGCCGACAACGTGCGGCGGCGGAAGCACGGGCGAACCACGTTCTTCAATGTGAACCGGCACCTTAATCCAACGAATGTTTGCTACGCCGATTGCAAGTTTTGCGGCTTCTATCGAACGCCACGTCAACCGGATGCGTATACACACAGCATCGAAGATAGTCTGCGGGTGGCCGGGGAGGCAGTTAGGGAAGGCGCCACTGAGATTCACATTACCGGTGGACTCAACACGAAACTTCCGTTCAGCTATTTCACCGATCTGCTCTCCGGACTTAAAAAACATTATCCTCAGCTTCATCTCAAAGCTTTTACGATGGTCGAGCTAGACCACTTTGCGCATTTCTATAAGCTGAGTGACGAGGACGTGATCGCCCACTTGATCGAAGCCGGATTGGATTCGTGCCCCGGCGGGGGTGCGGAAATTTTTCGTGAACCCACGCGCTCCATCATTTGCGCTCACAAATGCGACGCCAATCGCTGGCTTGAATTGTCGGGTAAGGTTCATGCGGCCGGACTGAAGACGAACGCCACCATGCTCTACGGCCATATTGAAAGCATTGAGGACCGAGTCGATCATCTGTTGCGTCTGCGTGCGCAACAGGACCAGTCACACGGTTTTCAGTGTCTCATTCCGCTCGCGTTTTATCCCGAGAATACCCAACTCGCACATTTGCCGGGACCTTCAGGAGTGGATTCGTTGAAAACCATGGCTGTATCGCGCCTATTGCTCGACAATTTCGATCATCTGAAGGCTTACTGGGTTATGCTCGGAAAACGTCTCGCGCAGGTGGCGCTGCATTACGGCGCTAACGACATCGATGGAACTATCACAGACGGCGGCGAGCTTTCACAAAGCTACTCCATTGAATCCAACAATGAGGTCAAAATGTCCCGCAGCGAGTTGGTCAGTCTGATTGAGGACGCCGGGTTTGAAGCTGTCGAGCGGGATACTGTCTACAACGCCATTGACCGCACCAATGTCAGTCTTGTCTAGTCTCCTGAATTTACTATAGTTAACTCTCGCCAGGAATTCCTTATGTCAACCCTAACTGAAACGCGCACTATTACCGTCGCTCATTCTCCGGACTCAGACGACGCTTTCATGTTCTACGGACTGGCCACAAACAAACTCGATACCGGGAGGCTCAACTTCACCCATGTACTTAAAGACATACAGACGCTAAATGAAGCAGCTTTCAATGGAACTTACGACGTGACTGCGGTCAGCTTCCACGCCTATGCTTACATCTCGGATAAGTATTTGCTCCTGCCCCACGGTGCTTCGATCGGAGATAATTACGGTCCCATTCTTGTGTCGCGTACGCCGGCCGAGGGGTCAGATCTTTCCAAACTTAAAGTCGCGGTTCCCGGTACTCTAACCAGTGCCTTCCTGGCGTTGCGAATATTCAACTCTGATTTTGAATATGAGGTCGTACCTTTCGACAAAATAATCGCGGCCGTCCAAAGTGGACAATGCGATGCCGGACTGCTGATCCACGAAGGACAGTTATTCTACGAATCTATCGGCTTGCACAAGATTCTGGACCTGGGGGAGTGGTGGCATGAACGGACCGGATTGCCTCTGCCGATGGGTGGAAATGTTATCCGGCGCGGTCTCGGTCCTGAGATTATTCGCGAGGTTTCGCACTGGCTCAAAGAGAGTATTCGCTATTCACTAGCGAACCGAGAAGATGCCCTGGCTTACGCGATGCAGTTTGCGAGAGACATGGACCTTGCCTTGGCGGATCGTTTTGTATCGATGTGGGTGAACGATCTTACCCTGGAATATACGGACCGCGGTCGCGAAGCTGTTCAACGAATGCTGAAGGAAGGGTTCGAACTTGGAATCATACCCCACCCGACTTCCGTAGAATTCGCAGGCTAAAGAAATAGGAGTGTCTTGGGCAGACGCGCGGCCCAGCCATTACCACTAACACACACGAAACATTTACTGCTTATTTTTTCGAAGGTTTAAAGAATTTATCAGCGATGCTTTCGCCGGATGGTACAATCAGCCGCCTATTCTGTATGGACGTGGCTATGTGGCTGGGGTGCGCGCGGCGGCGTAATGCCACTCCGCCCAGAAGGAGCAGCAGCCGCCGCGCACATCATCGGTCACAAGCTTCTGATCAGGCTCCTCCCAAAGCTTGACCTTACGTCTTTCCCATGCAGCAACGCGGCCGCTCTGCGTTGCCCTGGCGCTTTCGCGCTTGAGGTCCACGGGAAATTTCGGACGTTGCCGGTTACCGACGTGAGGACCTAAATAATCCTTTGAGTTCAGCTCGATGCGCCCACGCATGAACTGCAACACTTTCCCAACCGGAACGAAGTCAATGCCGCATTGTCGGGACGAGAACTGAGGTAATTGCTTCTGCGACGAGCACCTTACATCAGATGCACGGAAATTTGCAACTAAAAATCGCTACTGGGAAGCGATATTCTTCGGCGCGTCGCGACGCCTTGATAATTGGCAACATGATTGCTCTTTTTGGGCATCTGAATGGCGGTCAATTTTATCTGATTCTTTTGGATCGAACATTTCTGGCGAGGAATTCAAAATGAGCGCAAAGAGCCTGCCTACGTTCTTAATAACTTTAATTGCCGTTCTTATATTTTCTACCGCTTCGGTGGTTCAGGCACAGGCACCGGTTGCTACCTCTGCCACGCTTCCCGCGGCAGAAGTCGAGCGAATTATCAAAACCTTCACAGCCAAGGAATCAGAATTTCGCCGCGCGCTGAACGAGTACGCGTTTAAGCGTGACGCAGTTATCCAAAGCCTGGGCATGGGCGGTCAGGTTACCGGCGAGTATCACCGCGTTTCGCTGCTCACCTTCGACGATCAAGGCAACCGTTATGAAAAGATCAACTATTTCCCGATGCCGTCATTTAACTCGGTCACACAGGAAGACCTGGATGATCTTGGCGGAATTCAACCGTTC
>DATLBQ010000393.1:0-3827 GCA_035526805.1 Pyrinomonadaceae bacterium
GCCCGGACCCTGCCAGATGGTCTTTCCGGTGTCAGCGTCAAGCGCGAAGAACTGCCCTTTCTTTAGTATTGAGAATCCAAATAAGGTGTTCCCCTGAAGCACCGGCGTGCTCAGATACAAGGTGTTTTCTTTGTTGTTCCAAACCTCCTGGGGAACGATTTCGTTGCCCTGTTTCGCAAGACGGATCGCGGACAAGCCCTGTCCCTCTCGGGAAAAAATAAGCATGTCCTTGTAGGAAATTGCCGTGACTGTATTCTCGTCGTACTGAGTCTTTGCGGGCAGCTTCCAGAGCAGCTTCCCAGTTGCCGCGTCCACGCCCACAAAATCTTTTTGCATGAAGGTAACGAGCTGGCGTACCCCGGCCAGCGTTACCACAATCGGAGATGAGTAAGCCGGACCATCCATGTCGTTAGTCCATTTCACTGCGCCTGTTTCAATATCAAAAGCGGTGAGAGCGCCTTTGTCCGGGCCGCCGACGTGGGCGATGAGCAGGCCGCGGTCGATGATGGGGGACATGGCGGTGCCGAAGAGCGGGGAAGTGTTTGGGTATTGTTTGGAGAACTCGTGCCTCCATTTTACTTTGCCAGTGCGCGCGTCGTGAGCGGAAAGCACGCCACTAATACCTAAGGTAAAAACACTACCATTGCTAACTACCGGCGTAGACTTCGGCCCCTTACCGTGACTGGTAGCCGCTTCGTGCATCTTGTAGGAGATGGGTTGACTCGATTTCCAAAGCTCTTTTCCGGTGGCAGCGTCGAGACTGAGCAAGGTTTCTTCCTCGCCCTGCCGAGCGAAGACATAAATTTTGCCGTCAGCTACCACCGGTGAAGCATGGCCCACACCTACAGTGACCTTCCATTGCTCTTTCAAAGCTTTCGGCCACTCGGCGAAACGGGCGGCAACGGCGCCGTCGCGCTTAGGGCCGCGCCACTGCGGCCAATCCTGCGCGCAGAGTGGCGTTGCGAAGAAAATGATTGCTACCAGCATTTTGAACCACGATCTAGATGTAATCATATAAACCTCCCGCATAATTTTTGGAGTGCGCTGACAGGTCAGCGCTTTGGTCGGTCGCGACCCGTCGCGGCCGGGTTGAAACTACAAAACGCACACGGCGTCAGGCCGCCTGGAGTCAAAGCGCTGACAGGTCAGCGCACTCCAAAGTAGTCATTCCTGATTTTTCAGATTCACCAGCGAAAGTAGCGGCGCGGTCATGAATGTCGTAGCCAGCGCCATAATAACCATCATTGCGAAAATGCGAGCCGACAAGATTCCCAGATCATACCCGATATTCAGCACAACTAACTCCACCAATCCACGCGTGTTCATCAGAACGCCGAGTGTGAATGAGTCGCGCCAGTTCATCCTGATCCAGCGAGCCATCAACATGCTGCCACCAAGCTTGCCGGCGACGGCCACCACAATTATCCCCAGGCAAATGAGCCAACTCGACCAACTGTCAAGCAAGTTAATCTGTGTACGCAATCCAGTAAAGACAAAGAAGAGCGGCAGCAGCGCCGCCGAGCTGAAGGCTTCGACGCGCTCCTTGATAAAAACCGGGAAACCGGAAAAGGAGGGCATCACAACTCCGGCGATAAACCCGCCGAAGAGAGCGTGAACACCTATGCTTTCTGTAAACCAGGCGGAAGCCAACACAAATGCCAGCACTCCGGCCAGCAAGCCTCTGGCCCGCTTTGGATCTTCCATTCGTTTCTCGACCAAATTGCCGAGTTGAGGTCTGACCAGGAAGAGCATGGCGCTAACAAAAACAAGTGTGAAAGCAATCGTAAATACAGAAGAGCCGAGGCCGGTCGACTTCACGATAGCAATCACAAAGGCGAGGATGCACCAGGCAGAAACATCGTCAATGGCCGCACAAGCAAGCGCGATACTGCCTAAACGTGACTGCGACAAACCGCGATCTTCCAATATCCTCGCCAGTACCGGAAACGCCGTGATGCTCATAGCGATTCCCATGAAAAGCGCAAAGGCGGCAAACGAAGTACCACCCGGCGCCAGGGTTGGATAAAGCCAGAACGCCAGGGCCGCACCCAAAAGAAAAGGAACGACAATACTGGCATGACTCACCATCACTGCCGCGGAGGCTTTTTCGCGGAGGTGTTGAATGTCCAACTCCATCCCAACAATAAACATGAAGAGCACGACCCCGATTTGACTAAGCACGCTCAGGGCATTCATCGATGAAGGAGGAAATAAAAATGTGACTGCTTCGGGAAAGAGTAAGCCGAATACCGATGGACCCAGCGCGATACCTGCAATCATCTCGCCCATCACCGGTGGTTGGCCGATTCTGCGAAATACTGCGCCGAACAGTCGGGCGGCGATAATGATTACGATTATTTGGAGAAGCAGAATTCCTAACGGACTTCGAACCGTGCCTCGCAAAATGTTCCGGGGCCAGTTTTCAGAGACAGCAGGCGTAGGCGTGGCCGGCGCAATTGTCGCAGGCGATTCACCTGCTGTGGGCTCAACTGGGTGACGATTCAATTGGGCACCGGCTGCCAATATCAACCACATTCCGGCACCAAAAACGAGCAGCAGTAGTAGGTAATAAAACAAGCTGCGAGACTTTTGAGTATTGGAATCAGGCATTGGCGTCTTTAGCTGACAAGATCAAACCTATTAAGCCTTCGAAACGTATTACTGCAATCAGGTAGAAATAGTTTCTCCGAGAACGCAACGCGCAAAAGCAATGAGGCAACTTAATAGCTCGGAAGGCAAACTGTCAGTTTTAGCTGTGCCTGGACAGCCCGTTAAGAATCGCCGGCAAACTAACAGTTTGCGTTCACAAAAAAGCGCTCGATTGATCCGACGTGTCATAGATGTTACTTTCCCTGATACGTTAGCTTGCAGGGAACCGTTTAGATTTTGATTTATTTTTTGAGCTGGTAACGACTATTACAATCCAAAACATCGCAGAATTTTCCGAAATATTGGTTCGCGCGTACAGCATTGGAACAAAAGACTAAATGACGACCACCACGACTGGAACAGGCACGGAAGTCGGAAACTACTTCGTCTCAAATTATCCACCGTTTTCCCAGTGGAAACCGGAGTATGTGGGAGCCGCACTCGAAGCGCTCGATCAAGCGCCTCGCACAGAAGAGCCGTTTGGCCTTTACCTTCATATACCTTTCTGCCGCAAGCGTTGCAAATTTTGTTACTTCAAAGTCTACACCGACAAAAACGCGACCGAGATTGAAGTGTATCTCGATGCCCTCATCAAAGAGGCTGAACTCTACAGTCGCACACCTGCACTACAAGGCCGGCAACTTCGCTTCGCATATTTCGGTGGCGGCACGCCTTCTTACATAAGCGAGAAGCAATTGCATTACCTGGTGGAGGGTTTGAACCGCCATGTGAGTTGGAGCAACGCGGAAGAGGTAACCTTCGAGTGCGAGCCAGGTACATTGCGGAAATCGAAGCTTGAAACGTTGAAGGACATCGGCGTCACTCGTTTGAGTCTTGGCGTGGAACATTTTGATGATGAGATTCTGGTGACGAACGGACGTGCGCATCTCTCGGCCGAAATCTATGACGTATATGATCTGGCTCGCCAGGTCGGTTTTCCTCAGATCAATATTGACCTGATTGCCGGAATGGTTGGCGAAACTGAAACGAAGTGGCGAGATACAGTCCGCCGCGCCCTGGAGTTGCAGCCTGACTCCGTCACGATCTACCAGATGGAGCTTCCTTACAATACTGTCATCTCGCAGGAAATTCTCAAGCAGGGTGCGGAGTCGCCCGTCGCCGATTGGGATACAAAGCGGCGCTGGCTCGATTTCGCCTTTGATCAGTTTCAAGCGCGC
>DATLBQ010000394.1:0-7311 GCA_035526805.1 Pyrinomonadaceae bacterium
GTACTGATATAGATATAAGTAATGTTCACCCAGTCTGGCCCATAGATGCTCAAAACGCCTGGAGCTGTCGCATTGGCCATCCTGAGACTAACGCGCTCACCAACGTAGCCTTGAAACGTGACCAGGGCGTTTTGGCCGGTCGTCGTGGTTGTTATGGTTTTTGTTGGGCCACCCGGCGAGATGGCGTATCTGGCAGGCGCAGACGTTTCTGTGAGAGTAAGTGTGACGTTTCCGGTTGCGTTGTTAGTCGGGTCGAGCAAGATGGTGTGGGTTCCGGTGAAGGGTAGACCTTCGGTGTAGCCGCCGCTTATTTCCCTGGTACTGCTAAGAAATGTGCTGCTGTTGGCATACAGATATGCGGTTGAAAAGGGTGATCCATCGGGATTGAAAATCGTCACGTTCAGAGCCATATTTAGTGTGTTGTTAATCGTTAATCCGACACGCTGGCCGGCCACCGCATCGAAGATCATCATGCCCTTCTTGTTCGGAGTTGTAATTGTCACCGTCCGAGATTCACCAATCGCCATCCGGCCCGTGTAGTCGAGCTGCGCCACGGTGCAACAACTCTGGTAATAATCCTTCGGCGGGTAAAAGAAATCCTGCGAGCTTACGGCGCTCCCAAGAGAAGTGTTAACCGTAACCTTGCCCGAGCCACCGCGAGGCGGAAGGGTGACGTTAAGTTCCGTTGTCGTACCGGACGTTACAGGGGCGCGAACGACGCCGACGCTAACCGCATTCTTGTTAATCGACGGTTCAAAGTTAGTACCGCTGATCGTGAACACGGCGCCGGCGTCCGCAATGATCGGGCTGAACCCTGTGATGCTCGGAGCGCTCGTGTCTAACGTGAAAGCAGTTTGACTTGTCGCCGATCCAGTTGGCGACGTGACCGTAATCGGCCCAGTTGTAACTCCAACTGGCGCCGTGGCAACGATTCTTGTGGGTGTGGACGATGTAACACTTGCGGCGACGCCATTAAAGTTGACAACGTTCTCGTTGACTAAAGAACTAAAGCCTGTTCCGTGGATTGTCACGACGCTGCCGGCGTTGCCGCTGTCCGGCGTAAATTCGAGTATGGACACTTGCGTGCCGGTATGCCTTGATATTGACGTTAAGTTGCCGGTTGCGTCGTAGGCATATTTGGCGACCTCACCCGCCTGACTCTCTACAGTCACAAGCCTGCCCGACTCATCGTAGTTGTAATTGACGGAGTTGTTGGAGCTCACGAAGTTGAGGCTGAGGTTGACCGTCGTGGTGGCCTGTTCGCTTACGTTCAGGCCGGTTTGAGATTGGGATTGATAACCCCCGGCACTTGCATGCACGGAGGAAATTCCAGCCCGGATTCCAGAAGCGCTGTAATATCCGCCACTGTCAGTAGTGACCTTACTTAAGAGTTGCGAACCCTGGTAAACGCGAAAAGTCGCACCTGCTATGCCGGTCGTTCCATCTGTTTTTGTAATTCTCCCTGTGATTGTGCCCGGTTGGGAAATTGCGACATTGATCGTAGCAGTTGATCCAGCAGTAATTGCGATTCCGGGTCTGACTTCGATTGAATAGTCATCAGCGACTACGCGCAACTCATACGTCCCGGCTCTCAATCCCGTAATGGAGTAGGTACCTGTTTCACTGGTGCGCGTTGCAGCTACATAACCGCCCGCCTGAAGCGCCTCTACGAATGCGGCCTTCACCGCGAAACCATTGGACGCTTTTGTCACAGTTCCTGAAATTGTTCCTGAGACAACGGAAAAATTGACTCCGTAGCTGGGCACATTTCGCACGCTAACGATGACCGGCCCAGAGGCTGCTTCAATTGGAACCTTGGCGTCGATCCTCGTGTCATTCCAACTCATTGGTGAGGCGATTACACCATTGAAAGCGATAGTGCTTGACCCTTCAGTGGCTCCGAAGTTGGAGCCGTTGACAGTCACCGATGTCTCGACCGCGCCAGAGTTAGGTGAAAGATTAGTGATCGATGGACGAGGAACAGGTATCGGCATCACAAAGTTTGAATCAACCGTCTGTTCAATATCCAGTTCGGCCTTGACCCGGTCGTTCGCGGGCGGATAAGCGTAGACACCTACCCAGAGGTAAAGCCGATCGGTGGCCGTCATTGTTATTTCGGATTCCGTGTAACAGGTAAACAGATAATCGAATATTGACGTGGTGAGCCAATTTCCTGCCCCGGTAGGACCATGGCACTCGCAAATGGTCGCGCCACCATTCACAGTGAGTTTCACCTTCGGATACATCTCGCCAAAGTTAGCTGTTTTCTTCATCCAGAGTTTGAACTTGATTGCTGAACCCGCCGGAATCACGCCGGGCGTATTAGGCACGCTTACCTGAGTGTCAAATTCTTTGATTAGGTAATCAGCGTTCTGGGGCAGGCCTTTAAGCTCAGCCGATTGCAAGATATAGGTAGCGGCATCTGGCAAGGCGGGTTTCAATTGAAAACGGCTGCTGGTTGAGGACGCTTCTTTGTGCAAATAGAAGGTCGCGGTATCTGGCTGAGTCGGGCCGGTGACATTGAAAATAACTGCGTTACTCGTTTGTCCTCCAGCGGCAACTATCACAGCTCCTGTGGTTGCAGCAGCAGGCACTGTAGTGACGATCGTCGTGGCGTTCCAACTGGTGGGTGCAGCAGTTGTTCCATTGAATGTGACCGTACTCGTTCCCTGAGTGGCGCCGAAGTTAGCGCCGCTAATGGTGACTGGATCGCCGGCAAGACCCGCGCTTGTGGAGAGGCTATTGATGTGAGGCGGTAATGTGAACGTAACCCCATTACTTGCTGAGCCTCCAACCGTAACAACGACCGCGCCTGTGGTGGCGCCGGAAGGAACGGGCGCTACGATGCTGGTAGAACTCCAACCAGTTGGTGTGGCAGTTGTGCCGTTGAACGTGATTGAGCTTGTTCCCTGAGTGGCACCAAAGTTTGAGCCAGTAATCGTAACCGCGGTTCCTACTACTCCGTTTGTCGGTAAAAGGCTTGTTATCGCCGGAGTCGGGACTGGCGGTATCGGGTTCGGTATAACTGCAAACGAGTCGTAATTTCCACCCAGCGTTCCTTCAATATTCAAAGAAGCGTTTGTATTAGAGGTGGCCTTGGTAGTGATATTGACTCCAACCCAAATGTAAAAGCGGTCGGACGTTGTCATTGAGACGCTTGAACTGGTTGTTGCTGAAAACGTGTATTGAGTGAGTGCTGTGGTTAGCGCTGTCGAACCCGTGGCTGTGCACACAAGCGTCCCCGCTGCACTGTTCAATTGCAGCTTAGCTCTTGGATACATCACGCCCGACGCAACAGTCTTATTCATCCACAACGTGAATGTGATTGTTGAACCGGCCGGAATCACGCCGGACACGTTAGGCACTCCGCTCTGGGTATCGAATGCCTTGATGAGTTGTTCACCTAATTGGTTCTTTAGGTTTAGAGATTGCAAGGCGACCGTGGCTGTGTCCGGACCGGCCGTCTTTAGCTGCAAAAGATTCGCAGTGTTCGAGGCCTCTCCATGAAAGCGGTAGGTTGCGGTCTGCGCGAAAGCTGTGACTGCAAGGCCAACACTGAAGAGCAAACCGAGAACGAGGCGCAGGCAATTTTCGAATTGCGTGTTAGAGGATCCAGTGAGTGCCATCTTGAAGGCTCCTTTCGGAGTTGGGCTTCGACCGCTTTTGGGGAGGATGTTCCCTCCAGGCTACATCCCCGGAAGTAATCACGTTAGAGGTTGTGTTCTGTGAAAACTCGTTAGCGCTAAGAATCGCGAGGCTTTTGCTATATCAAATTGTGAATCATTGAGAAGTTAAGGCCTTAGTACATCGCCTACGCGCTCAGAGAGGCGACTGCTGTACTTAGAAGGAAGTACGCGCAGCTAAGAGACAATCGGGATTCTGCGCGTATCTGGAAGCTGAATGAATCGTCGATGCGAGGCTTTCGTGACGGGCTCGCACTGAAAGAAGGTCAGAGCGGCGGGACTGTAGCACCACAGTAAGAGCTTAGCAATGTCCGTGTTGTTTTATCTCAACGCTCATCTGCGGTGGGCGGTCAAAATCATAAATGGCTAGTGGACTTTTTCCTCGGATTTAGATGAGCGAGCAGGAAATAACCAAATAAAAAGATGGCGCTGGATTCTGGTAGCAAACAGCGGTTCCGCAAATCACGGTCATTTGAGATAGCCAATAGAAACATAAAGTTTATTCACCGCGTCATGACGTGTCACCGTTGTTTTTTCAATTAAGCGACCGCGGGGAACTAAAGGGCCTCCAAACCCCGTTGATTGAAGGTCTGTTGTTCCATATCTCCCACGTCGATCAAACCGCTCCGAGCATTGCATTGATCAAAACGTGATCATTCGTTCTGCGTCATCAAACACCGCAAGTTTACCGAACCCATGTCCTTTATCAGGTATGGATGCCTCGGCGTCTTTCGGCAAAGAGCATGGGGGGTTTGACCCCACGGGCGCCCAGAAACTTAAGTTCTTTGGTTTCGTCTGTTGGAAAGCGAGAAAATGTACCAGCACTTCTCTTCTCTGCCATCCTTTACAATCCCTTAAGGTTTCACACCTGTTGAGTGCTGTTTGTTCTGGACACAAATTGGACACGCCCAGATTCGAGTTGAAAGAGTCAAGTCGTTGTAAATTATTGAGGATTAAGAGGAAGGATTGGTAGCGGGGGGCAGGATCGAACTGCCGACCTTGGGGTTATGAAAGCGCCCCTTGGATTTTGCATTTTGTGACATTGAGTCACACAACTTTAACGTTCATTACAACTTGCCGCCGTTACAGAGCACTTCGACCTTGCACCAATTGACATGCTTTGACAGTGATTTTCATCGAGTCACGTGACTATAGCGTGACAAGAGATTTGATTGAACTCCGCAGGACTTTCCGCTTTGCTCAGTCCCAAAGAAAACGATTTATTTGTCCGTGCTTCCGATTTCTTGCCTTCATGAATATTGTCCGCGCCTTTGCGCTTGTCGAATGCGATTACAAGTTTGGTCACCTGCGTGTTCTCAATACCTTTAATTTGACCTTTACCCGTTCGTGCGTGTCATCGAGCAATTTCTTCACTTCAATAGAGAATGGACCATAACCAAAAAAGTCAGGCAGAGTTGGGGTTCTTATCTCTTGTGGAAATGATATGTTAGCGAACAGGATTTGTTGAGATCCTGGCAATTTGCAAATGTCATACCGACCAGCAAATGGAAAGTATGCCTCTTCATAGTGCTCCCTCAGCACTTCATTCACAGTCCCTGAGTATAGTTCTGGATGCAGCTTCATGTATCTGCGATTCACACCATCTATCTGATGCGAGATGTGTATAAGACTGTCTCCTGACAGATCGCAGCCAAGATGGTGCGCTATCAGCAGTCCGGTGTTATCCAAGAATCCAAGCTCTTCAGTTCGATACAGCTCCTCCAGCCGATCGCGTCTTTTCCTCAGAATGCATGAGTGTAGAAGGGCGGCATTGCTGTAGGAAAAGAACGACGGGTGTTTGTGGTGTTTTCGCAGCAGGAGAATCTCTTCGAACGCCAGGTCAAATTCACCGATGAGCAGTTGGCGCTCGAGCCCATAGTAATAGATGAACAAATAACCTACATCGATTGGCGTGACGATGTCTCGAAGCCAACTTAGGTAGATCCATTTCTGTTCTGGAGAAAGACCCGCATAAGTTGGGTAATAGTTTGGGCGAGGAACTTCTTTCTCATCGGGAGGCTCCTTGATGAACATTCTAACGTAAATGGTACTTGGCTCACCGGGCGCCAGCGTCTTTACTTCTGGTTGTCCACCGATAAAGGTGACCGTAATCCCGATGCTAAACCCGGATGACACCGTATTTGGATCTTCATCCGATACGTAGAGCAATGAAGCAGTTCGCGGCGGAAGGCGCAGGCTATGACTCCCAACGACTAAAGACTCTGCTCTGTATGGTTGAAGGCTACTCTGGTTTTCCATCAGATGATTCCTAGTCAAGAGCTATCATTACTCATGCGACTCCACATACATTTGCTACATGACCTTAGCCATTTCCAAATACCGACAAAAAGCGTTGGCGAGCTCGATCTGTCGAGGCGTCTTACACTGCACTTCGAACAAGCTGGGACTCGCGACGAGTACAGTCACACACTGCGCGCGCGAAGTAGCGACGTTTAGTCGGTTCGAACTGTAGAGAAACTCCATTCCTCGTGGCGCGTCCTCTGGGGTTGATGTTGTCATTGAATAAATTACGACAGGGGCCTCCTGACCCTGGAACTTGTCTACCGTTCCTACTCGCGCCTCTTCGGGAAGGGTCTGTGACAAGACGGAAACCTGCGCATTGTAGGGAGCGACGATCAGAATGTCGCTGAGCAGAATTGGAGCAGTTTCGCCTTTCTTGTTAGTCCACGCTGAGCCGTTTCGCAAAAGTTGCCCGACGATCTCTGCAATACGTGCCGCTTCTTCAGGAGACTCGCTCTGGTTTCCGCTATGATTGACCGGAACAAACCGCAACCCTGTACCATTAAGAGGTCCCTCGACAGTCAGGTGTTGCGTCGCGTTCTCAGGACGAGGCATGAGCCGGTTGTCGTAAAAGACCTCTGAAGTGAATGTGCAAATATCAGGATGCAGTCGCCAACTATCCGCTAAAAATAATCCCTGATCAGCGCCGATGGTCGCACGTCCGTTAAGAAGATGCGAAAGCGCGGACGCCTCTGCACCAGGAGGATGTACGCCACGTTGAGGTTGATCGAGCTGCTGTGGATCACCAAGTAAGACAATACTCTTAGCTGCGGGAGATGCCGCGAGCACATTCGCTAATGACATCTGACCCGCTTCGTCCACGAACAGCACGTCAACTGCATAGGCCATCTCTGGACGCGCCCATAGCCATACAGTCCCAGCGGCGATTTGTGCCTCCCGCCCCGCTAGAGCGTTAACGACTGCTTCATTGTTCTTGGCGCGCTCCACCAGCGCGTCTTCACAGCCATCGCCGCTATCCACCCTTTGGAAAGCCTTTAGATCAACACCGGCCACGCGCGCCGCTTCGCAGGTGTCTTTAAGAAGCTTGCCGATTACCTTATGGCTGACGGCGGTGATGCCGACTCTTAATCCGCTTCTCACCAACTCGGCAATCATGCGGGCGCCAGTGTAAGTCTTGCCAGATCCGGGTGGGCCTTGAATCGGAAGCACTGTTTGATCGAGAGCGAGAGCAGACTGTTTGGCGACTTCGATTGATTCTGGATTCTTGGTGAGTAGGTCGCGCAGCGTGTCTCCGCCTAAGCGGGGTGGTCTTCTGAGCAATAGATCCCGCGCAGCCCTAAACCGCCCCGGCGCATCGATTCCGTTG